>VGFL01000073.1 GCA_016868915.1 Bacteroidota bacterium | reverse complement strand
AACAAAAGCCTATTTTCGCACCATCGCCAATAATGGGCCAGTTGAGCGGATTTGGATCGCTTGTTTGAAGTCTTAGTGTCATTACAGCCCAATCGTCAACGTGATTGTGCCCGTGCGAGGAGTGATAGGTCATACTTCCTCTCCATGAATCGACATATGACATTGTGTTACCGTCTTTTTTGTAAACACGTTGAATCAACATTTGCTTTGGATTTGGGTTGCCATTTGGACAGGTAAAAGCTCCTGAACCATTGACATTGTAAATTGTATCATTTCCACAAATGAAGGCGCGTTTGCCATTGGCGTCTTGTCCTCTTACTGTGAAGGATCCGTGACCAATATTTGGTGTTGAACCGGTAACGCGTAATCTTCCGTTGTCTGGCCCTTGTCCGTTGTAATTTGTTCCTGCATTCGTTTGTGGGTATTCAGTCCATCCATTATTTGCTATACCTTTCCATGATGCGGTTATATCAGGATAAAGAAAACAATTTTGGGTTCCGTCAGCACACACACAAGATGTTGCATTCGTTGTTGTACACTGGGCGTTCAACTGATAACATAGGAGCAAAAGGGCTGTGGAGAGTAAAAAAAACTTCATATTATATATATTTAGTGTTTAAAGTTACAGAATTGACTATTGGAAACAAAAAAAAGTACAAAAAGTTTTCAGTCAAGCAAGTCAACCATTTCAAAAGTGTTCCTATTGCATTCATATTTGCAAGATCACAGTATGACGAGCAAAAGGCACAATGTGTTGGTTTCTAACATTTTTTTTACCGAGATTTTCTCAAATGAGAAATTGTAATAAATTTGTAAAACTAAAAAAAATAAATATGAAAAAAATTTTACTTTTTGCCTCTTTTTTAATTTGTGGTATTTCATCAAATGCTCAAATTGTTGTTAACGGTAATTTTGAATCACCTGCAACTCCTTTGCTTCCCGGTATAGCCTATGATTCTCCTGGATGGGGACAAGGTTTTTACACCATTGAAACATCTGGCGCCTACGCTGGTGCTCAATATGGAAAGATTAAAACAATTTTTGATCCAGCAACTGCGGGTCTTTTACAATGGCCTTCTGATACCATTGCAGGCTTCATTCAACAATATGTCCCCGGAGCAATTACCAATCCTGCTTCTTGGACCTTAAATTTTGCCTACAAAAATATAGTACAAGCAGGAGATTCAGCTGCTGTTTTTCTTCAGATTTATGACACGTTAACCGCGGATCCAAACGATGATGTTGTTATGTACGCTACTGCCAATGTATATACAGGCACTACAGCCAATTGGACAATGGAATCTTTACCTGTTCAAGAATTCCAGGCCGCAGGATATACAGCAAATGCTTTCCTTATAATTGCTTCTTCTTCGATTGGATTTTTATTCAATGAGGGAAATGGATATCCAGGCAGTGAATTATGGTTAGATAATGTTCAAATAAACACAACAACAGGAGTGATTGAGCTTTCTACCAATGTAAATGTATATCCAAATCCAGCAAATGATGTATTGAATATATCAACAAACGGTGAAATTTCTGATATTGTTATTTCAACGCTTGATGGAAAGGTGGTTCACAAATCACAGGAGACTAGCATAGATGTTTCGAAACTAAATGGAGGGATGTATATTTATCAAGTTACTGTGAATGGCAAAGTAACTAAAGGAAATTTTGTTAAAAACTAAGAATTTAAATAACAAAATTGTAAAACTGTCATCAATTATTTTGATGACAGTTTTTTTTTCAATTTTTCAGAAACTCAACGGATAAAAACATCAATCTTGGTTTACCTTTAAGTTTTTAAAAATGCAAATATATGTTTTAAATACAGGGTTTTTCAAGTTAGATGGGGGTGCAATGTTCGGTGTTGTACCAAAAACAATTTGGCAAAAAACAAATCCTCCAGATGAATTAAACATGTGTACCTGGGCCATGCGCTCTCTACTTATTGAGGATGGCAATAAACTAATTTTGGTGGATACAGGTATAGGAAACAAACAAACTGATAAATTCTTCTCTCATTATTTCTTGCATGGAAATGATTCGTTAGACGGAAATCTTAAAAGATTGGGATTTTCGAAGGATATGATTACGGATGTTTTTCTTACACACCTCCATTTTGACCATTGTGGCGGTAGTATTGAATGGAATGATTCAAAATCAGGATATAGGCCAGCATTTAAAAATGCCATGTTTTGGAGCACAGAAAATCATTGGAAATGGGCAACAAAACCAAATCCGCGAGAAAAAGCATCTTTCCTTTCCGAAAATATTCTGCCTATTCAAGAGAGCGGGCAATTAAAATTTATAGAACGAAAAGGAAATTTTGCAACAAATTTTCTGTCAAATATAGATGTATTATTTGTTGATGGTCATACCGAAAGTATGATGATTCCACATTTTAAATACAAAGGAAAAACAATTGTTTTCATGGCTGACTTACTCCCGAGTGTTGGGCACATTCCTATTCCATATGTGATGGGATACGATACTCGTCCTTTATTAACGATTTCGGAAAAAGAGGTATTTTTAAATCAAGCTGCTGACGAAGAATTTATTTTGTTCTTCGAACATGACCCATCAAATGAGTGTTGCACCGTACAGCGCACCGAAAAAGGAATACGCCTTAAAGAGACTTTTGCCTTTGCTGAAATTTGATTTAGTTACTGATAGTCAACCTACTGTGCTTGGAAATTAATTTTCCTTCTGAGTCTTTTCCAGTAATATAATAGACATAATGTCCCTTAGGGGCTTTCTCTCCGTTAGGCAGCGTACCGTCCCACTTGAAGCGAACGTCTTCTGATTGGTAGATGACTTTGCCCATATTATCCAATACAACCACACTGAAATCAGTAACCCCTTCAATTGTCAATTCTAAGAAATCATTACGACCATCTCCATTTGGTGTAAATATGTTTGGAAGAAGAACGTTTAACAAACTTTCTTTTGGAATTATATTCGAGTTATTATCCGTTGAAGAGATACTGTTTTGGGCAATTACAGCGGTAATTGCACTATTGGTTGTAGGAACTTCAGACACTTTATTCTCAGACCGGGTAACTTCTTTTACAGAAATTGGAACTTCCGCCACATTGTTATTTTGATGAATATTTTTGTCTTTTTGGGTCGTATAGGTTGCCTCAGTTTTATCAGGAACATTAATTTCTTCCGTATTGACATCATTTTGACCTTCAGCTTGTAATTCTGTTTTTAATTGTTCTGGCTGAGACAAAATCTTGATCTCTAAATTTGACCTTTCGATTTTTTTATCAGAATCCTCTTTTTTGGATGATGTTGTTTGTGAAGATCCTTTCGTAGGATTTTCCAATTCGCGTTCTTGATTTTTAGTTTTAAGAAAATAAATACCAGTACCAACAGACGCTGCGATGGAAATAGCAATGAGAATTTTAGTGGACAGACCTGAACCTGTTGCTATTGAAGTAGAACCAACGGTTGGAATTTGAGAAGCAATAGATGACCAGAGCTCCGGATTTACCGGGACCTCGTGGTTAATTAACCTTTCGCCAAACAAATCTTTTATACTGTCTTTTCCTTCCATTCTAATTTTTTTAGTCGTTCCCTTAAAAAAGAGCGCGCCCGTAAATATTGTGATTTGGATGTATTTTCATTGATTCCAAGCTTTTCTCCAATTTCCTTGTGCGTATATCCTTCAATAGCAAACATATTAAAAACAACCCTGTATCCATTTGGCATGGATTGAACTAAGTTCATGAGTTCCTCTAATTCTAAGTTTTGAAAACTCGTATCGATGTACTCTAATTGGTATTCTACTTCTGAAATAGAGGTATTGAACTTTGTCTTGTGATTTTTACGAATTGAATCAAGACAAGTATTCACTATTATACGTCTTATCCAACCCTCGAGGACACCCTCATTTTTGAAATCGGATAGCTTATTAAAAACCTTGATAAATCCGTCTTGCAAGGTGTCTTGGGCTTCATCAAAATCTCCTATGTAACGCAAACAAACAGCAAACATTTTCGGCGCAAACTTTTCAAACAACGCTTTTTGAGCTCGTGAGTCACCTTTTACACAGGCTTTTACCAAAGTGGTATCCTCAATCATTGCATCACCGGATAGACTCATTGTTTCTCATTTAGGTTGCACGTGAATATTAAAATTACAACTTTTTTATTTCACGAAAAATACATGAACCGATTATCCCCAAAAAGAAAGTTTTTTTCGTTCGTTTTTCTATTTAATTACTTAAATTTGCGAGATACGACAGGAGTAATAGAATGGACAAAATTTCATACATTGGAAATGCAGACATATCTGCGATAAGTCATTTGTATAAAGAGTATTTAGAAAGTCCAAACAATGTAGATATCGGCTGGCAAAAGTTTTTTGAAGGATTTGATTTTGCTAAAACTAATTTTGAAGAAGATGATCAAATCCCCGAAAATTACCAAAAAGAATTTCGTGTAATAAATCTTATTAACGGTTATAGATCGCGCGGGCACCTATTTACAAAAACGAATCCCGTCCGAGAAAGACGGCAATATTCGCCAACCTTGTCAATTGAAAATTTTGATCTGTCCGATGCAGATTTGGATACTGTTTTTCAAGCTGGTGAAATTATCGGAGTCGGTCCGGGTTCATTGCGTGAAATTATCAATCATTTAGAAGAAACCTATTGTCAATCCATTGGTATTGAATACGTCTACATTCGCGACCCAGAGAGAGTAGAATGGATAAAAAATAAAATTGAACTAAAAAACCGCCCGATCATTGATAAAAATCGGAAAATCGAAATTTTTAAAAAACTTAATCAAGCGTCTTCATTTGAAGCCTTTTTAGGTAAAAAATTTGTTGGTCAGAAAAGGTTTTCTATTGAAGGTGGGGAAGCATTAATACCTGCTCTTGACGTTTTGGTAAAACGTGGTTCTAATCTCGGAGTTGAATATTTCGTAATGGGAATGGCTCATCGAGGCAGATTGAATACTTTAACAAATATTTTTGAAAAACGTCCGAAAGATATTTTTTCAGAATTCGAAGGAAAAGAATTTGATTTTGAATCAACTTTTGATGGGGATGTTAAGTATCATCAGGGATTTACATCCTACCTTACTCTCGAAAATGGTAAAAAAGTTGGCTTAACTCTATCGCCAAATCCTTCTCATTTAGAGGCGGTGAATACTGTAGTTGAGGGAATTGCCCGTGCAAAAGTGGATACTGAATTGTACGACGAATCAAAAATATGTCCGGTACTTATACACGGTGACGCCGCAATTGCTGGCCAAGGTATCATTTACGAAACAATTCAGATGGCTCAGCTTGATGGATATCGTGCAGGCGGTACAATACATATTGTTGTGAATAATCAAGTTGGTTTTACAACCAATTATTTAGATGCCCGTTCTTCAACGTATTGTACAGATGTCGCAAAAACTACGCTGTGTCCGGTTTTTCACGTGAATGGAGATGATGTAGAGGCGGTTGTACAATCTATGGAAATAGCAGTTGAATATAGGCAAGCCTTTAACCGAGATATTTTTATCGATTTGTTGTGTTATCGTAAGTACGGACATAACGAAGGAGATGAACCAAAATTTACACAGCCAAGTCTATACAACATTATTTCAAAACACCCCAATCCAAGAGAAATTTATCTTAAACAATTAGAAAGTGAAGGGGTACTTCTAAATGATGAGGCGGTAAAAATCGAAAATGAGTACAATAATTATTTGGAGGCCGAATATGACATTGCTCGAAAACAGGATAAAGCTATGGTTTACGACTTTTTAAGTCGTTCCTGGAAAGGATTTCGCCATAGTAAACCATCCGATTTTGATACTTCGCCCACGACTGGTTATGAAAAAAAGAAATTATTGGATCTTGCCATTAAGTTGTCTACGCTACCAGAAGGAAAAAAATATTTTAGAAAAATCGCTAAGATTTTTGAAGATCGCATGAATGCATTTAAAACAGATAAGTTGGATTGGGGATCTGCAGAAATGTTGGCATATGCAACTTTATTGGAAGAGGGTCATCCAATTCGAATTTCAGGACAAGATGTTGAACGCGGTACGTTTTCTCACAGGCATGCAGTCGTTAAAACAGAGGATACTGAGGAAGAAATATTGACTTTGAATCATTTGTCGGAGAAACAAGCAAAATTTGAAATATATAATTCACTATTATCCGAATATGGTGTACTTGGATTTGAATACGGTTATTCGTTAGCAACTCCAAATAGCCTTACAATTTGGGAAGCACAATTTGGAGATTTCTTCAATGGGGCTCAAATAATGGTTGATCAATTTATTTCTGCAGGTGAGGATAAATGGGCTACCCAAAGTGGTATTGTATTGCTTCTTCCCCACGGTTATGAAGGACAGGGCGCTGAACATTCAAGTGGTCGTATGGAGCGTTTTTTACAACAATGCGCCGATTATAATATGCAAGTCGTAAATACTTCTACTCCGGCCAATCATTTCCACCTACTTAGGAGACAAATGAAACGTGATTTTCGTAAACCATTGATTGTTTTCTCTCCAAAAATGTTGTTACGCTATCCTTCTGCGACCTCTACGATGGATGAATTGGCAAACGGATCATTTCATGAAGTGATAGATGATTTTTCCGCAGATGTTAAGCACGTTGAAACAATTGTGCTCTGCTCCGGTAAATTTTATTACGAAATGAAAGAAAAGGCTCATTCAATGGGAATTAATTCTTACGCTTTTATTCGAGTTGAGCAGTTGTATCCTATGCCTAAAATTCAGATTGAAGCTGTCTTGAAAAAATATAAAAATGTGAAAAATATTATCTGGTCTCAGGAAGAGCCTGCCAATATGGGTGCTTGGACGTATATGGCAATGAACCTTCGACACATTCCATTAATTGGAGTTTGTCGACCAGCATCAGCGGCATCGGCAGAGGGGTCGAAAAAGTTACATGAAAAACGTCTTGAATATTTGTATAGTGAGCTTTTTAGCTATGCGAAACTACGAGTGAAATAACTATTGATAAAAGAGATAAAATGGCAGTACTTGAAATGAAAGTCCCTAGTCCTGGAGAATCAATTTCAGAGGTTGAAATTGCGGCATGGTTAGTCTCCGATGGAGATTATGTCGAGAAAGATCAAACAATTGCCGAGATTGACTCTGATAAGGCAACGCTTGAATTGCCTGCTGAAGTGAGCGGAACAATAACACTCAAAGCAGCCGATGGAGATGTTGTAAAAGTGGGACAGGTAGTCTGTTTAATTGATACCTCAGCTGCAAAACCCACTGGAAACTCTGAATCCAAAACCGAGACCAGAGCAGAAGAGGTAAAAGTTTATTCTAGCCCTGTTGTGGAAACTAAATCAGTAACACCGCAATCTAAGGTTATTAATGAGGAAGTTTCCTACGCCTCTGGAGTTCCATCTCCGTCAGCATCTAAAATTATGTCTGAAAAAGGTATTTCTTCCGAAAATGTAAGGGGCTCTGGTAAGGATGGCAGAATAACAAAGCAAGATGTACTTAACGCCCTATCATCAGGGTCAATTGCTGAGCAACCAAATGAAACCAGTGGAACGAGGAGCCAAAATCGTGAAAAGATGTCGATGCTTCGTAGAAAAATTGCGGAGCGTTTGGTTTCTGTAAAGAACGAAACGGCGATGTTGACAACATTTAATGAGGTCGATATGAAACCAATAATGGATATTCGAGCGAAATTCAAGGATGATTTTGCCAAGCATCATGGTGTTAATTTAGGGTTCATGTCGTTTTTTACCAAAGCAGTTACAGAGGCCTTAAAATTATATCCAGCTGTCAATGCGCAAATTGATGGACAGGAAATGGTTTTACACAATTATGCTGATATCGGAATTGCAGTTTCTTCACCGAAAGGATTGATGGTCCCAATAGTTCGAAACGCTGAACAATTGTCTTTGGCTGAAATCGAACGAGAAATTAAAAGATTGGCAACTAAAGCAAGAGATGGAAAGATAAGTCCGGATGATATGACCGGTGGGACCTTCACAATTACGAACGGAGGAGTCTTTGGTTCCATGCTCTCTACACCGATAATTAATCCACCCCAATCAGCAATTTTAGGTATGCATAATATTGTTGAAAGACCAGTTGCGGTTAATGGTATGGTTGAGATTCGTCCGATCATGTATGTTGCACTATCATATGATCACCGAATTATCGACGGAAAAGAGTCTGTTGGTTTCTTGGTGAAAGTGAAAGAGATGCTTGAGAATCCAGAAAGTATGGTTGTTGGAGAGAAAGATTCATTAAAGCTCTTATTAGGGTTGTAAGACGCATTATCGAAAAGAGCGATTGAAGGACGAATAAGAATTCATGAGACGGGAATGTATCTTTCGTTCGTGGCAAATTTCAACAAATCTGATTTTATCAAGAGCTTTTTTCTCCACAAAGATTTATTTCTATAATTTTTTTCTTTGTTTCCAAGTCATAGTCAAGTGTTAAAACGTACATTAATTTTGCTAGTGCCGCTTCTGTAGTGATATCGGATCCACTTAGTACCCCCACTTTTTGAAAAAAGGAACTTGTTTCATATTTCCCCTGTTCCACCATACCAGATGAACACTGACTAACATTCAATACGATACCCCCTTCTTTGATGTAATTGCGAATACTAGATTGAAAAACGGCTGAACTAGGTGCATTTCCCGAGCCGAATGTTTCAAGAATAATTGCTTTAAATTTCGATATTTCAATAAGTGACTCATATGTTTCATATGGCAAGCCAGGGTATAGTTTAATCAATGCAACGTTTGTATCGATTGATTTCCAAAAAGTAGTTGTTTTTTCTGTTGATCGGTATAATTTGTCAAAATCATAATTAATGTCAACACCAGCAACTGCCAAAGGCGGATAATTTGGAGACTTGAAAGCTTCGAATTGATTTGCAGATACTTTAGAAGATCTGTTTCCACGATATAATGAATATTCAAAATAGACACATACTTCTTGTATAACAGATTGATTATATTCGTCTTTTTGGGCTGCAATTTCTATAGCAGTAATTAAATTTTCTTTACCGTCTGTTCTGATTGTTCCAATCGGTAGTTGGCTTCCTGTTAGTATAATTGGTTTTTTTGTTCCTTGAATCAAAAAACTTAATGCCGATGCTGTATACGACATAGTATCTGAACCATGCAAAATAACAAATCCATCGTAGTTTGAATAATTTTTCTCGATGATTTTCACGAGGTCAATCCAATGTTGTGGGGTAATTTCAGAGGAGTCGATGGGTTTTTCAATACTGGCTGAATGAATGATAACAGAAATTCGATTTAATTCTGGGATTTGCCCATACATATGTTTAAAGTCGAAACTTTTTAATTCACCACTAACTGGATCTTTAATCATTCCAATAGTCCCACCAGTGTATATTAGTAATATCGAACTTCGTTTTGGCATAAAGCAGGATTATATAATTTTCTAAAATTAGTTTTTTTCCATAAATGATGAACTCTAAATCCATCTATGCTCGATAATTTAATTTTTATAGAATACTCTTTAGTTAAGTTTTTATCAATAGAAAACAATAGACCTGTTATTTTTTGATTGACGATTTTTTGAAACAAAAACTTTTGTTATATTTGCACTCTCTTTTTTGGGAATAAATTCCTCCTTAGCTCAGTTGGTTAGAGCATCTGACTGTTAATCAGAGGGTCGCTGGTTCAAGTCCAGCAGGGGGAGCAAAAGCCATCATTTCTGATGGCTTTTTTTATGGATGACTTATTTTATTTATATAATTTATTCTTCTTGCATTGACCGTTATTACGTT
>VGFL01000072.1 GCA_016868915.1 Bacteroidota bacterium | reverse complement strand
GGCGTAAATAAAATACGAATTTTGCCATGTTGAATTTGGGGGTTTTGCATCATGAATTGAGCGAAGTCCATGATGATTGCTACACCTGCTTTGTCATCACCTCCTAGTAATGTTTTTCCACTTGCCGTAATGATATCATCTCCAATTTTACTTGCTAAATAGGGATACTTTTCTGGGGTGATAATTTGCAAAGAGTCATCCGGAAGAACAATTGGTTGACCTTGGTAATTTTCGTGAACGATAGGTTCAACATCTTTTCCGCTGCAATCGGGAGCAGTATCTATGTGCGAACAAAAACAAATGGTTGGGATATTTTCTCGGTTTGAAGTAGCTGGAATTGTAGCATACACGTAGCCCCATTCATCCATTTCTGCATCTTTAATTCCGATAGATTGAAGCTCTTCTACAAGTAATTTCGAAAGATTTTTTTGCTTCATGCTTGATGGTGTCGTTTCTGAATTTGGATCCGCCTCTGTATCAATTTGAACGTAGCGAACTAACCTTTCTCGTACTGAATAGTTGTAGTTTGTATGATTCATTTTATCCGTGTATGGTTTCTGATGTTCCGTATTTTTCCATTAATTGCGCTTCAAATTCTAAGAATTCATGCCAACATTTGTCGACGTCAATTCCCTTTCCATATTTGCGAGCAAAGCCCAAAAATGTTGTGTAATGTCTCGCCTCACTTTCCATCAAGGAACGATAGAATTTTTTCAAATCTTCGTCTTGAAGTTCTTCTGATAGAATTTTAAAACGTTCGCAACTTCTCGCCTCAATCATTGCAGCAAAGAGCATTTTATTCACGAACATTCCCTCAGGTGAGCTATTCGTTTTGTTTCGTCTTAAAAATTCACTTAAATCATTCACGTAAGGATCTTTTCGCTCAAATCCTAGGGTTAAACCGCGTTCCATTAACTTTTCGTGAACCATAGTAAAATGGGCCATTTCTTCTTGACAAATGGCTGTCATCGCCTGAACGAGATCCGTGTAATGCGGATATTGAACAATCATTGAAATTGCGTTACTTGCTGCCTTTTGTTCGCAGAATGCATGATCGACTAAAATTTCTTCAAGATTTCTTTCAACAACATTGACCCACCGGGGGTCTGTAGCCATTTTTAATCCTAACATCTCTATTTATTGAAAAAAGTAGTTAATTCTGACCAAGAAAGCTGAGACTGTTCGCCTGAGTGCATATTTTTCACCTGAACTGATTGTGAATCTAATTCACTTTTTCCAAGGAGAGCAACAAATTGAACCTTCGTATCATTGGCGTACTTCATTTGCTTTTGAATCTTCACCGAATCCGGATAAAGTTCTGCTGATATTCCATTTTTTCGAAGGTCATAAACTAATTTGTAAGCTGCTTTACTTTCAGTATTTCCAAAATTCACAAACATTACTCGAATTCCTTTTTCCAAATCTGAAGGGAAAAGATTCAGCGTGGTTAAAATGTCGTAGATGCGATCTGCTCCGAATGAAATTCCAACTCCAGATAAACCTCTCATACCAAATAAACCTGTTAAATCGTCGTAACGTCCTCCACCACAAATACTTCCCATTTGAACATCATGCGCTTTTACTTCGAAGATGGCTCCCGTGTAGTAATTTAATCCACGAGCGAGCGTGACATCAAACTCTAAAATACCTTTTGATAAACCAATTTCCTCGACTGAATTAATAACAGTTTCTAATTCTTGAATACCTTGTTTACCAACCTCGCTATTTTTCAAGTAATCCGTTAAAAAAGAAATTTTTTGCTCGTTATTTCCAGATAATTGAAACAATGGTTTGATTAGTTCAATGGCTGAAGAAGAAATGTTTCTGTTGGTCAATTCTTGGACTACACCTTCCTCTCCAATTTTATCGAGTTTATCGATGGCAACGGTTATATCAACTATTTTTTCTAATTCACCGCAAACTTCGGCAATTCCTGAAAGGATTTTACGGTTGTTAATTTTAATGGTGAATCCCGGTAAATGAAAGGCTGAAAGAACTTCATCTAAAATAAAAACTAAGTCGATTTCGTGAAGAAGCGAATCACTTCCAACAACATCTGCATCGCACTGATAAAATTCTTGGTAACGACCATGCTGAGGTCGATCTGCGCGCCAGACTGGTTGAATTTGATAGCGTTTAAAAGGAAAGGATAACTCATTTTGGTGTTGAACAACAAAGCGCGCGAATGGTACGGTTAAGTCGTAGCGCAAGGCTTTTTCGGCTAATGAATTTGCGAATTTTGGTAGATTATCAGCGGCGAGTGCCTCTAAATCAGCTTTTCGTACTTTTTCTCCGCTATTGAGAATTCTAAAGATTAAGCGATCGCCTTCCTCTCCGTATTTTCCTAAAAGCGTTGAAGATAATTCGAAGGATGGAGTTTCTATTGGATTGAATCCGTATTTTTCAAAGACGTTTCGTATCGTTGAAAAAATATAGTTTCTCTTGGCAACATCGATGGGTAAAAAATCTCGTGTTCCTTTTGGAATAGAAGGTTTTTGTGCCATTATTAATTCTTATTTTGTTTTATACTATCTACAATAATTCCATCTGAAAGACCGATTTTAGGAATTGAGATCGAATTTACTTGTAATTTTTCCAATATAAAAATGAAAATTTCCATAGCAGGAACGATTACGTCTGCACGATCTGCCTTCAAATCGAATCTTTTCATTCTTTCTCGGAATGACAATGGAAGCATACTTTGGTGTAATTCCTTGATTTTTGGAAGTGAAATGGTGTCGTTATTTGACGTTGAAAGTATTTTTTCAACTTTATTTATATTGCCACCGGTTCCGAAAACAAGAATATCCGTTAAACTTCCAATTGAATCTTTGAGCCAAGCCTCAAGCTCTTGCCAAATGGTTTTACTTTCTTTATTTCTCAGCAATCGTATAGCGCCAAGTTCAAATGATTTTGCAGCGATTTTTTCGCCATTTTCGAAAATGCTAATTTCAGTACTTCCTCCTCCCACATCGATAATTAGATAAGGCTTGTTTTTATCGAACTGCAACAAACCAAATCCTTCTTGAATCAAATTCGCCTCCTCGTTTCCTGTGATAACTTCTAAAACCAACTGAGTATTTGATTTTATTTCATCAACGATTTCATTTGCGTTTTTTGCAATACGCATGGCCGAGGTAGCTACTGCACGAGTTTTATCCACTTCAAAGGCTAAACAAGTTGAATAAAAAGCTTGAATGGTATGAATAAACTGTTTCTTTTTTCTTCCAGAAATGTATTCGTTGTCAAATACATCATCTCCTAAGCGAAGAGGAATTCTTGATTGATAAAGTGTTGAAATTTCTTCACCTTTTACTTCGTAAATTTTTAGTTTAGCAGCATTAGTTCCAACATCAATTACACCAATTTTCATCACTTATCGAATTCGAATTTCATAGGGCAATTTCATTTGAATTCCTGTCATAGACTCAATTTTTTTTAATTGATTGTAGTATATCAGTAGTTCTGAAGGGATAGTCGTATTTTTAACCAAAGTACTCTCCTCCTCGTTGATGTTATCAATAAAATCCAAAAATTCATTATTTTCATTTTGAGGGTAGTATTGAATTTTAGGTTCTCGGATTTTTGCCTCTTTGGCGGCAAACGCTATGGCTTCATTCAATCCACCAAGTTCATCAATTAGTCCGATTTTTTTCGCATCGAATCCCGTCCAAACTCGACCTCGGGCAACCTCATTCACTTGTTCTTTGGTTAATTTACGTCCTTCGGCAACACGACCTAAAAACTGATCATAAATTTCATCCACTTCATTTTGAATGCTTTCTAATTCTTTTGGGGTAAGTTTCCTATTTAATGACATTCCAGCGTGGGCATTTGTTGAGGCCCTGTCAAACGTAATTCCCAGGTAGTTTTCAAACATTTTCCCTGTGTAAGGAATCATTCCAAACACACCAATTGATCCGGTAATTGTCGTTGGTTCAGCAAAGATTTTATAGGCAGGAGCAGCCACGTAGTAGCCTCCAGAAGCGGCAACATCTCCCATAGATACAATCACTTTTTTGACCTTATTCGTTAACTGTACTTCACGCCAAATTTCATCACTCGCTAAAGCACTTCCTCCTGGACTATTAATTCTAAAAACAACGGTTTTAATCGTTTCATTATTTCGAACTTCCTTGAAAAGTTTGCAGATTTTATCAGAGGCAACACCATCACCGGATGTTGCTACATCTCCTTCAGCGACAATGACAGCGATATTTGGATTATCAACTTCTGCAAGAACTTGGTCTTCATTGAATTGCTTGCGAGCGTATTTTTCAAAAGAATAAAGGTTCAACTCCTCCACTTTTTTACATTTCACTTTTTTACACAACTCATCCATTATTTCGTCCTTGTATTTTAATCCATCTAGAAGTTTGAATTTTAATGCATCATCAGCTCGTTTAATTAACATAGAATCGGCAATTTGATTTAATTCGCTTGTGGAAACTTTTCTATCGGATGCTATTTCAGTTAAAATTGTTTCCCACATGCTTTCCATGTAGCGTTCGATTTGAAGTCGGCTAGAGTCACTCATTTCAGTTCGAAAAAATGGTTCTACAGCACTTTTAAAATCGTTGTTTTTTCCACGAATTATTTCCACTTCAACGTTTAATTTATCCAAGGTATTTTTGAAAAAAGTAAGTTCTGCTCCAAGACCTAAAAATTCCATAGTTGAGGTAGGGAAACCATAATTGGTATTAGCAGCAGATGTGAGGTAATATTCCTTTTGTGTGATAACTTCTCCTGAATTATAGGCCACAACAAATTTTCCTGATTTTTCAAAATCATTGATAGCATCGCGAATTTCTTTCGTTGTAGTATAGCCAGAATTTAAATCATCCAATTCAATGTAAATTCCTCTGATGTTATCGTCTTTTTTTGCTTTTTCAAATCCATGAAGTAAATCTCGCAATCCAATCGAGTTGATAACCGTAAAATCAGTTGGATTGATATTCGCTTTTCCTTTTTCGGAAATCTCTCCTTTCAATGTTAAATGTAGAATTGTATTTTCTTTGAGTCCCGCAACTTCCGTGCTTCCAAATGCTGCTATTAATCCACCAAAAAAGAGAATTGTCACCATCCAACCGATGAATGAGGTCAAGAAAATAGCCGTTAATGTTGGCCAAAATATTCTCCAAAAACTAATTTTTACTTTTTTTTCTTCTTCCATAGTTAATTCATATTTAACACAAATTTTCTTGCTTCCTCTATTTTAGGTTGCATAAATTCATCCTTTTCAAGAAAGGAAATCTTTTGCCTGAATTTAGTTCTCAATTTTTCGTTTTTTAAACTGGATTTCATTGGATTTCTAAAATCAAGTGCTTGAAGTCCTATTAATAGTTCAATACCTTGAATTGAATAACAATTGTCTATTATTTTTAAAAATTTTGTTGCTGCATTAGCTCCCATACTCACGTGATCTTCTTGTCCATTGCTTGAATCAATTGAATCAATTGATGCTGGCGTGCAATGTTGTTTATTCTGGCTAACAATCGAAGCACATGTATATTGAACGATCATAAAACCTGAATTGAGGCCAGGTTCTGCTACTAAAAATGGTGGTAAACCGCGTGTTCCGGAAATTAATTTATAAACTCTTCGTTCAGAAATACTTCCCATTTCTGCCATTGCGATAGAAAGAAAATCTAAGGTAATTGCCAGGGGTTGACCGTGAAAATTACCACCGGAAACGATTAAATCTTCTTCAGGGAATATCGTAGGATTATCTGTTACTGCATTAATTTCTTTTTCAAAAACTGTTTTTGCATACTGTAATGCATCCCAAGTTGCCCCGTGCACTTGCGAAATACAGCGAAAGGAATACGGATCTTGAACGTGCTTTTTTTGTTGCTTTGCGATTTCACTATCAGCCAGAGATGATCTCATTTTTTCCGCAACTAATTTTTGTCCTGTGTGATTTCGAATTTCTTGTAAAGAAATCCCAAAAGGCTCCATTCGACCATCGTATGCATCCAGGGAAATACTTGAGACAGGAATCCAATTATCCCAAAGTTGCATAGAACGAATCCATCCAATTGTTGCATGCGCACTCATGAATTGAGTTCCGTTTAGTAACGCAAGACCTTCTTTTGCACCTAAATTTAATGGTGCTAATCCAAATTGGTTAAGCACAACTTTTGAATCAAGAATTTCATTTTTATAGCACACTTTTCCTTCGCCAATTAAAGCCAATGAAAGATGGGCCAGTGGAGCAAGGTCGCCAGAAGCACCGAGACTTCCCTGTTCAAAAACGAGAGGTAGAACATCTTCGTTAAAGAAAAATAACAAGCGTTCAATTGTTTCTAAACGAATTCCTGAGTGGCCTTTTACCAAACCAATAATTTTTAGCAGAAGCATGCATTTTACGAGTTTGTTCTCAATCCTTTCTCCAGTTCCACAAGCATGTGAGATCACAAGATTACGTTGCAAGGTTGTAAGGTCCTCTTTTGAAATTGCAGTATCGCACAATGAACCAAATCCTGTGTTTATTCCATAAAAAAGTTGGTCTGAATCATTTATTTTTGAGTCCAAATAGTTTCTACAATCAGTAATTGCTTTTCGCACGTTATCTCCGAGTTCTATTTTCTGTTTTTTATCAAGAATATGTTGAATATCTTCGAGTAGAAGCCATTGATTATTAAGGATGAATTTGTCCATTCGGTTAGTCAAAATTGAATAACAAAGATAGAATTATTCATGAAGTAAATTTTACATCTTTTTGAATAAATAAGTAAGGGTTATCAGCTATTTTCCGCAAACTATCTAATGAGTAATTATTCGGTTAGTATTACTTTTGGTTCAATTTCAAGATTCCAAATCGTTCTCTGCTGCCCGAAACACCGTAAAGTATTAATTCCTGATTTTGATTATTTAATTCGAAGAGTTTTGGAAGAACCATTGATTTAATTTCTTTTTGTTTGAAAATGGATTTTCTTGAAGCATTTCCGGTAGTTAAATCAATTTCCACAAGAGCTACTGCATTTCTTCGTGGATTAAAATTTGTTGGTCGAATCGATATTTCTCCTGAAAATTCTCCGTCAGAATTGTAATTATTTATATTATCATTAAAAATTATGCAAAATTTGCCGTTGTCAATGTAATTTGCATAGCTACTGAATGGTCCGTCATCGTTGATTGAGGATTGATTTTTTTGAATGGTTTTACACCAATCAAAATTATTCGCAACGCCAATTTTGAAGGCTAAAATATCATCGTAGTAATAATAATTTATCGAGTTTGAAATCCCAGTTCGATTGTCAAAATTAGCGCGGGAATAAACATAATACTGCTCAACAGAACCTACAATACTACCATCAGATAGTAAATTCATATTTCTTAACCGGTATTCATACAATTGATTTGTATTTACCCAGTTTTCGTTAAAATTTCGACCGTTAAATCGAAGATTATCACTCCATTGTAATCTTGTTAATTCACTACTAAATGGAATAAAACCTTGTTTGGCAATAGATTCTTTTTTTGAATCAATGGTCATGTAAAAAACACCCGTTGTTCCTTGCGCATCCACATTCGCGTATAAACCAGTTAAGGTAAATAAAGTGTCGGTGCTACTCATTTCCAATTCTTCCACCCGTTTTTCGCTAAAATCTAGTTTGAAAGAAGACAATGTATCAGCTTTGATTTGATACACGTGCATAGCCTTGTAATTTTTAAAATTGCGCGTGAAAAGTTTGTCATTTGGTTTTAAATGTTCGGTGACACTCATGTAAAATTCACCTTTATTGGAAAGATGGTGCTTGTTTATAGTAGCTAAGTTACCATCAAATGGCAGCGTGTATTTTCCTTTATTGATAATTGTCAGATTCGTATCTAGAATAGCATAGCCATATGAATCTTGGTTTTGGCGATTTCCTGCAATTTCATAGGTTATCGCTAAATATTGCTTGTTTTCAGATTGCGTTATTTGAAATTCAGGTTGGGCGGATAACCTTTCATTTTCATAACAGAGAATTTGTTCGGCCGGCCCAATATTTTTAAGATTTGAACCTAACCGCTGAAAAAATAGACAATGTTGTTTCCCGTTTTTATCAGAGAGAAAAATAATGGGTTGATTTCTAACAGTAGCAACATTTTCCAACCTTGCCATTCCTTTTTCAACCGTTTGTTTTATTTTGGCTGATTCAAATTTTGATAAATTTTCATGTTCAACTATGTAATACGAACCAAAAATCCTTCCTCCAAGCCACCTTAATGAATAAAAATTACCGTTATTATAATTTGAAATTATAGATACAATCGATCCGCTGCTTCTTTCAAGAGGACCCCATTGAATATTTTGTTGGGCGTAAATTGAAAAACAGCACAAATAAACTATTCCGATAAGAAATTTTTTCATGTTTACTGAACAAGTTGAATACCAGTATAGTTTTGAGGAGTTATTGCCTTTAGTTCTCTTTTCAATTCATCTGAAATTGACAAACCATCGATAAAAGATTTTACCTTATTTTCAGTAATTTCCTCGTTTGTTCTAGTCAAATCTTTTAATAATTCATAGGGTTGCTCAAAGCCTTCACGGCGCAGAACAGATTGAATCGCTTCTGCAACCACCGCCCAATTATTTTCTAAATCTTCGTGAAATGCTTTTTCGTTGAGTAGTAATTTATCCAACCCTTTTAATGTGGAAGTAAAAGCAATAATTGTGTGTGCGATTGGTACACCGATGGTTCGCAATACGGTTGAATCTGTTAAGTCGCGTTGTAATCTCGAAACGGGAAGTTTGGCCGAAAGATGTTCGAATAGTGCATTTGCAATTCCAATATTTCCTTCTGAATTTTCAAAATCTATTGGATTTACTTTATGTGGCATGGCTGACGAACCAATTTCACCTGCTTTGATCTTTTGTTTGAAATATTCCATGGAAATATACGTCCAGAAATCTCTATTCAAATCTAGGACTATTGTATTTATTCGCTTTAATGCATCAAAAAGTGCTGCTAAATTATCGTAATGTTCAATTTGAGTTGTAGTTTGACTTCGGTCAAGACCTAAATTTTCATTCACAAAAGTATTGGCAAACTCTACCCAATTTGAGTTAGGAAAGGCAATATGATGAGCATTAAAATTACCTGTAGCGCCACCAAATTTTGCTGAAAATGGAATTTGATTTAACGAGCCTACTTGTTTCTTTAATCGTTCAGTGAAAACTTGAATTTCTTTTCCAAGTCGGGTAGGTGAGGCAGGTTGCCCGTGCGTTCTAGCTAACATCGGAATATCTTTCCACTCAACTTGAAGCTGTTCAAGTTTTTGAATTAATTCGGCTAATGCAGGTAAATAGACCTCTTGAAGTCCTTCTTTTAAGGACAATGGAATGGCTGTATTGTTGATGTCTTGTGAGGTAAGTCCAAAATGAACAAACTCCAAATATTTTTCGAGATTTAATTCTTGTAGTTTTTCTTTCAAAAAGTATTCAACTGCTTTTACATCGTGGTTGGTTACCTTTTCGGTTTCTTTGATCCAAAGGGCATCTTTTTCAGAAAATTCACTATATATTTTTCGAAGTTCTTCGCTTTTTTCAAGAGGAAAATCTTTCAGGGGTTCTATTTCCCATTCAGCTAAAGCAATTAGGTACTCCACTTCAACTTGAACGCGGTACTTGATGAGTCCAAATTCTGAAAAATAGGGTTGAAGATGTTTTGTTTTAGACTGATATCGTCCGTCAATGGGAGAAATTGCCGTTAAACTACTAAAGTTCATATATTTCTAAATAACAAAGTTAGTTTAAATAAAACGAATAGACTGTAAGAAAAAGTTAAATCTGCGAAAGAAGGATTGAATATTTATACGCTTTAAAATTCTTGAATTAAGTATTTTATTACTTATTTTCAATCAAAACATGATAAATTGGTTTTATTATAAAATGTTGTAAATCAATAACTTAATTTGTTTTTT
>VGFL01000071.1 GCA_016868915.1 Bacteroidota bacterium | reverse complement strand
TAACGGTGTCAGCTTCTGGAGGTCAAGGAGGATTCACGTACGCATGGAGTAACGGTAATTCTGGAGCAACTAATAATGACATTGATGCAGGAAATTATACGGTTACCGTTACTGATGCCGTGGGTTGTACAATTGACGAAGTTTTTGACTTGGGATGTACAGAATTATTCCCAATTGTAATTCCTCAGTTAATTACGCCGAATGGAGATGGAAAAAATGATATTTGGATCATTCAAAATATTGAACAGTATCCCGAAATTAAAGTTTGGGTTTACAACCGATGGGGAAATTTAGTCCACCAAGCCCAACCCTATTTGAATGACTGGAATGGTTATTACACGCAGGGGGGCGTCGTAAATGGACCATTGCCTGCCGCTACCTACTTCTATTTGATAGACACAAATAAAAAATCACAGGACCCATATAAAGGGTATTTAGAAATTCAACCTTAAGAATCAAAAAGATGAAAAAGATAATAGTCATTCTTATCGGTATTATTTCGCTGCATGCGAATGCTCAACAAGACGCCCAGTCCTCCTTATATTTTTACAATCCATTGAATTACAATCCTGCTTATGCGGGAAGTCGTGGCTCGCTAAATTTTACGGGAGTGCATCGTTCACAATGGGTGGGATGGGATGGAGCGCCTACAACACAATTTTTATCCATCCATGCTCCTATCTTTCAAAAACATATAGGTGTTGGAGGTAATTTAAGCTACGATAGAATTGGTTCAAGAACTAATTTTACTGCAATGGCAAATTTTGCATACCACATGCAATTAAATTCGAAGGATTTACGCTTGTCATTAGGTGCCTCAGCCGGTTTGAACTCAAATCAACATGATTTCAATAATTTAATTGTATCAGACCAGACGGATCCCATATTTATATCTGTAAATTCTGCAACTAAGCCTAATTTTGGTCTCGGGGCATATTTATATAGTAAGAGATTTTACTTTGGGTTTTCTGTGCCTCATCTTTTAAAATCGTCACTTGGTGCCGATACCAGTAATTCATTTCTTCAACGACATTTTTATTCTGCTGCAGGATATGCAATCCCAATTAGCACTGTATTTGATTTGAAACCTTCACTGCTTCTGAAATATACAGCAAATGCTCCGATGACTATTGACTTTAACCTTTCTGCTTATTTCTTTAAACGATTTTGGGTTGGTGGTTTGTACAGAATGAATGAGGCAATTGGGATTAATACCTCTTATCAAATAAATGATAAATTGATGGTCGGCTACGCCTTTGATTTTCCTTTTAATAAGCTAAGTTATAAGAATTGGGGTAGTCATGAAATAGTAATATGCATTGATCTTCGTTCCAAAAATAATGCATTCATTAGTCCACGTTATTTTTAATTTTAGTTAGCTGTAGTTTATGAGACTTTTCGTTTATTTTCTTATTGCAATAAATCTTATCGGTTGGTCATTTGGGCAAACCATGAAAGAGGAATACGCCACAAAATTATCTAAAACGCTTAATTATACTGAGGCATATCCCGTATGGGCCGAAATGGCAACTAAATCAATTAAGAAAAATGAAAATAATTGGGGTTATATTCGTAAAGCCGTTGAGTCTGCAGCTAAAACAGAACAGTACGATAAAGCGTTATTTTGGGCTGAGAAATTAACTGCTAACAACGATACTTGTTCCCTAGATTGGTTAACTTATTTTGATTTATTACTAATTAATAGCCAGTACAATCGTCTATTAAACGCAATAGATTCTGCGCTCGCAAGAATTCCGAACTCAATTAAAATTCAGGAATGGAAGAATAGCGCTTCTTTGATTTTAAGTCAATTACAGGATAGTTCAGAGTATTCAATTACAAATTTAAGGGAAAGTAATAAAGGAGAGGAGTTTTGTGCTGTTCCTTACAAGGGAGCTATCATCTTAGTTTCAAATAGAAGAAATACCGGATTTATTAATAGAAATTATACTTGGACGGGACAGTTTTTTACTGATTTGATATCTATTAGTGACACAGTGGATATAAGTAAAGACAAATTGTGGAAAGAAGTAAAGCGAACTAATCCTCATGATGGGCCTATTTCATTTTCGTTGGATAATAAAACTGCAATTCTCACGGTAAATCAAAAAGAAATTGATGAAGTGGATGGGACGAAATTTTCTCGTTTGAAATTGAAGATTTATCGTGAAAAAAATGGAGAATGGCGGGAAGAGGCATTTCCATACAATAATAAGTCATACTCTGTTGGTCATGGGGTACTTGACCAACAAGGAAATATGTATTTTTCTTCAGATAAACCGGGTGGAATAGGAGGCGCTGATATTTATAAAACTTCTTTTAGAAATGGGTCATGGACTGAACCTGTTAATCTTGGAAATAAGGTTAATACATATCGAGATGAGCTTTTTCCATTCGTTTCCAATAATGGGACCTTATATTTTTCCTCAAATGGGTGGCCAGGAAACGGAGGATTAGATGTGTTTTATCAAGAAAGTCAAAACTCTGAGCCGAAACATATTGGAAGTCCTATAAATACAAACGCTGATGATTTTGGGATTTATATTGACGAAAATACAGGTAGAGGTTTTCTTTCTTCAAATAGAAATAATTTCAAGGATGAGATTTACAAGATTTCTAAGCCAGTATATAAAATTGAAGCAGAGGTTCTTTTGTCAACTTGTGATAATAAGCCATTGGCTAAACAAACAATTTTAGTAAAGAATTTAAAAACAAATAGCGAAGATAAATTTATCACGGATGACAAAGGAAAAGTTTCCTTTAAGCCATCAATGAATACAAGTTATAAAATTACTTATTCCGGAGAGGGAAATTCGTCAGCTTGTTCAGTAGATAAAACTTTTGATAAAGAAGGGAAAATCCCAGTGAAATTAAGTTCCAATTATAAAACTTTTTTTGGTAAACTAAAAGTAATTAATGAGAAAGGGGAGAATATTGATGGTGCAAAAATCACTTATTTTTCAAAAGGAAAGGCAACGAAAAACATACTTTCAAGCAAGGATAAATCGATAATTGAACTTACATCACAGGAACTGGTAGAAACAGATTCAATAGTTGCAGTAATGATTAATTATTCGGATGCCCGAATTATTCTGGATAAATCAAGTGATTGTAATTTAGATAAAACGTACTCACTAGTTTTAACAAAAAAATCAGGAAGTGAACTTATCAATCTAGGAATGATATATTACGATTTTGATCTTTGGAATCTCCGTCCAGAAAGTAAAGCGGAACTTGATAAGTTAATTAAATACATGAAAGAACACCCAGACTTGACTGTAGAACTAGGATCCCATACAGACTCAAGGGGATCAGATCGTTACAACGAAAAGCTCAGTGAACGTAGGTCGCAAAGTTGTGTTAAATATATCCGAGAGGCGGGTATTCCGAAAGGAAAAATTTTAGCAAAAGGTTACGGGGAGACTAAATTAGTGAACAGATGTTCAAACAAAGAAAAATGTTCCAAGGCTGAACACCAGTTAAATAGAAGGACTGAACTACAAATTCAAATTATTGAAACAGAAAATTAATTTCTAAAAATTTTATTTCACCTAAAGATAGTCTACTACTCTTTATTAAATATTTTGCACGAAACGGCTCTGTGATCACTGAATGCCTTCTGTTGGATTTTAAATTGACAGGAGTTTAAATTATCTGTATGAAAGATATAATCGATTCTTCCCGCTGGAATTCTACCAACATAAGTACTTCCAATTCCACTCCCACAATTTCTAAAGGCATCTGTGAGTCTTGAATTGAATTGCTGGTATGTATATGACATCGGAGTGTCGTTAAAATCGCCACAAACTATAGTAGGATATGGTGAGTTTTCGATATGTTTCATTATGATTCTCGCTTGTTCGGCTCTTTTCGGGTAAGCCAGCTTAAGCTTATCAATAACTAAACCTATGGTTGACTTTTGGGAAATTTTGTTTGTAGGATTTTTTTCGGAGTAATAATCGCCTTGCAACTTAATTGATTGTAAATGAGCATTGTAAATTCTAAATGTATCTGAATTTTTAACAATATCAACAAAAATACAGTAATTAAAATCTTTTTCACTTTGTGTATCGAATATAACATCTCCTTTTCTAATTATAGGATATTTAGAAAATAAATAGATACCAAAATTTTGGCGCGAAAAGTTTTTATGTGCACTTCGCTCGTGGTAGTCAATAAAGTTCATGAATTTTAGGATAGTATCTTTTGTTTTAAAATTCGTGGGCTTGTCTTTCTGGTAAAATTCTTGAAAACAAATTACATCTGGATTTTCTGTTTTGATGTAATTAAAGATTTTATTTCTTGTTTTTTTTGCATTAGCCAATTTAGGATTAAAGACATCAAATAAATGTACATTGTATGACATTAAATGTAAATAATTTTTAGCCAGAGGTTCGTCATTTCTTCCAATGGCAATCATTCTGAAATGTAAATTTCCCCCAATAATTAAAACTCCAAAAACAATCCAAGCCCATTTTGATTTTAGGATGATCCAAGTTACCAAAAAAAGAATAGAAATTCCAAGAATAACAGGATATGCCAACCCGAAAAAAGGGAAAAGAAATTGAGTTTTTGGATGGATAAAAGGGGAGAGATATGCAAGACACAAAGAAACAAGACAAATCACTGTGAAAAAGCGCAGCCAAAATTTATAATTCCATAAAAAACTCAGGAAGCTAATCATTTTTACTTTGGTTGAATAAAAAATCTTTTTCTTGTCTCGTTAGTGACTCGTAGCCTGATTTTGAGATTTTATCCAAGATTTGATCGATTTTTTCTTGTTTCGATTTTTTTTCAATATTATATTCCTCATCCGTTTTAAATCGTGAATTAGAACGTTTTGGCTGCTTGGAAGAACCTTTGAAAATAGAGTTAATTGATTTTATCAGTGAGTCTCCCCATCGTTGAGTTAAATTCAGTATATTATTCTTGTTAGTATTGTTGCGAATTGATAAAGCGCCAAAAAGGGCGCCACCTAAATGAGCAAAATGGGCAACTCCGTCATTCATTCCCAAAGAAATTAAATCTGACAGTAAAAAGAATAGGGCAAGAAAAATTAAACGTATCGGAAAAATTCCAAATAACATAACTTTTAGGTTTGGCTTATAAAAAGCGAGCGCTATAAAAATGGCCATAATAGACCCTGAAGCACCAACAATAACGATGTGGGAATTTTGTAATACTGGGAAAATCAGGTGAGCTATAATTTCTAAAACACCACCTGCCATTCCACCAATTAAGTATGTGTACAATAGTCGTTTGGAATCAAATATTTGTTCGAACATTCTACCGGAAAAGAATAAAAAAAGCATATTAAGTAAAATGTGCCAAAGTGTAAAATGTGCAAAAATACTGGTAATGAGTCCCCATGGCATGAAAATAAAATACTTAAGATCTGTATTCAATGTAAAAACAGCGTTTAGAAAAACTGTTAGCATACTATTATCAGCCATCATCAAGCGAATTACAACACTCAGAATTTGGATTAATAAGAAAATAGAAGCATTAATGATGATTAAACGTATAGTCATCCCCCCATAGCGGTAGGAATTTTTCAATGAATCAAATAAATTTTGGTCAGCTTGCATATTACCAAAAATTTGTTCTGTCTTGTCTTCTCCAAATTAAAACCAAAATCGCCCCAACAATTGCTCCACCGATATGTGCTAAATGTGCAACCGGATCGTTTGCTTGATTTTGAAATGCTTGATATACTTCAATTAAGAAGTAAGCTCCGACTAAATATTTTGCCTTAACTGGAATGGCAAAATAAAGCATAAATTCTGTATTAGGAAAAAGAATTGCAAAAGCAGCCATCACTCCAAAAATTGCTCCCGAGGCCCCGACCATTGGCGTATACGATAAGGTAATATATTGACGGACGGCTTCCAAATTTAAATTAGGTACATTTTGAAAAAACTCACTCAGATTTGAGTTTAATTCATCTAATCCTTCACTTTGAGCAATAATTAAATTAAGTTGATCTATATTTACGGATTTTCCGATAACATTTGATAATTCAATTATTTGATAGACTCCAATTGCATTGTATAGAGCAAATGCCCCCATTGCCGCGGCAACGTAAAAAATAAAAAAGCGCTTAGGGCCCCATAATTTCTCTAAAAATCCACCAAGCATGATGAATAACCACATATTGAAGAATATATGAAAAAAATCACCATGCATGAAAAAATGGGTAACAATCTGGTAGGGCTCAAACAAGGGGGAATTCACATAATGCGCACCCAATGTTCCGCGCAAGTTAACTCCTTGTAGATCTAAAATTTCAGTCACGATGTAAAACATTACATTTAAAAGAAGAATGTTTTTAGTAACTTGGGGTATAGAATTCAAAAAAGAAAACATACTAAAATTTTGATTTTATTTCTTCTAACGTTAATGTACTGAGTATTGTTTTTCCTGATGGAGAATATTGATGGTCCCTACACTGGAATAAATTTTCGATAAAACTATCAACAATTAATTTTGATTTCAGGGAAGATTGAGAAATTGATCGTGCAACAGAGAGCACAATGAAATGTGCGATTTCGCCTTTATCAATTTCCTTATGACCCAATGTATCATGAATATTTTCTATACAGGAATAAATGGCATCCTCGGGAAGACATGAGGGAATTCCGTTTAAAAGTAATTGATTACCTGAAATCTCAAATTCAAATCCAAAGCGCTGAATGAGACTCTTATGGCTTTCCCAAAGTACTTTTTCATTTTTAGATAATTCAACATTATATGGAAAAAGTAATTGCTGCGAGTGAATGGGGGAATTAATGAATTGAGACATTAAAGAATCATACGTAATTCGCTCCTGAGCCCGTTTTCGATCAATCAATAATACTCCTGATTTTGTTGGAGTAAAAATATATCGATCTTTTGTCAAATACTTTTTTGTTACTTCAATCTCTTCCTCTGGAATGAGTTGTTGTTCTTGTTCGGTATAAGTATCTTCAGTTTGATAGAAATTTTGCCATGCCTCTTTATCCGGTATCATCTGCCCGAATCCTTGTGCTTTTAAAGCAGGGCTTAATCCAGACGATGTTTTTGAATTATTGGGAAATGATTGAAATGGATTGAAGTCAGGATTTACGCGAATAATAGGTTCAATCGGGGTTTGATTTCGAACAGACAGCGGAACATCAAATGCTGTTTCTTGCTCAAAATCTAGTGTGGGCATAACGTTGTATTTTCCCAAAGCTTGACGAATACTACTTAATAAAATAGAATAAATGAATTTATCTTCCTCAAACCTAATTTCTGTTTTTGTTGGGTGAATGTTGACGTCTAGTTTATTTGGATAAATTGAAAAAAATAGAAAATAACCCGGATAATATTTAGGTTGAATAAGTCCTTCAAATGCCTTATTTACTGCGTGATTGAAATAACTATCTTTGAAAAAACGGTTATTTACGAAGAAAAACTGTTCTCCTCTTGTTTTTCGGGCAAATTCGGGTTTCAAAACAAACCCCCTTATAGATACGATATCTGTATCTTCCTCAATTGGGACCAATTTATCGTTCGATGATTTCCCTAAAATATCACAGATTCGCCTTCTATAATTTGATGGAGAAAGGGAATAAATTTCTTGATTATTATGGTGTAAAGAAAAACTAATTTCCGGGTGGGCCAAGGCAACACGTTCAAACTCTTCCTCGATATGCCTAAATTCCATTGATTCAGATTTCAAGAAATTTCTCCGAGCCGGAACGTTATAGAACAGATTTTTTATTTCAAAGGAGGTCCCTTTTGAAAAAACACATTCAGTTTGAGAAATAATTTTCGATCCTTCAATACAAATTTCAGTGCCAATATCGATTGTATCTATTTTTGTTTTTAATACAACATGAGCAATCGATGCAATCGATGCTAACGCCTCTCCCCGAAAACCTTTTGTTTGAAGAGAAAATAAGTCATCGGCTGAAGAAATCTTACTTGTTGCATGTCGTTCAAAACAGACGATTGCATCTTCTGAATTCATTCCATTTCCGTCGTCAATAACTTGAATTAGTGTTTTTCCAGCATCTTTGATAATTACTTGTATTCTTGTTGATTTGGCATCAACAGCGTTTTCAATCAATTCTTTCACAACAGAGGCTGGACGTTGAATTACTTCACCGGCTGCAATTTGACTGGCTATGTGATCAGGCAGTATTTTAATGATGCCAGACACTTTCTAGAAAATAGATTTAATTACTTGATCAACATCGTCCAATCCATTGAAAACAAAATAGCCAAGAACTATAATGAGTAAAATTAAAATAAGGATTCGCATATTGGCTGATTGCTTTTGTTTGCGAACGATTTTTCCTCTGTTCCATGATTGTTGCAATGAATCGCGAAAAAAGGCAGTGCGTTGAGAGTCAGAGTCGATCTCTTGTTCTTGATACATTTTACGCTTTAGTTCAAGGCGTTCCTTACGCTCATCGTAATACCGTGGAACGAAGTTAAATCGTTTGTATTTGCCTGTTTTTGATAAAAATCCGAATGCCATATTTTAAGTCTTCAAACAAATATACCACAATAAAGTGCTCTATTTTGAATATTAACCAATTTAATCGATGTGTTTTAAGAAAAACCGCTTTATTAGAAGGATGTGTCAAAGAATTCCAAATGAAAACCACATTTTTATTCCTTCTCAACCCGCTTTATTTCTGCGAGAATTTCTTCAGGAGTCAAATAATATTCCTTGTTCCTTTCTTTATAGTGTTTGAAAATTTTAGGATTTCTGAAAAGCTCATGAACTCCTTCGTAAAGAGCATACCCCAAACCTCTTTTTACCGCCTCTTTGTCAGCACAATTTTCAGTATGTTTCATGTGTTTACGAGAAAATAAATAATTGGAGATAAATTGTACTAATTGACCATTGGATTTTTTGTTATAGTCAGTTATATGCGCTAACTCATGGCCTATCCAACCAACTAATGCATTGAAGGTTAAATCCGCGTAATTCATGCCAATTGTTTCTTTGGTTGAATTAATAATGATTTTATACCGACGATTGTTCCTTGATTTCACAATAAAATCTGCTTCGGGTTGAGCAACCATTGTTGAGTTAATCTTTTTAAATTTAACTCTTATACTGGTATTTTCGAGCTCAGGATAGTGCCTTAATGCTACATAAAAAGCTAATTCCAAGCGTTCATCTTTTTTGCTAATTTTTTTCGTTTTTCTAAATAATTTTCGGTAATACGTTAGAGAATCTTCAAAGGAGTCTTGTAAAAAAAAGTATTTCTTTATCGAATGATCAATCGTACAAGAGTCTTGACATAAACTTAATATTGGAGTAAAAATAAAGGCAAATAAAATTATTCTAAGTTCCATTCGAGATTGATAAGTGCTAATATAACTTTTATTTGTTTGATTTGTTTCACCTTAAAAAGTACATTCATTAATTTTGTGTATGAAGTTTTCAAATAAAATTATTTGGTTCAATTGGTTTTCTTTGATTTTAATTTATTTGTTGATAATTGCCGGTAGTTTTGTTCGAATAACAGGGAGTGGGATGGGCTGCCCCGACTGGCCAAAGTGCTTCGGACAGTGGGTTCCACCAACTGAGGAAAGTTCTCTTCCCAAAGATTATAAAGATATTTTCCTTACAAAACGAGGGAAAAAGATAGAAAAATTTTGTGCGTTTCTAAATTCGCTTGGCATGGAAGAAACAGCTGAACGTATTAAAAATGATCCAACGATTTATTACGAAGAGCCTTTTAACGCAACAAAGACCTGGACAGAATACATCAACCGCTTATTGGGGTTCTTGGCTGGAAACGTTATGCTTGTGAGCTTTTTTTGGATGTTGCTCTATTACAGGAAGTCCAAGTTAATTTGGCTGGCAGCATTCAATCTAATCTTAATGGGAATTCAAGGTTGGTTTGGATCTATTGTGGTTGCTACGAATCTCGTTCCTTGGACAATTACAATTCACCTGTTTTTGGCCTTGGTAATCATTGGCCTTCAATTATTTCTCATTTACAAAATGAAAACATTTACGAAAGAAACGAAATTTGAGATTCCAAAAGCAATGTATTTCGCTATTTATTTGATATTTCTGATTACTTTCTACCAAATGTTTTTGGGAACTCAAGTGCGAGAGTACATCGATGAATTAACCAAACAAGGTTTTGGTAGAGATAGTTGGACGGATAAATTGGGCTGGATTTTCTACATTCACCGCAGTTTTTCGTGGTTGGTATTGATAATTCTGGGATATTTGGCCTACAAAAACGAAAAGAGTTTTCATATACCTCTGTTGCGTTGGTCCTTTATCGTTCTCGCCCTCGGACTTATTTCAGGTGTATTGTTAGCCTATGCGGATATGCCGGGCTTGGTTCAGACAAGCCATTTATTTTTTGCAAGTATTCTGTTTGGGCAGTTGTTGTACTTGATTTTTCAAGTGAGGA
>VGFL01000070.1 GCA_016868915.1 Bacteroidota bacterium | reverse complement strand
AATATTTTTAATAGAAGTTATTCGCTACGACCGCTAAAAATTGAAGCTCCACGAACTATTATGGTTCAATACTCCTACAAATTTGATAAAAATTAGAGCACTCGGATTAAGTCTATAATACGTCCTACCTTCTTACGTTCAACCTGCAATATTGACTCAGAAAAAAGTGAATCTTCATCAAGTAGGGCTTTTGACGTTCCCGAAAAATGAATTGCATCAGGGATAATTTCTTTGGCTATTTTCTGAACGTTGGCTGCATTTATTCCACCGCCCGCCATTATTTCAATACGCCCTTGTGAAAATCTTACCATTTCTTTTAGCACAGAAAATCCAGAGTCAACATTTCTTGAAATACCTGAGGATAAAATTCTTCTCACCCCCAAATTTATGAGTATCTCCATTGATCTTTTCCATTCAATGGTATCATCAAAAGCTCGGTGAAAGGTAACTTGCATCGAATCTGAAATATCTGAAATTCGTTCCAGTTGTTCAAAGTGGATTTCATTTTTTTCAGTTAAAACACCAATTACAACTCCATGAACACCAATTACCTTACAGTATTCAATTTCGCGAAGCATAATTTGAAACTCTTCTTCGTTATAAAAAAATCCACCTGCCCGAGGCCGAATTAAAACATGTGTTTCAAGGCCTGTTGACAATGCATAATCGATAAATCCAACTGAGGGAGTCAATCCTCCTTGTTCCAAATTTTGACAAAGTTCTATTCGATCGATTCCGAGATCTTTTGCCAATTTAACGGACTCAATGGATGCAGCACACAACTCTATTTTCATCAGTTTAAATTTCATGTGAAAATACAAAATTTATTAGAGTAAGAATTTAAATTAACTACTTTTGCGGCATGATTACGTTGGAGAATTTGGGTGTTTACTTGCCACAAGGGTTTTTATTTAAAGGCGTTAATTTACAGATAAATCGTGGTGAACGAATTGGGCTTGTCGGAAAAAATGGAGCGGGAAAGTCAACTCTTTTGAAAATTCTTTCAAACAAACAACAACCTTCGGAAGGTAAAATTCATTTATCCAAGGGAATTACTCTTGGATTTTTAACCCAAGATATTGTCATTAATTCAACAGAAAGTGTTTATGAATTCCTCAATAAATCAAACGGAAAAATCAATGAAATTCGAACGCGATTGGAAGAAATAAATGATCAACTCATAGCTCGAACAGATTATGAATCTGACAGTTACATGTCCCTGTTAGACGAGTTGTCTGAACTGAATCACGCGTATGGATTATTTGATGGTCACACCTGGGAAGAACGAATTGTGACAACACTAAAAGGACTTGGATTTCAAGATGCTGAATTGGATCGCTCTTTAAATTCGTTTTCTGGTGGGTGGAAAATGCGTGCAGAATTGGCTAGAATTCTTGTGAATCAGCCGGATATATTACTTCTCGATGAACCTACGAATCACTTGGATATTATTTCAATCAGTTGGTTGGAGACATATCTTCAAAAATTTGAAGGAATTGTAATTCTAATCTCGCATGACCGTTTGTTCTTGGATAATGTTACAAAACGAACACTCGAAATATCATTGGGTAAAATTTTAGATTTTCCTTACAATTATAGCAAGTACAAAGCGCTGCGAGAGGAGGATTTAGATCGTTTAGAACAAGCTAAAAAACAGCAAGATAAGGATATCAAACAAACAGAAATGTTGATTGATAAATTTCGGGCGAAAAGTAGTAAAGCAGCATTTGCTCAATCCTTGATGAAGAAATTGGAACGAACCGAGCGAATAGAAATCGAGAAAGATCCAACATCCAGAATGCGTTTGACTTTTCCATTGAGTATTCAGCCTGGAAAATGGGTTCTGGAACTTGAACAAATGGGAAAAACATACGGTGAGAAATTGATTTTTAAAAATATTAATATTACAGTAGGTCGTGGAGAAAAGATAGCATTTTTAGGGGCAAATGGTGTCGGTAAATCAACACTGCTTAAAAGAATAATAAAAGAAATTGAAGGTGATGGCACAGTAAAATACGGACACAATGTTAATATTGCCTACTTCGCTCAAAATCAGGCCGAAGATCTTGATACAGAATTGACAGTTTTTGAAACAGTCGACAATATTGCGGTTGGTGATATCCGAAAGGATTTACGTACGATTTTAGGAACTTTTCTTTTTACCGGTGAGGATGTAAATAAGAAAGTGAAAGTATTATCAGGAGGAGAAAGAACACGCTTGGCTCTTTGTCAACTACTATTGAGCCCATCTAATTTCCTGATTCTGGATGAACCAACAAATCACTTAGATATTGCGAGTAAAGAAGTTCTAAAACAAGCGTTAATTAATTACGAAGGGACATTCATAATTGTATCGCATGACCGAGAGTTCTTGGACGGTTTGACCAATCGAATTTGGGAAATATACAATCAAACTTTGAAGATTCACCATTACACCGTTCAGGAATTTTTAAAAAAGAAAACAGAAGAGCAAAAAGAATTCAATCAAAGTGAGAAGTTAGTTAAAACTTTATCTGTTCACAGAGAGGAAAAGCCTGCACCACAAAATACCAATGCAAACGAAAAAGAAATCAAACGAATCGAGAAAGAAATTTCTGAGTTAGAACTTAGGATTGAAGAAATGAATGTGATTTTGGCTGAATTAGATTATTCAGATGAAATGAAAGCAACGTCAACCTTAAGTGAATATGAGCAATTAAAGTCAAGCTTGGATGAAAAAATAGCGGTTTGGGAAAATTTAATTGGCTAATTATATTATTTTCATACAACCGAAGAATCTGATATGAATTCAGACCTTTTTTCTTTAACCATTGCCTTCCAATATTTGTAAACCTATTAATTTTCAATATTCACATGGACTTCAATGGCAGCTAATTTATTAGAAAGGGGAACGGTTTATTTCATCATAAAAATCATATGAATACAAATTTATTGTTCTCAGGAACTAAATTCAGTGTATTTTTTTACAACCAAGGGTGGTAAAAATTAGACAAAATCAAGCGGTCTACCAACAATTACTGTGTACAATTTAGAAATTCCAATAAATACGTGAATAAAATTATTTTGATTAGATACGAATTTTTTAGTAAGATGTTATTTTTGTCAAGAGCAAAAACATTATAAAATGAAAATGTTTAAAATTTTAGTATTTTTTTCTTATTTGATTGCTGGCTACCATTACGTTGCTCAACAGTTCCTTCCCTTAAATAAAATTGATAAAAGTGGTATTAAGCTTTCTCTTGATCCAGGGGTTTTTTCAAAACATCAGGTTCTTAATCTAAAAAGTAAAAATGGCCGTTCATTTTCAGTAGAAGTGAACGGTAGTAAAGTACGTTCCTCGGGTGGAAATGCAACTATTAGTATCAATAAAAATTCAATCGTCAAGGTTTATATTCCGAAAACAGATAAAGTATATGTTGGGTCTTACTTCATAAGGTCGAGCAATGATTTACCTGTAATTTCTCTCCATTTAAATTACGATCAATTTGTTGGTAAAGGAGGAATAATAGACGGCTACATAACAGAAAATCAAAAGATGGTAGGGAAGGTTTGGCAAAAGACATCACTTCCAGTATTTTTTGAATATCTTAATGCCGAGAATAATTTTGGAACATATTGTAGGGTTATGCCACATGGAGGATTTACGTTAGGGCTCAAAGAAAAATCATTACGTATTTATACGGATTCTTTATTGGGGTCTGATTTTCTCAAAATAAATCCATTCGAGAATAGATATTTAGATGCATTTAAAAGTGTAGTTTTAAGAACAAGTGGGTCAGATCAAGGAGCAACTCGAATAAAAGATATTACCCTAGCTTCGATTGCACGTGATATGGGAATTGATTATCAAGACTATCGCCAAAGTGCTCTCTATGTAAATGGGGAATATTTCGGAATTTATAATATCCGAGAAAAACTAAACAAGGAATACCTAAAATATAATTTTGGCGCTGATAAAGATTCAACAATTTTATTAGAATTGGAAGGTACGAGCAATAAAAAGTACCGTGAATTTCTTACTTACATTAAAAAGAAATTTCCGGATGAAAGTGCATTTGATTCCCTGAATTCAAAAATGAATGTTGAGGAATATTTGAATTGGATAATTCTTCAAACACATATTCAAAATATTGATTCAAGAGGAAATATTCGCTATTGGAAAGCAGAAAATTTAGATAATCGTTGGCGTTGGATTTTTTATGATTCTGATTTGGGTTGTGACTTAGGTTCTACTAATTTAAACTATTTGAGTCAGCGTCTAAGTCCAACTAAAACAACTTGGTATAACCCGACGTGGTCGACACAAATTTTACGCGATATTGTTAAGCATAAGCCCCTTAAACATTTTTTTATTAATCAATATTGCCTTATGCTTGGAACCCATATGCACATTGACAGTATTCAGAATAGAATATCTTATTTTGCATCAAAAATAGCGCGTGAAATTCCTCAACACGTTATGAGAAGAGGACAACTTTATGGGGAAACTCAAGCGAGTTGGCAAGCAAGAGTAAAAGCTTTTCGTAAATTTTTTACTATTCGAAATGAAAATGCATATCAGCATATTTTAAAAAGTTTTGGATTGAAATTAGTACCGCAGTATCTTACTATTCGGACAGATGGGGGCAGGGGGAAGATGGTTAATGCAATACGCTTAAAATATGGTAGCGATGAATTTAGATTTTTAAAAGCAAAATTCTTTCCAGAGATTCCGGTGAAATTGATAGCCTCTAATTCAGATTATTTATATGAATTTGATCATTGGGATTATCAAAATAGCAAAGAAAAAGAAATTACGGTGATCGCAGGCGAGACGAAACAGGTAACGGCATTTTACAATCATCGACCATATTCAAAATGGTATAAAAGAGTATTTATTTCTCAGGTTTCACAGAAACATAATAGAAAATCAAAATGGTATGGTTTTGGCATATATAACAGCGGAGATGAAATTAATAACCAAGTATTTTATTTGTGGGTTCAAGGTGAAGATTCTCCAATAAAAATTATGGTTAACAAATTAAAGACAGATAGTTATTGTTATTATTCTAGTGATCCAGAAGCTTTCAAGAAAAAATTTAAAAAAGACAAAGTTATCGGAACTAAAATGGTTCCAAATTTTACAGTTCGCTCGTTGCAGTGGGTATTAACAGATAATTTTATGAAAATAGTAGATAGCGCTTTTGTTGAGTTCCCTGATTCTCTTGTAAGGCAAAAAAGTGTAGTAACGGCGTTTAGAAATATTAATGGAAAAAAATGGGAGTTTGGTGATAAATTTAAGTTTGATAATAACTCTGGTGATAAAAATGACTTTAATAAAATTTGGTGGGTTATGATTTTAACAATTTTGGGTTTGATTGGCGGCCTCGTTTTATGGGTTAAAAGAAATAAAAAGTCTAAAAATACAATAATCCTATTACTACTCCTTCATTTATCAGTTATTGGAATTACTCATGGCCAGACAAAAGATCGCTTTGGACTAGATTCTATACATACAAAATTAATTGATAACAAGGGAAAGGGATATGACTCATTGAATGGCTTGAGAAATATGCGTGTAGTTTTAAAAAATTTGGTGTACAGAGGGGGAAATAATAATTCTATTTCCGTTCAAAACCCATTGATGGAAAGTACCTTAAACGATTTAAAAAAAGTAGGTTTTAACGAAGTTATTTACTTGTACAATAAAAATTTTACTAAATATTTCAGCCCTCAAAAATTAGATTCTTTTCAAAATGCGGGTTTAAATTACATTTGTAAACCTAAATTAGATTCTGCAAACATTTACTATATCTTAAAGCAAATTCAAAACAGGGCCAATCACAATTCTGATTCAATGGTTTATTTACATTGTTGGAACGGTTGGCATCAAAGTGGTTGGATATCTTCTATAATTCTAATGCAATATTGTGATTACTCCAATAGAGAGGCCTTACAATATTGGGCCTCAAATACAGATAAAAATTACATTGGCTATGAACATGTAAAAACAGCCATTATGAATCACAAGGTTAATCCAATTTATCAATTCACGGAGGAACAAAAAAAAGAGTATTGTCCGTGTAAAAATCAAGAAAAATTGGATAAAATATTTATTGTTGAAGATATTTTGGGAAATAAAACTCCTGCTCAATATAAGCCTGTTAAAACAAATCAAAATAATGCGCCTGAAAAATTAATGGAAAACTATCCCAAGCCAGAGAAGAAACCGGCTACCAGAAAACATGTCGTAAAATCAGGTGAGACACTTACGAGTATTTCTCGAAAAACGGGAACAACTGTGCAACATTTAATGAAACACAATAAATTGAAATCTACTTCAATTCGCCCAGGACAAATATTATACTATTGACAATATTTTCGAACTATTGAGTTCACGTTTCCAAACCATTTACTTGCATCTGCAGCATAACCTGTTGCAGCAATTTTCTTCAACCAGAGTTCACAGTCTGTATTACCCTTCATTAGGGCATACATTTTTTTATTAGCAACCAATTTACAAAAACCAATGTATGAATCCTCAATAGTTGCGTAATATCTGTAACTACTTTTATGATGTGATACGGCATAATTACAATCACCTTTAATGCCAAAGTGATTGTGCAGTTTTTTTGCCAATTCGCTGGTTCCCCCGGCCGACTCATGATAGGCAACTCCTAAAATTACACACGCTGGAATTCCGTAAGTTTCACCTAAAGTATCAGCTAATTTTCTATATTTAGCAAAATAACTGGTGGCATTTTGTGTTGATCCGAAATACGCGAAAAAAGAAATAAATAAAACTATTAATACCTGTTTCATTGAGATATATAATTCCCCCTAGTTTAGGACAGGGATAATTCAAATTTAGATTTTTTTTTAATAATCAGATTACTTAGGTTAAAATATTTTTCTAAGGATTTATTGTCTATGCCAGATTGAGTAATTTTATTTCTCTAAAAATCCTAAGAAATCCGTTTTACAAATTCATTCTTCAAAGGATACAGGTATTATAGTTTTCTTCTATTTTCTGTTTCCAATGCCTCTTAAAAACATTACACAAGAAATTCACTCAAGGTCATTATTAAATTAAAACTCTATTTGGCATCAAAGCACATATTTTATCTATTTTGAGTGTTCAAATAACTCTTCTCGCAATTTCACCAAGATTGGCAATTAGTACTTTTTTCATTAACCATTTCCTTCGTATATTTGCAAACCTAAAATTTGTTATGTCAACAAGAATAATTTTATCAACCTTTTTACTGTGTTCACTCACTGCATGGAATCAAAAGAAAAAAACCGAAGAATCAACACCAAAATTGCATTATGATGCTTCAACGGTAAGTCCACTTTCGTTTCGATTAGTGGGTCCAGCTTTGACTTCAGGTAGGGTTGCTGATATTGCTATTCATCCTTCAAATCCTGATAAATGGTTTATTGCAGCTGCATCGGGAGGTGTTTGGACAACCAATAATCACGGTGTAACTTTCTCCCCAATTTTTGATGGATATGGATCATATTCAATAGCTTGTGTAAAAATTGCTGACTCTAATCCAAATGTAATTTGGGTAGGAACCGGAGAAAATAATAACCAACGTTCTGTGGCATACGGGGATGGTGTATATAAATCAGTAGATGGAGGAAAATCATTTACCAATATGGGGTTGAAAACTTCCGAACACATCGGAAATATTATAATTCATCCAACCAACGAAAATATTGTTTGGGTTACAGCTTATGGTCCACTTTGGAGTGCCGGAGGCGAACGCGGAATTTATAAAACAATCGATGGAGGTAAAACATGGGAAAGGGTATTCTTTGTTTCTGACGATACCGGATTTGCTGATATAATAATAGACCCAACCAATTCAGATATCTTATATGCTTCTGCTCATCAACGAAGAAGACACGAATGGACATACATTGGTGGTGGACCTGAAAGCACTGTTTATAAATCAACAGATGGAGGAAAAACGTGGAGAGAAATCAGTTCAGGTTTACCAAAAAAAGACATGGGGCGTGTTGGATTAGCCGTTTCTCCAGTTGATGTTAATTATGTCTATGCAATTGTGGAAGGCCGTTACGGAAAAGGTGGTTTTTATCGTTCAACTGATAAAGGTGAATCTTGGTCTAAAATGTCGGATTTTAACACCAGTGGAAATTATTACCAAGAAATTTTTTGTGATCCAAAAGACCGTGACAAAGTCTTTGCGATGGATACGTATTTACATCACACAGAAGATGGAGGAAAAACCTTCAAACAGACTGGAGAAATAAATAAGCATGTTGATAATCACGCCATATGGATAGATCCTACAAATACAAACCATTGGTTGGTTGGTTGCGATGGTGGAATTTACGAAACCTTTTCGCATGCCAAAGAGTGGTTTTATTATGCAAATCTTCCAATAATTCAATACTACAAAGTCACAACAGATAATGATCAACCATTTTACAACATCTACGGAGGTACACAAGACAATAACTCAATGGGAGGACCATCAAAAACTGTTAATGTAAACGGTATTCTGAATACAGATTGGTACATAACAAATGGTGGTGATGGTTTTGAATCTGCTGTTGATTGGTCAAACCCAAATATTGTGTATGCTCAAGCTCAATATGGTTGGTTGGTACGTTTTGACAAACTTTCAGGAGAGAAAGTTCCAATACAGCCTATGCCAGGGAAAGGAGAAGCAGCATATAGATGGAATTGGGATGCTCCTTTATTGGTTTCTCCGCATGATGCCAGTACAATCTATTTTGCTGCAAATAAAGTATTTAAATCTTCAAACAGAGGCGATGATTGGCAAATTATATCAGAAGATTTAACACAAAAAATTGACCGAAACAAATTGAAAGTAATGAACCAAGTTTGGACGATTGATGCCGTAATGAAAAATGCATCTACCACCATTTACGGAAATATTGTTGCCTTGGATGAGTCACCGAAGAAAAAAGGATTGCTCTATGCCGGTACTGACGACGGTCTTATTCAAATTTCTGAAAATGATGGTCAAAATTGGACAAAAATTTCTATGTTTTCTGGAATTCCAACAAATACACGCGTAAATATGATTTGTGCTTCTGTTCATAATGAAAATGAAGTATTTGCAACATTCAACAACCAACGAATGGGAGATTTCAAACCGTATTTGATGAAATCAACGGACAATGGAAAAACGTGGACTTCAATTGTAGGTAATTTACCAGAAAGGGGAACGGTTTATTGTATTAAACAAGATCATGTGGACCCAAATTTATTGTTCGCTGGAACTGAATTCGGTGCATTTTTCACAACTGACGGTGGTAAAAATTGGACGAAATTAAGCGGTCTACCAACAATTGCAGTGTACGATTTAGATATTCAAAAACGCGAAAATGATTTAATTGCTGCTACATTCGGTCGAGGATTTTATGTATTGGATAATTATGCTCCTCTTCGTGAGTTGAGTAAAGAAAACATCGATAAAAAAGCGCACTTATTCACAGTAAAAGATGCTTTATTATATGTACCTGCAGATCCACTAGGATTGGAAGGAACAGGTTTTCAGGGAACTAATTTATGGTCTGCACCAAATCCTGATTTTGGAGCAAGTATTTACGTTCACTTAAAAGACGAATATAAAACCTTAAAGGAAAAGCGTCAAGAAAGCGAAAAAGCCACCGAGAAAGACAAAAAAGATGTATTTTATCCAACTTTCGATGATTTACGCAAGGAAGAAATGGATCAAGCGACTAAACTAGTTTTGATTATCACCGACGAATCTGGGAATGAAATCAAACGACTTCAAACTAAAGCATCAAAAGGAACTACAAAAGTAGTTTGGAATTTGCGAGGTGAATCTACAAATACACTAAGTGCTAATTCCAAATCATCAAATGGATTTTTGGTAAAACCTGGAAAGTACTCTGTTACTTGTTCTTTATTAAAAAATGGGGTTCTCGAAAACCTTAAAGAGAAGCAATCATTTGAGGTAAAAAATCTGAATAATCTATCCGTACCGGCCTCTGATTTTTCAGCATTGGATAAATTTAGAAAAGAAGTTGCTGAATTGAATAAGCAAGTAAGTGAAATAAGTTCAAAACTTGGGAAAATGGAAAGCCAATTAAATGCAATTGAAAATGCCATTACTATTTATCCCGGAGCTGAATTCAAATTACTAGCTGAGGTTCGAGCATTAAAACAAACACGTGCGGAATGTGCTATAAAAATGTGGGGAGATCGAATTAAAACTGCTCGTGAGTTTGAAGCGGAACCGAGCTTGAACGATCGATTAAATATGTTAGAATACAAACTTTATGAGAATCGATCGGGAGTTAGTAATACGCATCGTAAAAATAAAGAGATTGTTGCAGAGGAATATGAAGCATTAAGAACCCAAATTGATGAAATGAAGTCCAAAATTGATATAATTATTCTTGAATTAAGAAAAGCCGGAATACCATACATCTCTGAATAAGTTTCTTTCGTTAACAAAATTGATTTTAAATCTTCAATACATTATCAACATAGAACTTAAATAAACCTTCATGGAAGTTGATTTACGAAGTGATACTGTAACAAAACCGACCAAAGAAATGCTTGACTTTATGCTTCAAGCACCCGTTGGAGACGATGTTTTTGGTGAAGATCCGACAGTAATTCAATTACAAGATTTTGCAGCT
>VGFL01000069.1 GCA_016868915.1 Bacteroidota bacterium | reverse complement strand
GTCAATTTCTAAATAAAATAAAAGGGTTGAAATCTTTTATTAAAGCAGTGGAGAATAAATAAGTTGTGAAAAATTTTTAAAAATTCAAACAATGTGATTATTTTCTGAATAAAATCCTTTTTCATTCACGCCAATTCCAAAAAGTGCAAAATCATATTTTACAGGATCGTTTGAATCCATTTGTCTCAATATTTCCATAAGTTCTTCTAACGCTTTCCAATCGTCCTGATTTCGTTTTAGTAATCCCAACATGCGAGCATTTCTGCCCGTATGAACGTCAAGTGGTAAGAAAAGCTCTGACGTTGGAATACTTTTCCAAATACCCAAATCAACACCTCCTTTGGTTGGTCTTACCATCCATCGTAAAAACATGTTTAATCTCTTACACGCGGAATTTTGTAGAGGATTTGAAATATGTTTTTCACTTCGTTTATCATGATCTACGGACAAAAACAATTTTCGAAAATTAATAATTCGACCTTTAACATATCGATGCTCCGAATGAGTTCTAAATGCAGACTCAAGACCTCCGTGGTTCAAATAGATGTTTTGAAGCGATCGAATAAAAAAATCCAAATCTTGTGCATTAAAAGTTCTATGTACAAAACTCTTTATTTTTTTTGAGTGATTGTAATTTATTACGAAGTGAAAAGGATTATTTTTTAAAAGTTTGATTAATTTTTCACCATTTGAAATAATACTTTTTCTGTTGCCCCATGAAATCATCGCAATCAAAAACCCGATTATTTCTCGATCTTCTTTCGTTGAAAATATGTGTACTAAACGCAAGGGATCATTTTCAAGAAAAACGGGATTCTCGTACTGTTGCGATTTAAAATCAAGATATTCTTTGAGTTCTGTAAAATCCATTGGCTACGATTCCAACAAACCATCAGAAATTATAATTTTTCGATCAGCCATATTTGCAAGGGATTCGTTATGGGTAACAATTACAAAAGTTTGTTTCAACTCATCGCGTAAAAAAAAGAAAAGCTCATGTAATTCTTTCGCGTTCTTGCTATCCAAGTTGCCAGATGGTTCATCTGCAAAAATTAATCTTGGGTTGTTAATCAATGATCGACAAACGGCAACACGCTGCTGTTCACCGCCTGAAAGTTCATTTGGTTTGTGAAGAGCACGATCCCTTAAACTGAGCATTTCTAATAAGCGCATACCATCTTTTTTTGCTTCAATCATTGACTTCCCGTTAATTAAGGCGGGTAAAATGGTATTTTCAAGTGCGTTGAATTCTGGAAGCAGTTGATGAAATTGAAAAATGAAACCTAATTTTTCATTTCGAAATGCGGCAAGTTTTTTTTGTGATAACTCAAATGGATTGTTTCCATCGATAAATATTTTTCCTTCATCAGGAGTATCCAAGGTTCCTAATATTTGAAGTAAAGTTGTCTTTCCGGCACCCGAAGAACCAACAATTGAAACTATTTCGTTTTCGGAAATATGTAAATCGATTCCCTTTAAAATAAAAAGATCACCGAATGATTTCTTAAGTCCTTGGGTATCTAACATATATTATTTATCAATTTTCAAAGTATGACCCATTTTGTCACGCTTTGTTTTTAAATACGATTTATTGTGCGAGTTACTTTCAATTTCTAGTGCAACCGTCTCCACTATTTCCAAACCGTAGCCAATCAAACCGGATCGTTTTTTGGGGTTGTTAGACAACAATCTCATTTTTCGAACTCCCAAATCCCTAAGAATTTGTGCACCAATTCCATAATCACGTTGATCGGCTTTGAATCCTAGTTGAATATTAGCTTCCAGAGTATCTAATCCTTCCTCCTGAAGTTTGTATGCCTTTAATTTATTAACTAGTCCAATTCCTCGGCCTTCTTGGTTCATATAAACGATAACCCCTTTTCCTTCTTTTTCAATCATTTCCATGGATTTCTGGAGTTGTGGCCCGCAATCGCATCGACATGATCCAAAAATATCTCCTGTTATACACGAAGAATGCACCCTGACCAAAATTGATTCATCATCGGACCAGGATCCTTTAACCAGAGCCAAATTATCTTGACCGCTCGTTTTGTCTTTGTAGGCGTAGAGTTGAAATTCTCCAACCTCTGTTGGGAGATTAACATCAACGATACGATCGATTAATGATTCATTTTTAATTCTGTATTCAATTAGATCGGCAATTGATATGATTTTTAAATTAAATTTTTTAGAGATTTCAATTAATTCGGGCAGACGAGCCATTGTTCCATCGGCATTCAATATTTCTACGATCACACCAGCCGGCTCAAATCCAGATAGGCGTGATAAATCCACTGCTGCCTCGGTGTGCCCTGCTCTCCTTAATACACCACCATCTTTTGCTCTTAGCGGAAAAATATGCCCCGGTTTCCCAAGATCCTCCGGTTTAATTTTTGAATCGATTAAAGCCATTATTGTTTTGGATCTATCGCTGGTAGAAATTCCTGTTGTGCATCCATGTCCAATCAAATCAACCGAAACGGTGAAAGGAGTTTCATAGGTTGCGGAGTTTTGTTGAACCATGAGATTGAGATTTAATTCATCACAACGTTGTTCAGTTAAAGGCGCGCAAATCAGTCCTCTGCCGTGTGTTGCCATGAAATTAACTACATCTGGTGTTGCATTTCGAGCAGCGGTTAGAAAATCTCCTTCGTTTTCTCGGTTTTCATCATCCACAACAATGATTACTTTTCCTAACTGAATGTCGGATATGGCCTCTTCTATGGTATTTAATGTGAAATCTTTCATGCGATTTGCAAATGTACGATAATAATCTTTTTTTACTGAATTAAATAAGTATATACAAGTACAACTACAATATTTTGCAAAATATGTTTTACAGTTGCAAGATCCTTTTTAATTTTACAGTAAATGCGAATAAACACGATAAAAGAAATCATAAGTCATTTGGAGTCTTTGGCTCCACTGTCTTCACAAGAGATCTATGATAATTGTGGTTTATTGATAGGTGATTACAAGCAGGAAGTTAAGAATCTCTTAATTTCTTTGGATTGTACGGAGGAAATTATTGACGAAGCAATAGCAAAAAAATGTGAGTTAATCGTTTCTCATCATCCAATTATTTTTAAGGGATTGAATAAAATTACAGGAGGTAATTATGTTGAACGCACAATATTGAAGGCGATAAAAAATAATATTGCCATCTATGCGATTCATACAAATTTAGACAACTATAGATACGGTGTTAATTATGAGATTTCACGTAGGCTTGGTTTGACAAGTACAAAAATACTTTTACCCAAAGAACATTCCCTTTCAAAGTTGGTTGTTTACATTCCGACTGATTACAGTGCAAAAGTGAGTGATGCACTGTTTGAGGCTGGGGCAGGTAAAATTGGAAATTACTCAGAATGTCATTTTAATTCAAATGGAACTGGAACATACAAACCAAATACTGAATCAAATCCATTCGAAGGCAAGATAGAAATCCGGAGTACCGTTGACGAGGTAAAAGCAGAGTTTTTAGTAGAGAACAGCTTGCTTTCTGAAGTTATTCGTGCCATGAATCGCACCCATCCTTATGAAGAGGTAGCCTATGATCTTATTCCGTTATTAAATAAAAATAGTTACTTGGGTTCGGGAATGATTGGAGAGTTGAACCGAGAAGTTTCCGAAGATAAATTTCTCGAACTTGTTAAAAGCACTTTCAATTGTGGAGTAATAAGATACACTTCAAAGGTTGGTAAATCCATTAAAAAAGTAGCAGTTTGCGGGGGCGCAGGAAGTTTTCTAATTCATGAAGCGATAAAACAAAAAGCAGATGTGTTTCTGACATCAGATCTGAAGTATCATGAATTTTTCGAAGCGGATAATCGTATTTTATTACTGGATATAGGGCATTATGAAAGCGAACAATTTACAAAAGATTTAATTGCTGATATACTTAAGAAAAAATTTAGTAAATTTGCAGTCCATTTAACGGAAAAATGTACAAATCCAATTAATTATTTGTAATACATGGCAGTAAAAGCAGCTAAAAAAGAATTAAGTATAGCGGATAAATTAGAAGCTTTATTTCAACTTCAAAAAATTGATTCTGAAATAGATAAATTAAGGACAGTTCGTGGAGAATTGCCTCTTGAAGTTCAAGATTTAGAAGACGAAGTCGCTGGGCTCCAAACAAGGATTTCTAATTTAGAAGAAGAAGTAGGACTTCTAGAAACGGAAATTTCTGATCGTAAAAACGCTTCTAAAGATTCAGAAACTGCAATTTCAAAATACAAGGAACAACAGAATAATGTTCGTAACAATAGAGAATATGAATCGCTATCTAAGGAAATTGAATTTCAAGAATTGGAAATAAAGTTGCATGATAAGAAGAGCAAGGAGGCCAAATTTAAAATTGAATCAAAGCAAGAGATATTGACAGAGGCTAAAACCCAGCTTGAGTTGCGATCTTCTGATTTGGTTTCAAAAAAATCTGAACTCGATTTAATTATCTCTGAGACGCAGGTTGACGAAGATAAATTATTGAAATCATCAGAAAATGCAAAGAAAAATATTGAAGAAAGACTCCTTACAGCGTACGAAAGACTAAGAAAAAATGCAAAGAATGGTTTAGCAGTAGTTCCAGTTAATCGCGATTCTTGTGGTGGTTGTTTCAACAAAATTCCTGCACAGAGGCAACTGGATATTGAAATGAAAAAGAAAATAATTGTTTGTGAGCATTGTGGAAGAATTTTGGTTCCCAAATTAATAGCATAAATTGATAAACCGTCGTAAGACGGTTTTTTTTTGTGAAAAGATGAAATTTTCTGATTATCCGATACAACAAAAAATAAAAGACCAACTTAATTTTTTGGGATTTACACGCCCTACTGATATTCAATACCGGGCGATACAAGCAATTCTGGATGGCGAAGACGTGATGGCAGTTGCTCAAACCGGAACTGGAAAAACGGCTGCTTTTGTAATACCAATTCTTGAAAAAATAAGCAGAAAAAAAAGTAAAAAGTTAGACTCATTTATCCAGTGTTTAGTAATGGTTCCAACACGTGAATTAGCCAAACAAATTTCATCAGTTTTTCAGGAAATTGGTAAAGAGACGAAAGTAAAAACTTTAGGTTTGATTGGCGGGGTTGAGCAAGAGTCACAAATAAAATCTCTCCAAAAAAAAGTTGATGTTCTCGTTACTACTCCGGGACGTATGTTTGATTTAATTTCTCAAGGGCATATCCAATTAAATAAAATTCATACTCTCGTTCTAGACGAAGCTGATTTGATGTTAGACCTCGGTTTTCATAAAGATATTCAAGATGTACTAAAATTTCTACCACAAAAGAGACAAACTTTATTTTTTACAGCAACTATTGATAAAAAAATCAAAAAGTTGGCCTATCAAGTTGTTAATGATGCCTTACGCATTCAATTCTCACCAAAAAATCCGGTTGCTGGTAAGGTGGATCATTCTATTGCCTTTATTGAAATGGATGATAAGCGTTTTTTTTTAGAAAATATTCTAAAAGAATTCGAGGATGGTAAATTCATTGTTTTTGTCAGAACTAAGGTAAGGGCTGAGCGAGTAGAGCTGGCCATGGCAAGAGTAGGAATTTCCGTGGAATGTTTACACGGTGGGATTGAACAGAAAATGCGTTTTGAACTTTTAGACCGTTTTCGTTCGGGAAAAAATAAGATTTTGGTCACAACAGATGTTGCAGCGAGAGGTATTGATATTCCTGATGTAGATTATGTTATTAATTATGATTTACCAGAAAACCCAGAAAATTACGTGCATAGATGTGGCCGAACCGGTCGCGGAAAGCGTCAAGGACAAGCAATATCCTTTTGTAGTTCAAATGAGAGAAAATTAGTAAAAGATATTGAGAATTACACAGGGAATGAAATTGAGATTTATGAGTTAAATCCGAATGATTATCAATGGATAATCAACGATTCCGAAGATATTTCTTACGACTGGAAAAAGCTGATTGATGATGCTAATGAGGACGCAGGTAAATCTGATTCATGGTGAGAAAAAATTAAAAACATAAATTTTTATATTGTTTCTTAGATTTAAGCTATCTTTGTATAGAATAATTCTAAATAAGAATGAACTTAAAGGAACTTACGACTCAAAATTTAGAAAAAAACGAAAATTTATTTTCTTGTAGTTTCGAATGTGGTAAGAAGAAAAAATGTTGTAAAAAATACAAAACCAAGGGGTATGCTTGTAAAAAATGCCCTAAAATGGGATACTAAACTGTGTTTTGGACTAATTCTATTGTATCAACTATTTGAATCAGCTTGTTTTTCTCAGATCAGCCAAAACAAATCATCTGAAAATTCCTCATCTCAGTCAATTTTTTTAAGTCAATCTTACCAAAAATTTGATAATTTTTCATGCTTAAATTGGTCTTTGAGAAAAAATAATCTATCCATTTCGTCTGCTGTTGGAGTGGGTATTAATAGGACCTTCTATCAACGTCGATTTTTTCCGCAATTTCAAATTGGTATTGGATACAGAGTTGTTTCGTTAAATAAAGCATCTATTTCTCCCGAGTTAACTTTAATTCTCTCAACTTTTTCCACCATCGAAAGACATTATTTTTCATCCTTACACTTTGGCTACCTTTTTCAATATGGAGATAGAATTTATTTTCTTCATAGATTAAACGCAGGAATGCTGAATGAAAAGTTTAAAAATTCACTTGGTAATTTCACCACTGCAAATACAATTAATTGGCAATTTTTAATTGGGATAGGATATGCATTTAATTAGATTCATTTTTGTTGTTTTGTTTCTTTTTTCTTGTTCTAAAAAAGAAGATTATTCATCGATTCAAGTAATTGGTCATGCAGGAATGGGTTTGGCTATGTCAAATTCTATGTACCACGATAATTCAAAAGAATCTGTCGAATATGCTCTTAAAATGAGAGGATGTGACGGCGTTGAAATTGATATTCAATTATCATCAGACGGCGAATTTTGGCTTTACCACGACCAAGATTTGAACACTGAAACTAATTTTACAGGTTGCATTTCTGAAATGTCTTTTCAGGACTTAAATAATGTAAAATACAATTCTTGGTATCATGAAAAGCTTTGCAGATTGAAGGATATAGATTCAAGTTTATTAGTGGGAAAGACGCTCTATTTGGATATTCGAACAGTAAATTTTTGCAAAAATATGGAAGTACTTTCACAGTCTCTTCTGGACGCATTAAATTCAATTTCTTTTCTTCATAATTCGGGGATTAATACTGTAGTGGTTTCAAATAACCACTATTTTCTAAGTTTCTTGAGCGACAATGGGTATAATGTTGCCTTGGAGATAGATGTTGATTTTGATTTTTTGAATTTTCAATTATTAAACTCCTCAATTACCGAATTTATCGTAAAAAATAATAACATTACTTCCAGTCAAATTTCTTTTTATAAGTCTAATGGAATTGACGTAACTATTTTTGAGATGCGTTCGGCCTCAGGAATTCGCAAGGCATTGAAAAAAAATCCAAAGGCAATCATGACGGACGATCTTCGTGAGGCAATAATTGAGGTTTATTAGTCGTAGAGTAAATATTTTGCACGAATGATTTTAAACGATTCTAAATCGTTTTTCCACGATGCCCTTATTTCTTCTTCTGATAAATCGTTTTCAATTTGTTGCTTTAAAAGAGCATTACCGGCTAATTTATTGAAAAAGGAAGGTGAGTTTATATAGGTATCTCGGTTATTTAAAAGTTTTTTTGCATTTATAAGCGGACGTAAATCTAATGAATACAAGGGAAATATATTTTCTTTTACACAATCAATCCCATAGCAAAATTGATTCATTAAAGGAGGAGTTTTAGATCCTATTCTTGGTGTGGGAGTAAATGAAAATGAAGTTGAGTCAAATTTTGGATGGCCGTAGATCTCAAATGGTCTATCTGTGCCTCTTCCCATACTAATCGAAGTACCTTCAAAAAAACAAAGACTTGGATATAAGGCTACGGCAGCGTCTGTTTTGAGATTTGGTGATGGAGCAATCGGAAGAGAGTAGAATATGCTATGTGAATAGTTTTTGCAACGTACAATGGTAATATCACACTGAATTTCATTTTCCAACCATTTTTCTCCATTAATCATTTGCGCATATTCTCCCACAGTCATTCCATAGACCACTGGAACGGGGTGCATTCCGACAAAAGAACTAAATTCTTTTTTGAGAACTGGACCATCAATGTAGTGCCCATTCGGATTTGGGCGATCTAAAATGAGTAGTTTTTTCCCATTTTCAGCACAAGCCTCCATTACGTAATGCAAAGTGGATAAATATGTATAAAATCGAACACCAACATCTTGAATATCATAAATTACCAAGTCGATATTTTTTAAATACTCTTCACTTGGTTTAGAATTATTTCCGTAAAGGGAAACTATTTTTAACCCTGTTTTTATATCTATTTCGTTATTTATATGTTCTCCATTGTCAGCAACTCCGCGAAAACCGTGTTCTGGAGCAAATACGAGTTTGACTTTGACTCCTAAAGACAATAAACTGTCTATCAAGTGTGTCTTATTAATTAGAGATGTTTGATTACCGACAATAGCAATATTTTTATCTGTAAGTAAGTGAAGATATTCGTCTGTTTGAGCATTTCCCAATATTACAGATGAATTTGTAATGGATTTGTTTTTTGCATTTATTGAATCAAAAATTATTTTTGGGGCGCCAAAGGAACAAGAAGAAATTAAAGTATTCAAAAATATCATGGTTATCCAGAGCATTGTGTAACTTTGAAAACCAAATTTATTTGTTTTGTCAAACGAATTCTTCATAGCCTTAAAATTAATAAAATCCGAGGTAAAAGGTAAAAAAGTTTCACGTCCAATTGTGAGAATATCGATAATGAGTATTTCTTTAGCTATCATTGTAAATATAATCACATTAGCCGTCGTAACAGGATTTAAAAAAGAAATCCAAGATAAAATTACGGGTTTCGGATCTCATTTTTTTGTGAAAATTGCAGGCGAGTCATCCCCTTACGAAACCGAGCCCATGCTCGCAAAGCATCCTGCAATGTTGCAGATTGAAGAGGTCAAAAATCTGAAAGGGACGCATGCGGTTGCATACAAACCAGCTCTTATTCAATCAAAAAGTGTGGATAAAAAAATTAAGTTGTCATCTGGTAAAGACACTATTTTGAATAAACAAGACGCCCTCGGTGTAATATTTAAGGGTTTATCAAGTACGGACCATTGGAATTTCATTAAAAATAATCTCGTTGAGGGTAGAATCCCTGACTTTAAAAAAATTAAAGATGTTGAGCCAATTGTTATTTCCAAAAAAACAGCAGCATTATTAAATTATAAGCTGTATGACACTCTCGATGCATTTTTTGTGAGACAGTCGCCAATTATGAGACAATTTGCAATAGAGGGTATATATTCAACCGGATTAGAGGAATTTGATAAAAAAATTGTACTAACCAATATATCAATAGTTCAAGAATTAAATGACTGGGGTTTGAATTCTTCAATTCGTGTTTCTGATACGTTATCCCAAGGAAAATTAATTGTTTCTGCCGAAATCTCTGGAGGAAATGGTTCATATCAATACGATTGGGGAAAGGGATTTGAGCGTTATGAGGGATTTTTAATTTGTCCACAATCAGATACAACCATTCGTTTAATTACAAAATCAATTTCTGTTGCTGAAGGTAAAAAAGACAAAGTACTAATTGATACTTCATTCACTAAATTAACGGTTCATAATTCTCCAAATTGTGACTATGTTCTCAATGAGAATGGAGAGTTAGAAAAGGAATATCTTGATCAAATAGGAAATAAATATAAGATCAATACAAAAAACAAGGGTTATATTGAAGTTACTCATTTAGATGGAAAATCCACAAGTTTAAATTTTGTCAGTGGTTTTGAAATAGAGCTGGACGATTGGAATGAATTAGATCTCAAATCAGACGAATTAAAAAAAATGATAGAGTTAATTCCTGATGACTCAGGTAACTCACTTCAGGTGAATTGCATTAAGGATTCTGAAAAAGAACTTTTTTTGTGGCTTGGTTTTCTCGATGTAAATGTATTAATCATACTCGTTTTAATGCTAGTGATTGGCATAATCAATATGGGCTCAGCTCTGTTGGTTCTTATTGTCGTTAGAACAAATTTTATAGGATTGATGAAAGCAATTGGAGCGTCAGATTGGACGATTCGTAAAGTATTTCTTGTTCAAGCTAGCTTTCTGATTTTGAGGGGAATGTTTTGGGGTAATTTAATAGGCATAGGGTTCTGTATCATACAAAAATATACAGGCATTATTTCATTAAATCCAGAGGTTTATTACTTATCTCAGGTTCCAATAGAACTTAGTTTTTTGCATGTGATTTTTCTCAATCTTGGAACTTTATTCATCTGCCTACTTGCACTGATTATTCCAAGTTATATCATCACTAAAATAAATCCCGTTAAGGCTATTCGTTTTGATTAACTCGTTATTTTTTTAGTAATTCTTCTCGTGATTTTTTATCAATCTTTTCATTTCGCTCGCTTAGTTTTTCTTGAATTTTTGGCCATTCAGGACATTTTTTAATCGCTAATTTTTCTTTACAATGTTTAATAATTTCATCTTGTTTTTTCGAATAATTCTTTACGCGAAGCATCAAACTAGCTGTATCTAAATCTTTAAATTCTTTATTAAAAGTTTCTTCGCGAATACTTATCTGCTCGTTGATCACAATTTCCGCTGC
>VGFL01000068.1 GCA_016868915.1 Bacteroidota bacterium | reverse complement strand
TGATGCAATAATAATTGACTCAATTTAGTGAGTCTTGTATATTTCCAATGCTCATCGCGAGTTGTTGGAAAATCAAAATTTTCAAGTATTTGCTTAGAATGTAAAATTATTTCCTTCTTCAACGACAGGCTCGTTTCGATAAAATTCGATGAAAATTTTTTTAGTTTCGAAATTTGCAAATTTGATTCCATTTGTTATTTTCTAGTTGCAAATTCTTCTTTAATCCAGTCGTATCCGTGTTCTTCAAGTTTTAATGCAAGATCTTTTTGTCCAGACTTTACAATTTTCCCATCAAATAGAACATGAACATAATCAGGGATGATGTAATCCAATAATCTTTGATAGTGTGTAATCACAATTATTGCGTTATCCTTGGATTTTAACGAATTCACACCATCTGAAACAATTCGAAGGGCATCAATGTCTAATCCTGAATCAGTTTCATCAAGAATGGCTAATTTCGGCTCAAGCATTGCCATTTGAAAAATCTCATTTCTTTTCTTTTCTCCACCAGAAAAACCTTCATTCACTGATCTAGTTGCTAATTTACTGTCTAAACCAACAAGGGCTGTTTTTTGCCTAACCAAGGCCATGAAGTCTTTTGCTGAAATCGCGTCTAACCCTTTGTACTCTCGAATTTCATTCAAAGCAGTCCTAAGAAAATTAACGTTAGAAACTCCCGGAATTTCAATAGGATATTGAAAGGCGAGAAAAAGACCTTCTCTGGCACGGTCCTCGGTAGAAAGTTCAAGTAAATTTTTTCCATCAAATTCTACTGAACCATCTGTTATTTTATATTCTTCACGTCCGGCTAAAACACTTGAAAGTGTACTTTTTCCTGCACCATTCGGGCCCATAATTGCGTGAACCTCCCCAGCATTAACAGTTAAATTAAGTCCTTTTAAAATTTCTTTCTCTTCGATTGAAGCGTGAAGGTTGTTTATTTTTATCATTTACCAATATGTTTTTAATACTCGCTTTTCCCCTTTGAAGAGGGATTATGGGGGATGACGTCTAAAATATCCTTCACCCCTCTCATTCTCCCCTCTTGGGGAGAGAAATCCTTTACCCAACTGAGCCCTCCAAACTAATCGCTAGTAACTTTTGAGCTTCGACAGCAAATTCCATCGGTAACTGATTCAAAACTTCTTTGCAGTAACCATTAACTATCAAGCTAATTGCTTTTTCTTCACTTATTCCACGTTGCATACAATAAAACAACTGATCCTCACCTATCTTGGATGTTGTTGCTTCATGTTCAATTTTAGCAGATGAATTTTTACATTCTATATATGGAAATGTATTAGCACCACATTGATTGGTCATTAAAAGTGAGTCACATTGAGAAAAGTTTCGAGCATTGTGAGCATTTTTATGAATTTGCACTAGGCCTCTGTATGAATTTTGAGACTTTCCTGCAGAAATTCCCTTTGAAATAATCGTGCTTTTAGTATTTTTTCCTAAATGAATCATCTTCGTACCAGTATCTGCCTGCTGGTAATTATTCGTTACGGCAACTGAATAGAACTCCCCAATTGAATTATCGCCCTTCAAAATGCAAGACGGATATTTCCACGTCACAGCAGAACCAGTTTCTACTTGAGTCCATGATATTTTTGCGTCGCGTTCACAAATTCCTCTTTTCGTCACAAAATTGTATACCCCACCTTTTCCCTCTTTATCTCCAGGGTACCAATTTTGAACAGTTGAATATTTGATTTCTGCTTTTTCGAGAGCTACTAATTCGACAACAGCGGCATGCAACTGGTTTTCATCTCGTTGAGGCGCTGTACAACCTTCTAAATATGAAACATATGAGCCTTCATCTGCAATAACGAGAGTTCTTTCGAACTGTCCAGTTCCTCCCTCATTAATTCTAAAGTATGTTGATAGCTCCATCGGACAACGCACTCCTTTGGGAATATAGCAAAAGGAGCCATCCGTGAATACAGCTGAATTTAATGCAGCATAAAAATTGTCCGTTGTTGGGATAACCGAGCCCATATATTTTTTGACAAGATCAGGATGCTCTCTGACGGCATCAGAAAAAGAACAAAAGATAATTCCTAACTCACCTAGTTTCTCTTTGAAGGATGTGGCAACGGATACAGAATCCATTACAAAATCAACGGCGACTCCTGTTAATCTTTTTTGCTCTTCCAATGAAATACCAAGTTTTTTCATGGTTTCTTTCATTTCTGGATCTACATCATCCCATGAATCGTATTTTTTAGATTGTTTTGGAGCCGAATAATACGTTATTTCTTGGTACTTCGGTATTTCGTAATTTACGTGAGCCCAACTGGGTTCTTTCATCGAGCTCCAAATTTGGAAGGCCTTTAATCTGTATTCCAAGAGCCATTCGGGCTCATTTTTTTTTGCAGAGATTAAGCGTATGATATCTTCATTGAGTCCTATAGGTATTTTATCAGACTCAATATCAGATACAAAACCATACTTATACTCTTGGTTTTGTAAATCTTTCGCTAATTCATTTTCCGTATAGTTGGCCATTGTAAATATTGATCATCAAACCGAAAAAGATTCGCCGCATCCACACGTTCTGTCAGCATTCGGATTCTTAAAAATAAAACCCTTACCATTAAGCCCCCCAGAATAGTCTAGAATTGTTCCAATGAGATATAAATAGCTTTTCGTATCTACGACAACCTTGATTCCATTATCTTCAAATGTCTTATCACCTTCTTTATTTTCATTATCAAAAGTCAATTGGTACATGAGTCCTGAACAACCTCCGCCCTCAACACCAACTCGTATGAAATATCCATCTTTCCCTTCATCCTCCATGAGCCGAATTGCCTGTTTTTTTGCTATATCTGTAACTGTAATCATTTTTACACTTTATTTAGAATAAATTTAAATAACTATTTTTTTCGCAAAAGTAACTTTTTTGAGGCACTTAACAAAATAAAAAAAGTCCACACAGTAAGTCAATTCAAAATATTTACCTTTTAAGTACATATATTTACAATTCAAAAATCTAAATGTTTTTAATCCTATCGAAAATTTTCTACTTTTTTCTTTCTCCATTTTTGTGGATACTTCTTTCTTTTTTAATTGCTTTTAAAACCAAAATACCAAAACGTCGAAAGCTATTTATGTGGGGTGGAATCATTGGAATTCTATTTTTTTCCAATTCGTTTATTATTTCGGAATTCCAACGTCTTTGGAGCTACGAAGTAAAAGATATAGGAGAAATCAATACATATGACGTTGGAATCGTCCTTGGCGGAATGGCAACTTTCGATAAAGACACAAAAACAATTCATGTAAACAAAAGTGTAGATCGTATTTGGCAAGCATTAAATTTATATCACGCAAAAAAAATCAAAAAAATTCTTATTTCCGGGGATGAGGGAAACATAACAAATACCGGATTAGATGAGGCTAATCAATTTAGAGATGTTTTATTAAACTGGGGAATCCCATCTTCGGATATATTAACGGAGACTTACTCAAGAAATACAGTCGAAAATGCAATTGAAACAAAAAAAAAGCTAATTCAATTGAAACTACATCCAACAAGTCAACAAAAGGCGCTACTCATAACATCAGGGATTCATATGCGACGTGCCAAAGCAGTTTTTGATCGACAGAAGATTCCGGTCGATTGTTATGCAGTTGAAAATGCTAAAACAAAAAACCGAGACTATTATTTTTATCAGCTAATTATCCCTGATTTTGAAAATTACAACAAATGGACAAGTTTGACAAAAGAAATAATTGGTTACCTTGTTTACTACTTTAAGGGATTCATCTGATTAAAACTAAATTCAGATTTTAGACTTAAATCGAAGTTTTTAACAGAATGAGTTAAGGCCCCCACAGATATAAATTTGATGCCCGTTTCTGCATAATCTTTAATGCTATCAATTGAAATTCCACCAGAGGCCTCGGTTTCGTATTTTTCCGGAATTAATAAAAGAGCCTTTCTAATTTCACTAGGAGAAAAATTATCCAACATAATACGATCAAAACCACCACATGAAAGGGCCTCCTTCAATTCTTTCTCGTTTCGTACCTCTATTTCTACTTTTAAATTGAGTTTTTTCTTTGTTTGATATTCTTTAACGGCTCCTAAGGCTTGTTTTATTCCACCGGCGAAATCAATGTGATTATCTTTTATCATAATCATATCATATAGCCCAAAACGGTGGTTTTGTCCTCCCCCAATTCGAACCGCCCATTTTTCAATAAATCGAATACCCGGAGTTGTTTTGCGAGTGTCTAGTAATTTTGCTTTGGTTCCCTTCATTAAATCAACAATTTGATTTGTCTGTGTAGCAATACCACTCATGCGTTGCATGCAATTTAAAATCAATCGCTCGGTTGTTAAAATTGATCGTGCTGAACCTTCAATTTCTAACGCAATATCTCCTTTTTTCACAAAGTCACCATCCTTCGAAAAGGATGTTATTTTCATATTCGGATCGAAAACTTCACAAATTTTCTTGGCAACCTCAACTCCTGCAATGATTCCATTATCTTTAACCAGCAATTTGGCTTTTCCCTGTGCATTTTCTGGGATACAAGCTAACGCAGAATGGTCGCCTTCTCGCACATCCTCGTACAATGCGTTTTTGATAAACATAATGAGTTCTTGTTCCATTCATTAAAGCGTTAGTTCAGCTAAATAATGATTATCCTTCTCGTATATTTTACGAGTTGTAAATCCAACATTTACCGCAATTTCATGCAACGAATCATAATCAACATACAACCAGTCAAACCAGGAGCTTTTAACTTGTTTAAAAGATAATTGAAAACGAAAATTTCCATAATACTCAGAAACAAGATCCATCCAATAAGATCCATCCTCTTCTTCGTACAAATTTTTTACGTCAGATGAGTCACAATAGATTGAACCGCCTTTATTCAAAAGTTGTTTTGCGTGTTCCAAGGTTCTTTTTAAGTTACTTAACTTTCCTGCAACTCCAATACCGTTCATCAACATTAATATTGTATCAAATTTTTCGTTTTTGAAATTTAAAAAACTTAATTTTTTTGCATTTATACCGACAGATATCATATATTCGACAGCACCGGCAGATATATCAATTGCAACAACATCAAATCCTCGTTTTATTAATTCTAAACTGTGAACTCCAGCTCCGGCACCAACATCCAAAATTTTACCTTTACTTTTTGAAAGAGCTATTTTTTCAGATTCGGGCATATGATCGTAGGCGCGAAAAAGAACTTCAGAAGGAATGATATCGTCGTCGCACAAATCGCAGTGCACAAGTATATCAAGTGGTTTTTTAGTTTTTAAAAAGGTTTGAATGGCAAAGCCAATTGGATCGGAATTACTTGGCATTTCAACTTAGTAATTGGTTTGATCATCGTCGGAATAACCACTTTCAAAATCGTTAAAACCATATTCATCCTCATCTTCTTCTTCATCGAATTCATCCTCTGAAAAACCGTCCGAAATATCACCATTGAATAAGGTATCATCCATTTCTATTCTCGAGGATTCGGGTGGTGCCGTTCCAACAGATAATACCATCTCAGGTATGGCTGGTTCGTTTCTTTCATATCCAATTAATTCGATTAAAAAAATCCACATTTTAATAAAATCATATATCAGTATGAACTTTTGATCAGGTTCTGAGATAAAATCTTTAATTATAGCTTGTTTCATTACGGCAGCGGGAGAATCAATTGAATCATCCTCGTAGGACATATCCAACAGACTTATTTCATGGCCCTTATCCCAGGAATCATTTGAAACATAAAAACTAGCCATTTCTTTACCACCAAAATTAAAAGATTTCACTATCGAATTAAAAAATGACTCAAAATTATCCGTATCACTTATTAAAATATCTCGAAAAATTTCCTCTTTCTTTTCGGAATCCAATAGAACTCGAAATTTTAGACCTGGCATAATATAACTTTTGTTACTTGTAAATATACTGCTAATTTAACAACCAGATTAATTTTGTGTTTCACAAATTATCATTAATTTGAAGTTTATAGAATAACCGTCCAATAATTTTTACAGAACAGAACTGTATCTTTGACACAATATATTTGATTTGAAAAAAAGCAAAGAGATACTAAATCAATTTTGGGGTTTTGATGAATTTCAGCATGCCCAGGAGAATATCATTGATGATGTAATTCTTGGAAAGGATGTGCTTGCATTATTGCCAACAGGTGGAGGGAAATCCATTTGTTTTCAGGTTCCGGGATTAATTCGAAAGGGAATTACTGTCGTAATTTCACCGCTCATTGCATTGATGCACGATCAAGTAAATAACTTAAATCTAAGAGGTATACGTGCTAAAGCACTTACAAGTGATATGAGTTATCGAGAAATTGATATAATTCTAGACAACGCTCGTTTTGGTGCACTTGACTTTTTGTACACTTCTCCAGAACGAATTCAATCTAAACTTTTTTTGGAGAGATTTAAGTTAATGGAACTTGCATTAATTGTCGTTGACGAAGCACACTGTATATCAGAATGGGGACATGATTTTAGACCTTCTTTTCGTAAAATAAATACGTTGAGAGACCTAAAACCGAATGTGCCGATAATTGCGTTAACAGCAACTGCAACATCGAAAGTAAAAGATGATATTATTTTTCAGTTAAAATTTAGAGATGCAAAAATACATGAATCGTCTTTTGAGAGAAATAACCTAAGCTATGAAGTTTACAAAACTGAAAATAAAACGTCTAAGATCATAGACTTCATTCGGTTACATCAAAGAAAAAGTGGAATTGTCTACTGCCAATCAAGAAAAAGTGTCAAAGATTTTGCTAAAGTTTTGATTGCCAATAATATTCCCAGTGGAATTTACCACGGCGGATTAGAAAGGGAGGCGAGAAAAAAGATGCTCGAAGATTGGTTGAATAATGAGTTTTACATAATGGTTGCAACAAATGCTTTTGGCATGGGCATTGACAAACCAGACGTTCGTTTTGTTTTTCATTATGAATTCCCTCCTAATTTGGAAGCCTACTTTCAAGAGGCAGGGCGAGCAGGAAGAGATGGAATGGCATCAAGAACGATTGTTTTTTACCAGGACAGTGATATTGATAATTTAATAACCTCAAATAAGGCACAATATCCTCCTATATCATCAATTAAAAGGACGTATGGTGCATTGTGTAATTATCTCAAAGTGGCAATTGGCTCTGGAGAAAATGAAAATTATCCAATTGATTTTTCGCATTTCAGTAAAACCTATGATTTTGATATTTTACAAATGTACAACTCACTTAAAATTTTAGAAAAAAATGGCAATATTCAGTTGTCTGAAAATTCCATGACAGAGACAAGTTTGCAATGGAACGTGAGCAATCTTGAATTGTATAATTTTCAACTTAAATATGAAAAATATCGTCAACTGATTAGTTTTATACTGCGAAGTTACGGGCAGTCATTTGATGAATATGTTGAGTTGCGTTACTCAAAAATTATGAAACACCTATCTCTTTCAAAAATTGAAATAGAGAATCAACTCACGCAATTAGAGAAATATGGTATTGCAAATATTCAGTGGCAAAATGATTTACCGACAATCACTTTTTTGCATGAAAGACTTCCAGACAATTATTTAAATATTAGTCCAGAGGCGTATTCCATCCGAAAAAAACATAGCGAAGAAAAACTCAAATCAGCAATCAATTTTTTGAGTAATAATTTATGTCGATCAAAGCAATTATTAAATTATTTTGGACAAGATTCAACTACTTGCGGAAAATGTGATGTATGTCAACGAGAATTAAAAGAGGGACAAAAATTGACTCAACTAAGAGAGGAAATTATTCTTTTTTTCAACGAGGTAAGATCACAACAAGAGTTAGATTTAAAATTTGGATATAACAATCAAGAAGTCCAAAAAATGATTAGAATGCTGCTACATGAAAAAATTTTAGAAATCAAAGATGATCACTACCTGTTATTTAATCGATAACTCATTGACTTACAACCTCAAATTTTTTCTACAATTTCCAAATTAATTCTTGGTTTACTGTCTCTAAAATAAATGTGGTGATTTAGTAAAGTTTCTTAATTTTAAACATGCTGAAACAGCTACATTTCTTAATAATTTTGAACCTGCTTGCTCAAGAGGCATACTCTCAGGATAAAAAGCCGAATTTTATTTCCTCATACTTAAATAAATTCATCAATGATACCACGGATAAATCGAAGATACAAACGCTTGCTTATCCAACAATTGCATATGCACCGGAGACAAAATGGGAATTTGGCTTTAGTGCTGTTGTTGTGGGGTATGCCAAAAAAGATACAACGAACCGCCTTTCAGAGTTAAACGGATTTTCCTTTATAACAACAGAAAAACAGTATGGAGGAATTATTGAACATGCAGTTTTCTCAAATAAAAATAGATGGTTTTTCCTGGGAAAACTAAAAATTCAGAATTTTCCATTCTATTATCACGGTATCGGTTTGAATTCTCCGAAGGAAAAAATAGCCACTGTTGATGCTTTTTTATTTAATTGGAAAGAACGAGTTCTCAGAAAGATTTTGGGTAACTTTTATCTTGGATTAGAGTTAGATTTTCAGAGTTTGAGCCGGGTAAATTTCAAATCCGATACACAAGATATATCCAATTTAACTCCATTTGGATATAAAGGATCAAATAATTTAGGCATAGGAATTGGACTGCTTTACGATAATAGAGAAAACGTGTTAAATGTTCGCGACGGTTTCTTTGCTGAAACAGCTTTATTAACTAATAGCAAAAAACTCGGTAGTATTTCTAATTTCTCTTCTATTTTTACAGATTTACGATATTTTCGTTCTTTAGGGAAAAAAAATGTTTTGGCTTTTCAGTCAGTTGGACAATTTACACTCGGAAATCCGCCCTTCAATCAATACGCTTTAATGGGTGGAGAAATGATGATGCGGGGTTATTATTTGGGAAGGTTCAGAGATAAAAATTATTTAAGCTTACAAACTGAGTTTCGTATGTTGCCACTACCTTTTGTTAAAAAGTTTGGATTGGCTGTGTTTGCATCCTCAGGCATTATTTATGATAAAATATCTTCTATTACTACGCAATTTTTTAAATCTGCCGGTGGCGTTGGGATTCATTACTTACTCTTCCCTAAAAAAGATGTTTGGACAAGACTAGATATTGCTCTAAATAACGAGGGCGGAACTGGCTTTTACTTTTTTATCGGATGTGCTTTTTAGGATGCTAATACCTTTGCACTAAAACCCTCCATAAAATCAATACCGTCGTAAAAGAAGAATACCAAAAACTTTGATCAATGATAATGACCAAAAGTTTCTTGAATAAACTGTCGTAAATGGTTTAATATAAATTATTTCATAAAAATACTGTTCTTCTCAATTGATATATTATCTTTGTGTCCCGTAGTTACAAATTAGTTTTCATGTCCAATTCAACCAAGTATGTTTTTGTAACCGGGGGTGTTACATCTTCTTTGGGAAAAGGAATTATTTCGGCTTCACTCGCAAAACTTCTTCAAGCAAGAGGATATTCTGTAACTATACAAAAGTTAGATCCATACATCAATATCGATCCGGGTACTCTTAATCCCTACGAACATGGTGAATGTTTTGTCACGGATGATGGAGCTGAAACTGATTTAGATTTAGGACATTACGAGCGCTTCTTAAATGTTCCTACTTCTCAAGCAAATAATATAACGACCGGAAGAATTTACCAGGCAGTGATTGAAAAAGAAAGGAGGGGTGAATTTTTAGGAAAGACTGTTCAGGTTATACCTCATATCACTGATGAGATTAAAGATCGCATACAGGAAGTTTCCAAAGAGGGTAAATTTGATATTGTTATTACAGAAATTGGAGGTACTGTTGGAGATATAGAGTCTCTACCCTATGTGGAGGCTGTTCGTCAAATGTTGTGGGAATTTGAAAATGATTGTATCGTTGTTCATTTAACCCTAGTTCCTTACCTTGCAGCTGCGGGCGAACTAAAAACAAAACCTACACAACATTCAGTAAAACAGATGATGGAACTGGGTGTACAACCAGATATACTTTGTTGTAGAACAGAATATGAACTTGACTTAAATCTTCGAAGAAAAATTGCCAAATTTTGCAATGTATCAATGAACGCTGTAATTGAATCGCGTGATGCAAATTCAATCTATGATGTTCCTCTTTTGATGCAAACCGAAGAATTGGACAAGGTTGTTTTGGAAAAATTAGGACTCCCAACAAAGTCAAGTCCAAACCTTTCAAATTGGAAATCGTTCTTGGAGACACTTAAGAATCCTGATAACGAAGTCACAATTGGACTAATTGGCAAATATGTTGAATTGAAAGATTCATATAAATCGATTAGCGAATCAATAATTCATGCCGGAGTCGCCAATTCAACGAAAGTTCATGTTCATTGGATTCATTCGGAAAAACTTACAAAATCTAACGTTAAAAAAGAACTCAAAGGGCTTAATGGAATTTTGGTTGCACCAGGCTTTGGTTCTCGCGGAATTGCCGGCAAAATTGAAGCAGTTCAATTCGCTAGAGAAAACAACATACCTTTCTTTGGAATTTGTCTCGGAATGCAATGTGCGGTTATTGAATTTGCAAGAAACGTATTAAACCTAGATGACGCACATACAACCGAAATTGATGAGTCTACTAAACATCCTGTAATTAGTATGATGGAAGAACAAAAAACCATTGCAAATATGGGAGGAACAATGCGTTTAGGAGCATTTAAGTGTCAATTAAAACCAAAAACAAAAGCATCGCATGCCTACAATATAGATAAAGTTTCTGAACGGCATCGACACAGATACGAGTTTAACAATTTGTATTTAAAAGACTTTGAAAAGGCCGGCATGATTGCCTCAGGTAAAAATCCAAAGTCAGGACTTGTCGAAATTATAGAAATCCCAAATCATCCTTGGTTTGTGGGAACACAATTTCATCCTGAATATAAAAGTACGGTTGATAATCCTCATCCTCTATTTGTGTCTTTTATTCGGGCAACTTTAATCAATAAAAAGATAATTTAATGGAAAGAAATACTGTAATAGGAATTATTTTATTGGGTTTGTTATTAACGATTTTTACGATTGTCAATCAACCTTCGGAAAAAGAGATTAAAGAAAAGCAAAGACAGGAACTTGCGTTGAAGCAAAAACAAAAACCGAAAGTAAAAAAGGTCGAAAATAAGAAAAAGACTGAATCAAAGTCGACTCAAATCCTTGTCAAAAAAGATTCTTTAGATACTACCAAGCAAGTTGTTCAGACCGAGGAAATCCTCACTATTGAAAATGAGAAATTGCGATTT
>VGFL01000067.1 GCA_016868915.1 Bacteroidota bacterium | reverse complement strand
TCCAGTAATGGCCTCAATTCTTCGAACTCCCGCAGCAACTGCAGATTCAGAAGTTATTTTAAATAAACCAATTTTGGCCGTGTTTGACACGTGTATTCCACCGCACAATTCTACGGAGTCTCCAAACTTTATCACACGGACACTGTCCCCGTATTTTTCACCAAATAAAGCCATTGCTCCCATGGCTTTGGCCTCATCAATTGGAACTGCACGCCGTTCGTCTAACGAAATATTTTGGTGAATGGCTTCAGTAATGAGAGCTTCAATTTGCTCCATTTCTTCATCCCTTACTTTGGCAAAATGCGCGAAATCAAAACGCAAATAATCCGAATTTACCAACGATCCTTTTTGTTCTACATGTGTTCCTAAAACGGTTCTCAATGCGTGGTGCAACAAATGCGTAGCAGAGTGATTAAGCGATGTTTTATCTCGTCGTTCAGAATCAATTTGCGCTGAAAAAGAACCACTCATATGAGCAGGTATTTTATCTGTTAAATGAATAATAAGGTTGTTCTCTTTTTTCGTATCAAAGATGAAAATAGTATCTGACTCATTTCTCAAAATACCTTGATCACCGACTTGTCCTCCACCTTCTGGGTAAAATGGAGTTTGATCTAAGACCAGCTGATAAAATATTTTTTGTTTCTGAGAGACTTTTCGGTATTTGATAATTTGAACTTCAGATGAATCACAATCGTATCCGATAAATTGAGTGGTAACATCTGTATTTATTTGTATCCAATCATCGGCTTCGACAGCTGTTGCTGCGCGCGAACGATCCTTTTGAATTTGTAACTCGCGTTGAAATCCTTCCTCATCAACGTTCATTCCATTTTCACGAGCAATTAATGAGGTTAAATCTACTGGAAAACCATAGGTGTCGTACAATTCAAAAACAGCTTCTCCTGAAATAATGGATTGATTTTTTCCTTTTGAAAATTGAATAAGGTCGTCCATTCGTTTAATTCCTTGCTCCAATGTTCTGAAAAAACTGTTTTCTTCCTCACGGATAACTTTAGCTATTAACTCTTTTTCTCGAATTAATTCTTCGTACGGATTACCCATTAATTCAACCAGCACCAATGATAAATCACTTAAAAATGACTCTTTCAATCCCAAAGATTGATATCCATAACGAACTGCTCTACGCAAGATTCTTCGGATAACGTAACCAGCACCGTTATTCGCGGGTAATTGACCATCTGCAATCGAAAATGAAATTGTTCGAACGTGATCTGCAATTACACGCAGCGCAATATCTGTTTCCTCAGATTTTCCATACCTAATTCCCGAAACTTTTACCATATGCTGAATCAGTGTCTGAAATAAATCGGAATCGTAATTACTTTGTTTTCCTTGTAAGGCCATAGCCAGTCGTTCCAATCCCATTCCAGTATCTACATGAGTTTCTGGTAGAGGTTCAAGCGAACTATCCGCCTTTCGGTTAAATTGCATAAACACATTATTCCATATCTCAATCAATTGAGGATGGTCTCTGTTGACAAGATCTCTTCCATTAATTTTTAAACGTTCGCTTTCATCACGTAAATCCACGTGAATTTCGGTACAAGGCCCGCAAGGTCCTGTATCACCCATTTCCCAAAAATTATCTTTTTTGGATGCTAGAATGATGCGATCCTCAGAAATAAACTTTTTCCAAATATTGTAACTCTCTTCGTCTCTAGGTACATTATCTTTAGCATCACCTTCAAAAACAGTGATATACAATCTATCAACTGGAATTTTGTAGACTTCCGTTAATAATTCCCACGCCCAGGCAATTGCATCTTCTTTGAAATAATCGCCGAAAGACCAATTACCAAGCATCTCAAACATCGTATGGTGGTATGTATCTACACCAACTTCTTCTAAATCATTATGTTTACCTGAAACGCGTAAACATTTTTGCGAATTGGCAACTCGTCGGTTTTTCGGGACTTGGTAACCCAAAAAATAATCTTTGAATTGGTTCATTCCAGCATTCGTAAACATTAAAGTTGGATCGTTTTTTACAACCATAGGGGCAGACGATTCAATTACATGGCCTTTACTGGAAAAAAAGTCAAAAAATTTCTGTCGAATTTCAGATACCGTCATTCAAATAAGTTTATTTTGCAAATGTAGGAAAATGAGTTGACTTGATAATAGGAGATATCAAGTAATGGTGTGATGAAATTTTAAAGAAGAATTTTTCTTTTCGCGATTAGCGTTACTATTACTCTAAACTTGGCGCATTTAAACTAATTACTTCACAGGATCAACAGTGAAACCATTACCACGAAGTAATTCAATGACCCCATTTTCACCCGGTAAATGAGCTGCCCCCACTGCAATAAATAAAGAGTTCGAAGAAATATTTTCTTCAATTATGGGAATCCAATTTTTATTTCGGACTTCCAGAAAGTTATAGTTAAATTCAGGAATTGCATCTGATTCTTTTGAAAGTAATTTAAATAAGCCTTCAAGATCTTCCTTTAGGTATAGATTTAACATTTCATCAAATTGTGTGCTTGAATTAGCTCCGAATTCTTGAACTAACATTTTTGCTTGGTCTTCAATTGAGATTTTATTTATGGTTTGCATTTGAAATTCAATGGATTCCAAACCAATCATTTTCATTTTTCTCTTTTTTGCCATTTTCATGAATTCCAACTCATAGGAAGATGTTTCACCCATTTGTTCTTGAGCAACAACCGAAGAAAAGAAAAAGGGCTTAAGACGATAATATTTTTTTAATTTACTCTTTTTCATTTTTAGGGAATCCAGACAAAAGGAGTTTATTTTACTGAATTCATCCGGTTTCAGATAATCTTTTATGGTCTTACCTCCGGGAAGTATCGTTTCTAATGCTACCTTAATTTTAGTTTTCAAATCCATATTCAAGTCTACCTCCAAAGCCATCTTGGCTGAATAGTTGAAGGCTTCCTGAATTTTTGGCGATACAAAAAACTTTTCTTTTGGCATCATATGAATGGTTCCATAGAGGTATGAATGTTGACTCAATCCATTACCGCTAATTTTCCAAAGGAGTTGGGCATTAAAGCTAGCGTACAGAGAAACAAAAAATAGAAAAAGACTTAATTTTTTCATTTTTAATCATTAAAAAGTGAATCAACAAACTCTTTCTTGTCAAACAACTGCAAATCCATCATCCCCTCACCTACTCCGATGTATTTTACCGGAATTTTCATTTGATCGGAGATTCCAATTACTACTCCACCTTTTGCAGTTCCATCTAATTTTGTGACCGCCAATGCATTGATATCTGTTGCTAAAGAAAACTGTTTTGCTTGTTCAAAAGCATTTTGTCCAGTTGAACCATCAAGAACCAAAAGAATTTCATGCGGAGCACCCGGAACTACTTTCTCCATTACTCGCTTGATCTTATTCAATTCATTCATCAAATTCACCTTATTATGTAATCTACCAGCAGTATCGATTATAACCACATCAGCATTTTGTGATTTAGCAGATTGCAAGGTATCAAAAGCGACGCTTGCTGGGTCGGCACCCATTCCTTGTTGAATAATTGGCACGTCAACTCTTTGAGACCAAATGATAAGTTGATCAACTGCTGCCGCTCGAAAGGTATCAGATGCACCGAGTACAACGTTTAATCCAGCTTGTTTGAATTGATAGGCCAATTTTCCAATGGTAGTTGTTTTTCCAACCCCGTTTACTCCAACAACCATTATTACATAAGGATTTCCATCGGTTTCTGGAATTGAAAACTGATCTTGATTTGTTGAATTATTTTCTTCAAGTAAGGCCGCTATCTCTTCGCGAAGAATACTTTGTAATTCATCTGTTCCCATCACTTTATCACGAGAAACTCTTACTTGAATGCGATCGATAATTTTCAAGGTTGTTTCCACACCTACATCAGAAGTTATCAAAACTTCTTCTAAGTTATCAAGAACCTCATCATCCACTGTCGATTTACCTAAAACTGCTCGAGCTAACTTTCCGAGAAAACTCTGTTTAGTTTTATCTAATCCTTTTTCAAGATTCTCTTTAGTCTCTTCAGTATTGCGTTTAAAGAAGTCAAAAAATCCCATATCAATTAAATATAAAAAAAAAGCTTCCTCAGTGTAAGGAAGCTAATTTTAAAATTTTAAAAATAATTAGTTTTTGGCAAACCACTCTCTAACTTTATCATTATGAATTATTTCTTCTTTGAAGGTATACGAACCTGTTTTTTCAGATTTGACCATCTTAACAACTTTCGTATGTTCTTTACCTCCACCTTTTTGTAAGCTCGCTACAACTTTTTTAGCCATGATCTACTTATTTAATTTCTTTGTGAACTGTATATTTCTTTAGGACCGGGTTGAATTTTTTGATCTCAATTCTATCCGGAGTATTTTTTCTGTTTTTCGTAGTAATGTATCTTGAAGTGCCAGGCATTCCTGATTCTTTGTGCTCCGTGCACTCTAGTATCACTTGAATTCTATTTCCTTTAGCTTTTTTGGCCATTTTATAAAATTTTTAGTTCTGTTAATTTACTGAATTATTTCAAATACCCTTTTTCTCGAGCCTCTTTAATACAAGCTTCAATTCCATTTTTGTTGATGGTTCTTAAAGCGGATGTAGAAATTTTTAAGGTGATGAATTGATTTTCAGCTGGTAGGAAAAACTTTTTGGTTATAAGGTTTGGATAAAATTTCCTTTTAGTTTTGCGATTTGAATGGGACACATTGTTCCCAACCATAACTGCCTTTCCTGTTAATTGACAAACTCGTGACATATAAAAATTATTAAGACTTTCTTAAAAAGCGGCTACAAAGATAAGTATAAAGATGGAAATCACAAAATTTTGCTTATACTTCGTCAAAAGTTTAGAAAAATTAACTCATTTTTTAGGATTTCCATGAAATAGAACTGATTGGAGAACTAAAAATACAAGAAGCAGAATGAAATATTGCGGTCTGAAGTCAGACAATTTAATCCCTCGAACTACTAAATCATTGTTTCATTTAATTTTTAGAACACTTACCCAAAAGATTTCTTTTGTATTTTTGACCATGCAAACTTTTACAAAGGTCCTTCTATTTTTTGCAAGTCTCTTTTCTTTTTATCACATATATGGACAAGGTTATTATCCAATGGGCGGTCGTTCACAATCGATGGCAAATGCGAGTGCTACGTTGGATGATGTATGGGCCTTTCACCATAATCCGGCAGCTTTAACTGGAGTTCAAAAAATGGAAATTGGTGTAAGTTATGAAAATAGATTTCTTCTAAAAGAGATGCAATCACAAGGAGTGGCTTTTGCACTTCCCTTAAAACGTGGAGTGATTTCAGCAGGAGGACAACGCTTCGGTTATCGGAATTTTTTATCTTACAAAGCGGGCATTGGTTACAGCATGAAATTGAGTGAATTACTTTCAGCAGGAGTTCAGATGAATTATGTTGGAGTTCGCTTACCTGAAAATTACGGATCTAAAGGTACGGTAACAGCCGAGGTAGGACTATTGGCTAAAATCACCGATAAATGGAAAATTGGTTTCAGTGTATTCAATATAGGAAGAAATAAATTAGCTGATTATCAAGAAGATCGTTTTAGCACAATCATGCGCTTAGGTTCCTCGTATTCCATTTCAACCAAGGTGATGATTACTGCTGAGGCAGAGAAGAATGTAGATTATACCATGCGCGGAAAGTTTGGCGTAGAATACAAACTCAATGATAACTTTTTTCTCCGCGGGGGATTTGCCTCTACTCCAATAGAGGGCTCATTTGGTTTTGGGTATCGCTTTAAAGAACTTATGAAATTGGATATTGGTAGTGCGTATCATCAGGTTTTGGGTTGGTCGCCACATTGTTCGTTTTCCTTTCAATTCTGAGCGATGATTTTGAGGTGTCTTTTTCTGATTGTCTTTTTAGTGACTTTTGCAGCCCGGGCTCAGGACAGAAATGAGATCATACAACAACGCATCGAATTTATTTCAGAACAATTACAATCAGAGGACATTGACTTAACAAATGTTATTGAAGCACTCAATTTTTATTACGACAACAAATTAAATCTAAACTCAGCAACAGCAGAAGAATTGGAAGAATTAAATCTGTTAACTGCTGTTCAAATAAATGACTTGATTTTGCACCGAAAACGTTTCGGAAAATTTATTTCCATCTATGAACTTCAGGGTTTGACTTATTGGGATTTAACAACCATCCAACTCGTTCTTCCTTTTGTTTTTGTAGATGATAAATTGGATAATTTACATATTTCCATTAAAGAAGCTCTTCGAGAAGGAAAGTTTGAATGGTTTATAAGGTATCAACCTACGATTGAAAAAAAAGCGGGTTATGAGAATGTAACAGATTCAGTTCTGCAATCATCTAATAATTACTATTTCGGAAATTCAGATCGATATTATTCCCGTTTTCGATACACCTACAGATCAAATATAAGCATCGGTGTAACGGCTGAAAAGGATCCTGGAGAACAATTTTTTAGAGGTTCTCAAAAAAATGGCTTTGATTTTTACTCTGCGCATATTTTTTACAAAGGAGGAAAATACCTAAAATCTTTTGCCATAGGTGATTACCAGGTTCAAGTTGGTCAAGGCATAAATCTTTGGTCAAGTTACGCCTTTGGAAAAACAGCAGATATCGCCACAATGAAACGAAATGCCATCCCCATTCGCGCATACACTTCGGTAGATGAAAATCGTTTTTTTCGAGGTGCGGCTGCAGATTTAGGATATAAGAATTTCAGTTTGTTGTCTTTTGCATCGGTTAAAAAAGTGGATGCTTCTATAGCCATTGCAGACTCCACCTACGATGATTTAGAATTCATTTCTACGATTGATTTATCAGGGTTGCATAGAACAAATAGAGAAATTGAAAAGAAAAATGGGCTCACCGAATATGTGGCAGGAGCAAATCTCCGATACGTGAACAGTGCGCTGCGATTGGGCGCAGCAGGGGTTATTCAAGGTTATGACAAACCTTTTGTAAAAAACGAAACGTATTATAATCAATATGATTTCAGAGGTAAACAGAATATTGCAGCGAGTTTTGATTATAATTATGTATTTAAAAATATCAATCTTTTTGGTGAAGTATCTCAAAATTATTTCCAGTACGAGGGAGAAAACTTCGGAGGAACAGCAATGGTACATGGGGCAATGCTTTCGCTTGATCCCAATGCAAGTGTAGGAATTCTCTACCGCGATTATGGCAGAGGTTATCAAACGTTTTACAACGCCGGGTTTTCAGAGGGAAGCAATACGCAAAATGAAAGAGGATTGTATGTTGGAGGAAAATTCAAACTCGCCAAAGCTTGGAGTTTAAATGGGTATATAGATTTGTTTCAGTTTCCTTGGATGAAATATCAGGTCGATGCTCCATCGCAGGGTCATGAATTATTAATACAACCCACCTATAAACCAAATAAGATTTTTGAGATTTATGGTCGTTTTCGTCAGCAGCTGCGCCAGAAAAACAGCCGAGATTTAGATGGGACAATCACACCCATTGAAGATGTTTTACAGAGAAATTATCGTTTTAACCTTTCATACACAGTCAATGAGTATTTTACAATAAAAAGTAGGGTCGAATTCGTAACACTAAATCGAGTAAGTGGAGTCGCTGAGAAAGGCACCTTATTCACACAAGATTTTCTATACAGACCGAAAGGATTACCGATTGACCTAGCCATCCGATATGCTTTATTCGATACAGATAGCTATGATACACGAATATACTCTTTTGAAAATAATGCATTGTATGTTTTTGCCACTCCAGCCTATTATTATCAGGGAAGTCGAGCGTACATTTTACTGCGATATTCATTTCTACGTCATTGTAATTTGTGGGTGCGCTACGGTTATTTCTTATATAACAACCGAAAAACTATCAGTTCTGGAGCGGAAGAAATTCAAGGAAGTAGAAAATCTGATTTAGTAATTCAATTGCGAATTAATTGGTAAAAAAACAGGGGTTTTAGGCTCCTGTTCTCATATTTCTTGCGTGTATTTTAATCTGCGTATATTGGTTCTAGATCATCTGATTTAATCCACCCTGATGTCACTTTGCCATTGTATGCATTTGTGAAAGTCACATAAACAAAATTGCGCTGTGACTTTTCAACCGTAATTATATCTCCCTCAACTAGAAATGCTCTTTTTTGTGAACCATCTGTGGGCATTGAGTAAAAAAATGTTTTGTTCACAACAACCACTGCCTCAGTGTAAGGAGTAAATCTGTTTGCTTTACTTGCATTTTGTGCAGCTTCTTTTCTTCTTTTTTCGTCAGCTTCTTTGTTTTCTTCTTTTGGAGTAGACTCAACCTTATCCTCACCTTGCGTTGCTTTACTCTTTTCAAATTCTAATTTTTCGCGCTCTAATTTCAGCTTTTCCTTTTCAAGCTCAGTATTTGAATCACCTCCACCACAACTAAATAATACAGCAACAACAAAGGCTGAAATAAAAATATGTTTTGTATTCATTTGATATTGTTTAAATCATTTTACCTTTCCTAATTGACTTCTTGCAACGATCATGTCGCCATTATCTATTGTCATTATATCAGCACACTTAATACTTCCAGAAGATCCATTATTCCCTTCAAAAGTGAAGTAAAAAATCACTTTGTATTTTCTTGATGCATCTGTTTCTTCCAAAAGTATAATATCCTCAACTGAGTGTTGTTTGTAGGAATAATAATTATAGCTTGGTAATTCCTCTTTTAAATATTTGGGCTTTATTGCTGAACCATAATAATTATCAATAAATGCTCTCATTGAAGACTGATCAAAGGCATTATCGAAATCACGATAAAAATTATAAATTACATTTTCTTGAGAACTAACACTTGGTTGTTTTGAAATACGGGGCTTTCTCTCCATTTCGTCATTCGATATTTTCGCATCATCTTGAGAATTACCATTGATATCTAACTTTTGTTTCTCGAGTTCCAATTTCTTTTTTTCTAATTCAAGTTTTTCCTTCTCAAGCTTTAATTTTTCATCTTCACTTGAATTTCCGCCGCAAGCAGAAAATATTAATCCTAAAACCAAATACACGTAGACTTTTTTCATATCACAACCATTAAGCGACCAAATGTAAAAAAAAAATGCAATAATTCGAAATTAAACTAAAATATACCTAGGCAATATCCAGCTTAAACTCTGATGTTTTATGGAACGTAATATCGGGATAATCTTTTTCGGCCATTGCAAGTAAGAAAGATGTTTCAGCTAAAAAGACTAAGTTTTCATCTTTATCAAGTGCCATGTGATTACCTTTGGCACGTTTGAATGTCTCTAATTGTTCTTTATTCTTAGTGGTAATCCAACAGGCCTTAAAATAATTTCGATGTACAAAACGGCAATTTGCACCGTATTCATTAATCAATCGATAGTTAATCACTTCAAATTGAAGTTGTCCTACCGTACCTACGATTTTTCGATTTCCAGGTTGTTGAATAAAAAGTTGCGCTACTCCCTCATCAATCAATTGACGAATACCTTTTTCCAACTGTTTTGATTTCATTGGGTCAAGGTTTTCAAGTTCCATAAAAATTTCTGGTGAAAAACTAGGAATTCCTTTAAACATCATCGCTTCACCTGAGGTCAACGTATCTCCAATTTTAAAATTACCCGTATCATATAAACCAATTACATCACCCGGATAGGCGTCATCAATAACACTTTTATCCTGCGCCATAAATGATGTTGGATTGGGAAATTTCATTTTCTTGTCCAAACGTACATGCCGGTAAAAAGTATTTCGTTCAAATTTTCCGGATACAACTCTCAAAAATGCAATACGATCTCGGTGTTTTGGGTCAAGGTTAGCATGTATTTTAAAAACAAATCCAGTAAACTGATTATCCGTTGGTTCAACCTGTCGTTTATCCGTTTCTCTTCCGCGTGGAGCAGGAGAAATCTCACAAAAAGTATCCAATAATTCTTTTACACCAAAATTATTTACCGCTGATCCAAAAAATACAGGTGCTACATCGCCACGCAAGTAATTTTCTCGTTCAAAGGTATCATAAACTGCTTCGATTATTTCTAACTCACCACGGAGTTCGTTAGCCGGATTTTCGCCAACTACCTCGTCCAACTGACAATCATTGATATCTGAAATGGAAACAACATCATCTGAAATCCTAGTTTTATTGGCTGAAAAAAGGTTGAGCCCTTTCTGGTAAATATTATAAACTCCTTGAAAACGGTCTCCCATTCCAATTGGCCATGTAAGCGGACGTACTTTTATATCAAGTGATTTTTCCAATTCATCCAACAATTCGAATGGATCTTTTCCATCCCTATCCATTTTATTAATAAAGATAATCACTGGCGTTTTTCTCATCCGACAAACCTCCATCAACTTTTCAGTTTGTTCCTCAACGCCATTTGCACAGTCAATAACGAGAATTACGCTATCAACAGCAGTTAATGTTCGAAACGTATCCTCTGCGAAGTCCTTGTGACCGGGAGTATCAAGTATATTGATTTGCTTGCCGCCGTAGCCAAATGCCATTACTGAGGTAGCAACAGAAATCCCTCTTTGTTTTTCAATCTCCATGAAGTCTGAGGTGGCAGATTTCTTAATTTTATTATTTTTAACAGCCCCAGCCGTTTGAATTGCTCCACCGAATAAAAGTAACTTTTCCGTTAACGTTGTCTTACCGGCATCTGGGTGAGAGATGATACCAAATGTTCTTCGTTTCTCAATTGCACTTAAATTAATCATGGTTTTAAAAACAAAAAAGACTGCACTAGGCAGCCTTTTGGTTGTAGAAGTTTAAAAATTAAATTATCTCGTTTGCTGAAAAATGAAATCTACCCTCAATTTCTGCATTTTCATCTGAGTCAGATCCGTGAACTGCATTTCTTCCTTTGCTTTCTGCATAATATTGACGTATTGTTCCGTCTCCAGCCTCAGCAGGGTCAGTAGCACCAATCAATGCACGAAAATCAGCAACCGCATTTTCTTTTTCAAGAATTGCAGCAACGATAGGTCCTGAAGTCATATATTCTACTAACTCGCCATAAAAAGGTCTTTCGGCGTGTACCTCATAAAATTTTCTTGCTTGTTCAGTCGTCAATTTTGTATATTTCATTGCTTTAATTTGAAAACCAGCTTGGATAATCATGTCTAAAATTTTACCCATATATCCATTCTCAATAGCATCTGGCTTTAACATGGTAAAAGTGCGGTTTGTAGTCATTTTAAATGTTTTTTTATTTCGGTTGCAAAGATACTATTATTTTAGAGAGTTTATTTAAATATATTTTATGGATTCAAGGCAGTTTTGTAATTTTGTTAAATAATTTTTAAAATAAATAATGAGTACAACGGAAAAATTAACTTATAAAGTAAAAGATATAAGCCAAGCAGATTGGGGGCGTAAAGAGATAAAATTAGCTGAAGCAGAAATGCCCG
>VGFL01000066.1 GCA_016868915.1 Bacteroidota bacterium | reverse complement strand
TCGGATATATTGAAGGAAATATTGTGTTGGGTGCATTGCTTTATTTACGCCCAACGAATTCATGCGATAGCTGCCCCGTCTGGCACTAATCCTTTTTACCGGCTACCTTAAAATCAATTTTATAATAGAAGATAGGTAATCTTCCCAATTGTTGCTTCTCTGCAATTGGATCTGAAGTATCACTTGGATCCAATCGCGGTGCATAGGCCAAGCTCAGCAGGTTTTTTGTATTCAGCAAATTAACCAAATCTAAGCCAATTTCATGTGTTAATTTTTTAGTATTCATCCTCCAGTTAATTTTCAAATCCACGCGGAAATAATCTGCAAACGTCAATTCATTGAACAGTGAATCTTGAAATAAGATCTCTTTGGAATCCGTTGTTTGCTGAATATCTACCAGTCCATATCTACGGCCACCCGCTCGCGTGATTTTAGTACCAACACCAATCACATGTTTTTTTCCAATATTGAATTCTTTTCCAGCTAACACATTCCAAACATAGGATAAATCAATGTTATCAGAGATATTAGCCCCTTTGTATGAAGTGTTTCGCCATTGTCCGTCACTTGCCAAGTATTTTGAATCATAGATACTTGCAGAAAACATAAAAAAGAAACTTTTACTGAAATACTTTTGAAGTGTAAATTCTAGTCCGTAGTTTACTCCTTTTCCCTCGTTTAGAAGTGTGTCATTCGGAAATACGCGAGAAAACCCCCCACCTGCATTTACTAGGGAGAAAGAATTGGGATCTGAGCTAATTGGGAGATTATACAAGTACTGGTAATATGCTTCAGTTCTGAAATTTAGTCCTGGACCAAAAGACTTTTCATACCCCAAACCTGAATGTACACTTCTTGAAAAATCCATATTGATATTGTGAGGTTTTCCGTTATTATCAGGATCATACATATATGTATAATACGGTTGGGTCTGACTATGCAAACCAGCTCCTGCGAAAATAGCCTGATCTCCTTTCATTCGATATTTCCATCCAAGTCTTGGCTCAAATGCACTCAAACTATTACTAAGCGAAAAATATTGTGCGTGAGCTCCAGCTGTCAAATCCATTTTATCACTCATTTTCCATTTCCACTGAATGAAAGGTTGAACCAATACACCCATGCCATTATAATTCCATCTTGTTTTCCAGCTATTTCTGTCGTCCAAGTCATTTAAAACAGAGTCGATTAAATCGAAAGACATTACATCAAAATTAACTCCCGCTTTAATGAGGTGTTGCTTATTGATTTTATGATTGATTGCAAAATAACCAGATAATTTCATGGTTCTGAAATCATAGCCCAGCATTTGGTAGGAGCTATCTACTTTAATGGTGGTATCTGCATTAGTTATGCTCAATGTTCGATGTAAATATTCATGTCTTGTGTGTTGCTCCTCACGAGAACCCGAAAGAGTTGCACTAATGTATGTTTTTTCATTTAGTGACTTTTTATAGGTTAAACCAGAAACATACATGCTTGTTCCAAAAAACTGATCGCGATCTCCTTCTCCGTAAAACTCCGTTGAATATTTCGTTTGTTCGGAGATCATAATATCAATATCGCTTTTTCCTCCCATTCCCCACCAAGAAAGCTGACCACCATTTTTTAATTTCCAATTGAATTTAAATGCCCCGTCTCCATAGACTGGAACAGCATCTGTACCCAATGAAACACCAAGTTTCTGAAAAATTGCCAAACTCGAATACCGTCCCATTACCAAATAGCTTGAATTACCATTTTTCCCTAATGGACCTTCAGCGAGAACCTCTGTTCCAAACAAACCAAACTGACCTGTAAACTCGTGCTGGTTGTTATTCCCGTTTCGTAACTTTAGGTCAAATACTCCCGAAGTACTGTTTCCATATTCAGCAGGAAAAGCACTCATAAAAAAGTCAGAATTTCCTAAAATTTTATTGTTAAGGATGGAAACCGGACCTCCCGTACTACCGGAAATGGCGAAATGCGATGGATTTGGAATATCAATTCCTTCAACACGATATACAACACCAAGGGGTGAGTTTCCACGAACTACGATATCATTTCTGGAATCATCTGATCCCTGAACACCGGCAAAGTTGGAAGCCATACGCGCAGGATCCATTCGAGAACCTGGATAGCGATTTGTTTCTTCTACGCTAAACTGCTGCGCTGAAAGTACAGCCATTTCATTTAAAACCTCTCCTTTTTTCCGCGCTGTTACAACAATTTCCTCTTTAGTAACAACCATTTCCATAAGAGGAATATTTAAAATTAATTCTTTCCCAGAATTAACTTCAATGATAACAGAACTTTGTTCGTAGGAACTCAGTCGTGAAACCAACTTATGCTTTCCTACAGGGATTTTTTTAAGCGTAAATTCCCCATTCGCATCCGTTCCACCGATAAAACGAGCATTGGTGTCATCAGTTATTACCTGAACTCTGACTCCTGCCAAGGGATAATTTGTTTCGGCATCATAAACTTTACCTCGTACGGTTTGAGTAAGTTGAGATAAACCAATTAAAGTAGAGAGAGAGAAAATAATAACTAAGACATTTTTCATAGATTTCAGTTTAGAATTAATTTACTTGTAAATCTATAATTAATTGAATTAAAGAAATTACTGTCAAAAGAAAGTAATTAACAATAGACCATTAAAATCAAATTAATACCTGAAAATAGAATAACTATCGAATATTCTTGCTAATTTCACTTCCACAGATTTAAGTTTTATCCCATGCAAATTCTTAAAAAATTAACACCCCATTTTATAGCAATTAATTTGTTTCTCGGATTGTCATGCATTTATTTTAGCCCACTATTCAATGGCCTTTCATTGAAACAAGGAGATGTGAAACAATACAGGGGAATGGTTAAGGAAATTGACGATTACAGGATGATGAATGATGGAGAGGCAATGTGGACAAATTCGATGTTTGGGGGAATGCCTGCCTATCAGATTTCGATCGATCACTCATCAAATGCCCTCAAGTGGGTTCACAGTTTACTAACGCTAAATCTGCCACCGCCGATAGGTATTTTATTTATTTCAATGCTTGGTTTTTACATTTTAGGACTTTGCTTAAGAATCGATCCTTGGTTGAGTATGGTTGGAGCGCTGGCCTGTGGATTTTCATCATTTAATATTTTATATCTCGGTGCAGGACACATTACAAAAGTTACTGCCGTGGCTTATATTGCTCCGACTTTAGGAGGACTTATCCTTACTTTTAGAGGTAATATTTTACTTGGGGCATCCCTTTTTATGTTATTTTTCGGATTAAATCTCACAGCCAATCACCTTCAAATCACCTATTATTTATCCCTTTTACTCGGAGTCGTAACTCTGAGCGAAGCAATACGACTATTGGTAGAAAAAAAATTATTAGTCCTGACGAAAATTACTGCGGCATTAATCGTTGGCGGGGCCTTGGCTATTTTACCATCAATGAGTAATTTAATGACAACATTCGAATATAGTAAGTTTACAACACGAGGAGCTACTGATTTGACCATTGAACCAGATGGGAAAAAGAAGGATATTTCAACACAAAAAGGTCTGAATAAAGACTATATTTTGGAGTACAATTATTGCCCGGGAGAATTTTTATCGGCTGCCATACCGAATGCCAAGGGAGGTAAAGATGATTACATCGGAAATAATGAAAGTATTATGCAAAATATGGATTCTGAGTATGCTGATCAAGTAGCCCAGAGTAGTCAATATTGGGGGGGACAGCGGTTCAGTGGGGGAGCCATTTATATCGGAGCTATTATCGTCGGATTATTTTTACTCGGGTTGATTTTTGTGAAAGACACTCTCAAATGGCCGTTTTTGCTGTTGGGCATTCTAATCCTATTTCTAATTGGTAAAGACAACAGTATTAACGATTTCTTTTTAACTAATTTCCCGATGTACAATAAATTTCGAGATTCCAAAATGATATTGGTTATTTTACAGGTGATTGCGCCTGCCATGGCCTTACTATTCATTAACGGATTATTAGAAAAAAAAGGCTTACTTGGCAGTAAAAAAACATGGGTCATCGGTTTCATTGGGGTGGCTGCGCTTTTCATTCTTTTAATTTTAGTGCCTTCAATTTCAGGAACTTTTATTAAGGCTACTGAGGTAAAACAATTTAGTGATGCTATTTCATCAACCAAAGACCAAGCGCAAATTACTGCCATAAATGGAATTAAATCAGATTTGATTCAAACACGAATATCAATTTTTAGATCGGACACCCTTCGCTCTTTACTTTTCTTTAGTATTGCAAGCTTACTACTTTTATCAACCTTAAAATTCAAAACTAACTCAAGAATTATCATTTTGGCAGTCGGATTACTGATACTTGCCGATGAAATGAGTATTTGCAAACGTTATTTAAATAATGCAGAAGGCGATATGGGATATGAAAGTTATGAGGATAACCAATCTACTCAAACGCCATACCTCCCCGAAAATGCAGATAATTTTATTCTAAATAAAGAACAAAAAAGTATTTCCGACTTACCTTCAAAAAGCGTGAAGGTACTAAACAAAATGAAAGATTATCATTTGTATTCTGAGATACAAGATGAAAATATACTCATGCAAATTGCAAATTTTAGTGTACTAAATTCAAACACTGACTTTCGTGTACTAAATTTTAATAACCCCTTTAATGAAACAAATACAAGTTACTTTCACAAGAGCATAGGTGGTTATCATGGGGCAAAATTAAAAAGGTATCAAGAATTAATTGATTTTTGTATCAGCGATGAAATGCAAATATTAAACCGACTAATAAGTCAAGCAAAAATGGAAAAAATTCGTGGGTTAGATTCACTAAAAATAGAAAGTCAAGAAAAAGTTAAGGCTATTTTTGATACCATATCTATCAGCGGAATTCTTCTACCGGATAGTACCCCTATTTTAAATATGTTAAATACAAAGTATATTATTCTAGATAAATCAAAAGCGCCGATTGAAAATAATCAGACGAACGGGAATGTTTGGTTTACTTCTCAGTATGTATTAGCGAATAGTGCAAATGATGAGATGAAAGCACTTAAAGGGCTCAATTCAAAAGATAAGGTAGTTATAAACGGAAAAGAAATTGGTGCCTTAACCAAAGAATTTGGTAAATTTTCAAAATCAACTTCGGATAAAATCTCTTTGACTAAGTATAGTCCCAATCACTTAATTTATTCATCGGAATCCAAAGTGCCTTTGCCTGCAGTTTTTAGTGAAATTTGGTATCCAAAAGGTTGGAATTGTTACATTGACGGAAAAAAGACTAATAAAATTTTTAGAGCTAACTACCTTCTTCGTGGTGCATTTATTCCGGCAGGAAAACATAAAATTGAGTGGAAATTTGAGCCTGAAACGTATTATACCTCAAATACATATTCAATGTTAGGTTCAATTGGATTACTTCTTTCATGCATCGTGATATTTGGATTGAGTTTAAAAAATAATATTCCACTGGAAAAAAATAATTAGGATCTTTTTCATGTCTAAAATAACCAAAAAAATTCCGAGGCCTCTTGTTGAATTTTTATTGAAGCTACTCACAAAATGCCTCATTTTAGTTTACAGATTTAAGTTCAAAAGATTAACTATCCGCCCGAATACCTCCGACCATTATGTATTTCGAGATATTTTTCTTTTTAAAGAATTTAAACTCCCAATCGATATAAATCCAAAACTAATTATTGATACTGGAGCTTACATTGGATTATCATCACTTTATTATACCTCTCGCTTTCCTGATGCTCAAATTATTTCGATAGAGCCCGAGGCCTCTAACTATGAAATTTTAGAACAAAATACAGAATTACATCCCAACATTAAGCGAATAAACGCGGCAATTTGGTCAAAAAATACACTTTTGAAAATCACTGATTCCCATTCTGAAAAATGGGCTTTTACGGTAGCAGAAACGCACGAATCGGATGCAAATGGAATAAAGGCCGTAACTTTGGATGAAATATTGTCGAACTCGGGAGTCGATCAAGTTGATATTTTAAAAATAGACATTGAAGGTTCGGAAAAAGAAATTTTCAGTAAAAACAGTGAAAATTGGTTGAAAAAAGTAAAAATAATTGTACTTGAACTACACGATCGATTGATACCAGGATGTTCGGATGCAGTGTATCGCGTGATGAAGAAAGAAGAGTGGCAGGAGTATAAAAAGGGAGAAAAAGCTATTTTCATTAGAAGGGAATTTTTAACCGTTTAACCAAATTTCAGAACAGTTGTAAAATGGAGATAAAAGAATATTGGGATGATTTTTACAAAAAAAATCTTGCTCCTCAGGATGAGAGTAATTTTGCGAGAGAAACTTTAGCATACATTCAAAAAAATCAACTTAATCACCTCAAATTGCTCGATGTGGCCTGCGGAAATGGAAGAGATACTTTTTATTTCTCGCGAAATGGGATCGAATCAACAGGAATCGATATTTCTGTTCAGCCAAATGCTGAAATACCCGTGTTTTTGAGAGAAAATATTTTAGACTTTAACTATACCAATTTCCAACTGATCTATTTAAGATTTATTGTGCACGCGCTAAAAGAAAGAGATATGGATATTCTTTTGGATCAAATAAAACAAGCGAAGAAAACCCAATATATTTTTATTGAAACACGTTCAGCAAAAGGTATTTCCGATAAAGAAAAAATTGAAACTTTTTTCAAGTCATCTGTTGGCGAAGAACACTTTAGAATGCTCTATTCGGAAACTTATCTTTCCGAGAAACTGAGAAAATATTTTAAAATTGAACGAATTGAGGAAAATCGTGGTTTTTCAATTTATAAAAATGAAGATCCAGTCTGCATACGCTATACACTACGAAATAATTAGACCCTGAAATGCTTGAAGATTTTTCAGTTTACAATGGTGAAAATACAGAACTTAGAAAGGCGCAACTGCGGATGCTTCAAATTTTGGTGTCTGTATCTTCTATTTGTGATAAATATACTATTCCTTATTGGATAGATTACGGGACACTTCTGGGCGCAGTCAGACACAATGGGTTTATTCCGTGGGACGATGATTTGGATATATCGGTTTTAAATAAAGACTACGACAAGCTTTCCGCCATATTAAAACTTGAACTTCCACAACATTTAGTTTTTCAAGATTGGAAAAATGAAAAAAAATTAACCGTCAAAGCGGGAAAAATTAGAGATACAAAATCATATTACGACGATGGTCTAACAAAAAGAGGTGAAATGAAATATCAAGGGATTTTTATAGATATTTTTCCCGTTGAATACACGGCTTCTTACAAGACAAAAAAGTTCATCGATTTTTTTTACGGAAGGGCATTTCGCCGCTTGAGGGGGTTAAATTCGAGTAAATCGGAGTACATCCTGGCTTGTTTAATTTGGCCGTTTGCTTTACTGATGGCATTTCTTTTTAGACTATTCTCTTTGGCTGTTTGCGCGAAAACACTTGTAAATATTCACGGTGGGTTAAATCTGCCGGTATATCACAGTCACAACGATGTTTTCCCGCTCAAAAAAATTAGTTTTGAAGGAAGAGAATTCTATTGTCCGAATGATTGTGACAAATTTTTGAAATCAATTTACGGGGATTACATGAAAATCCCACCCAAAGAAAAGCGTCAAGTGCACGCAAATAGTATTGAATTCTTAGATTGACGCGAATGATCATGGAATCAAATATCCCTCTTATATCCGTAATATTACCGGTTTATAACGCTGAAAAGTTTCTTAAACAAGCAATAGAAAGTGTTTTGAGTCAATCATTTACTGAATTTGAAATCATTCTTATCAATGATGGCTCAACGGATGACAGTGAGAAAGAAATTAAAGCATTCAACGATTCTCGCATACGCTACTTTCTCAACAAAACTAACCTTGGTTTAATCGATACATTAAATAAAGCCATCGGGCTATCGAGAGGAAAATATATTGCTCGAATGGATGCTGATGATATTTGTGAGCCAAATAGATTTGAGAAACAATTCAACCATTTAGAAAGCAATCCTGATGTTGTTATTTGCGGTTCATGGGCAAAAATAATTGATGAATCCAATGCGACAAAAGGAAGGATAAAACGAATTGATTCAAATGAACTTATTCGTGCAAATATGCTCTTTACAACGCCGTTTATTCACCCAACTGTGATGATTCGAAGAGAAATTTTTGACACACATCTTTACAATGCAGATGCCAAGCATTGTGAAGATCTTGAACTATGGGTGAGGTTATCACAAAACTTGCGCTACAAATTTCACAACTTACCAAACTATTTATTGAAATATCGGATCCACTCTTCCAATATTTCTGTTACCCAGAATGATTACCAAACAGAAAAGCGAAAAGAGCTCATAAAACCGTATTTAGAAAATTTAGTGGGAAAGGTTACGAACGAAGAATTAAATATTCATTTTTTGGCTTTTAGTCCTTTTCCTGTTTCAAAAGCAGAGCGATTGGAAATAAAAAACTGGTTGGTTAACTTATCCAAAATGAATAACAGCAAAAAACTTTTTGAACAAAATTCCCTAAATGCCCTGCTTTTGAGCAGATGGTTTATCACATGCATTCGTTCAAAGACCTATGTTGAGCTCCTGCGAATTGGATTACCTTGGCATAAATTATCAATATTCTCGATGGCTGTGAGGCTTATTCTTTTCAAATAATTTTTATTCTTTTTTCCAACCCAACAAGCCTTGTGTCAACCACCATCGAAATGCTATAATCATATTCCCTTTTGCAAATTGTAATTTTACTGAAAAGAAAATCCACAGAATGATACTTGCTGCCCAAAGGTAAATTTCCTTTAAAATTCTTAAAACAAAGGAAAAAACACCATCCGTTCTAGTTCTTATCCGTTCGCTCATCCCTGCGCCAATTGCCTGCCTTCTTATAAATTCGGATGTCGTACGTTCGACCGGTACACAGTGATAGACAATAATTTGAGGATCGTACAAAACTTCAATATTTGCTTTATAGATTCGATCAAATAGTTCTTTTTCTTCACCACCAATCATACTCTTATCTGTTCGGCCCAACGATGTATTGAAATTCCCGACCTTCTGAAATATATTCGTGTTGAAAGACATATTAGAACCACGCGGATAATTTTTTTTAGAGAAGAAAAAAGAATTCTCTCCCAAATTAAAATACCCCAAAAGTGAGTTTAAATATTTATTTTCCCAAATAGGAATTATACTCTCGTAATGAAGTAGTATTTTTCCTCCAACAGCACCTAATTGTGGATATAACGCAAATGTCTTAGTACATTTTTCGAGATATCCTTTTTCAATAAATGCATCATCATCCAAAAAAGTGATCAAAGGTGCCCTGGCAAGTGAAATGGCTTTATTCCGGGCATAGGACAATCCTTGATTTAATTCTTCAGAGTAAACACCTTGTATTTTTGGATTATTACTACAAAAAGATGAAAATATTTCTTTGGTATTCCCCGGTGAATTATTATTCACTAAAATAACTTCAAAACAGTTCGCATCAAATGTTTGAGCAAGAATCGAATCAAATAATTGATTGAGATATTTTTCCCGATTATACGTACAAATTGCAACTGTAATTTCTAACATTGAATTGGATAACGCTTAGTTGAATAGGAGCAAAGATACTTACATTCTAGAATCGATATATAAAATTAATCTTGATTTTAGCTTTAAATAATATCTTTGTTCTAGCGAACTATGGGTTTTGTTCAAAAAGATGCTTTAAAAACAATGGTCACATCCTATCTGGGTGTTGGTCTCGGTTACCTTAATAAAGCTGTTTTGTTTGTTCTTATTCTTTCAACTGAAGAAATAGGATTAATGAATTTATTGCTATCTGTTGGACTCCTGTTTGCTCAATTCGCCAATTTGGGTACTTTCTACACGATTTGGAAATTTTTCCCCTATTTCAAAAATAAAAATAAAGGGCATTTCGGATTTATGCCACTGATGCTTCTAATTGTTACAATTGGCATTGTTATTTTCACCTTTTTAGCACTACTATTCCAATCCAATATTCAAGAGCTTTACATAAAAAAATCACCTCTATTTTCTGAATATTTTATTTGGATTATTCCAATTGGAATTGCTTATGTGTTTTTTTTGGTTTTTGAAATTTACTTGCGAAGTCTTTACAAAAATTTAATCGCTGTTATCGTTAATGAAATTCTTCTGAGATTACTCTTGACTTTATTGCTCGTTCTTGTTTGGTTCAAAATTATTGACTTTAAACAATTAGTTATTTTTCATAGTTTGAGCTACATAATCCCAACACTGATTCTCGTTTTTTATTTACATAAAATTGAGGAGCTTCATTTCTCCTTCAAGTCTATTCAAATTTCGAATCGTTTTAAGAAAATCATTATTCAATTTTCAGCTATCAACTATATAAATACCCTGGGATATGTTCTAGTGACCTCACTTGATTTGTTGATGGTTTCTCAAATGTTAGGACTAAGAGCTGCCGGTGTCTACAGTACAATGATTTTTATGGTAGGAGCAATTTTAGTTCCTTACAAAGCCATTCACCGGGTGAGTATACCACTGGTTTCAGACTATTGGAAACACCGCGACATGGAAAAGATGCAAAAATTATATGTAAAATTTAGCTCTGTTTCTTTGGTGATTGGACTCATTTTTTTCTTATTAATTTGGCTCAACATTGATCCATTGTTTTCTTTTCTCCCTCCAGAATTCATAGCTGGAAAATGGATTTTTTTCTTCTTGATGTTTGGTAAACTTATCGATATGTATTGTGGACTAAACGGTTCGATCCTTGTTACGAGCAAAAAATACAAATTCGAATCCTTTTTCACCTTACTACTTATCGCGGTTGTTTATGTGCTAAATTTGCTTTTGCTTCCGATATATGGTGCAATTGGAGCAGCTATTTCTACCTTAATCGCCTTAATTCTTTATAACGCTATTCGACTTTTCTTTGTGGCATATCATTTTAAAATGATCCCTTTTTCGAAAAATCAGCTTCCAATAATTCTGCTTGGAATACTTACAATATTCGTAGGTAGTTATACTATTCAGTTATCTGATAATCCTATTTTTCAGTTAGTTATTCAAACTACTCTCACTGTGGTACTTTTCTTGGCACCGCTTTATTATCTTAAATTGGAAAAGGAAACCGTAGGGTTTATTAAAAAAATATTAAAAAAAGTACAAAGTAAACTTCATTTAGATTAGCTCCATTCTTTTTTTCAACGCCTCAATAGCAATTTGCAAACCATGACTATTTCTGCCACCGGCGGTAGCAAAAAAGGACTGACCGCCCCCGCCTCCATTAATATGAGAGGAAACTTCTCGAATAAACTGAGCTGCATCCCATTTTTTTATTTCCACTAAATTATCTGAAAGTATAAGACTTAATCCACATTTTTCTCCTTCCGTATTTCCAATTACACCAACAAAATTTGGAGTTTCACCTTTCAATTGAAATAAGATATCTTTTACAGAATTTGCATCCAAGGCAATGATTTCACTTAAAAAATGGATACCGTTGATTTCTGTAATTTTTGATAGTAATTCAGCCTTAACTACCTTCGCTTTTTGACGCTGAAAATGTTCAATTTCTTTAATAAGTTGACTGTTGTGCTGTATCAAATCATCAATCGATTTGACGAGATCTTTTGGGTTTTTAAGTAACGCGTAAATAGCATCTAATTTAGCTGCTTTTTCCTTGAAAAAAGCTTCAGCGGTTGCTCCAGTAATGGCCTCAATTCTTCGAACTCCCGCAGCAACTGCAGATTCAGAAGTTATTTTAAATAAACCAATTTTGGCCGTGTTTGACACGTGTATTCCACCGCACAATTCTACGGAGTCTCCAAAC
>VGFL01000065.1 GCA_016868915.1 Bacteroidota bacterium | reverse complement strand
AGTTTTTGATAGCTTGTTTTAGGAACTTTAAGTGTAAAACTTAAACTGGCATTTTTTTCGTCAGTTCGGACAGTCATTCCAGAAACTCCGAGAGGTAATTTCGGGGATGACTGAAAACTTTTCGCATAGGTCCAATTTCCAGTATGACTCGTACCATATAAAATGGAGGAGTAGGAATTAGCTGCTGAATATGCGAACATCATTCCGTGACCCGCATCTCCATACGATTCTTGTAAATTTTTTCTTGTCACAGAGGTTGGACCCTCGGCTTGGATGTGACTGTCGCCAAAATGTACAACTGAATATCCATTTATTAATGCAGCGTTTAATCCTTTTGCGAGTTGATTCAATAGTGAGGCATCATCAAATTGAATATAATTTAAGTTATGTTTAATTGAAAGTTGACTTGGAATACCTTTGTTTGTTTGTGCAAATATGTTTTGAACAAAGCAGCAGAAGAGTGATAAAATTATTTTTTTTGTCATTGTCAGATTGAATATAAAAGTTTTTATTGATTAGTTAGTTGTATCTGAGTCACTATTTTCATCATTTAACTCAAGTTTAGAGTTTTTATTTGTTTTTTTCGTTTCCATTTTTTTCTCATTGGTTTTCTTTTCAGAGGAATTTTCAGTACTTACAGGGTTCTTAATAATTCTTTGACGTTCACTGTGCGACAATGTATTTGCCGAAAAAACATTATGAAAAAAGATTACATCATCAATTTCTTCATTTTTAATTAGGCGAAGTAATCCAGAATCAAAATAACGGTAATCTACTACGTGTACCGTTTCATAGTTATTAATTAAAAAGGTTGAAAATGGATTACCAAAAGAGTTTTTAATTACAACAACACTTTTTCCATTTTTAACTGATGTTTTAATTTTTAAATGGGCTTTATCTCCTCCTAAAAATACTCCGTATGAATTACCTCCACTCGCAAATTCCGCAAAAACTTTTACATCAGTACTCACAGATGGGATAAAATACTCAACGGAATCTATATTTTTTTTAATGGACTCATCCTTCGTTAAATTGTAAAGAGTACCTAAAAAATTTCGTTTTACTTTTCGAGTCATTTTGTTTAGAGGAGTAGCTTTGAGACCTGAGGCTTGGCAATATGCCGTGTATGCATAGTAGGCTCCTCTGGCTGTCCAATGATGATCACTAGCAAAATAAATATATTCATCTTGATGAGCTACTATTGCCTCTTTGGCAGGAACATTAATTACATTAGGGGAAGAAAGAGAATATGCATCATCAATATTTTTAAATTCTTTGTCGCGTAAATAGTCATATTCCTTCACAAAAATAAATGAACTGCCCGTGGGGACTATACAATTAAAAACACGAACATGATCGGGGAGAATTTTGCGATATTCGTTTACGACATCTACATAACTTTTAACAGATGCCCTAGTTCCTCCAAAAACTTGGAATGCTCTACCGGCTATAATCAAAAGACCCTTTGAGGATGCAGACTCAGCATTTATAAGATAATTAATATCTCGAGCTGCTTTATTCAGGTCAATTTTTTTCTCATCTATTTTTTTATCTTTTGTTTTAGTAATTAATCTTGCATTGTTGGGGTTTTTAATCCCTTTCAACTCATTTAATTGAAATGCAATATCTACAAACGAAGATCTCCACGGAAAATGGTCATCCATAAATTTCTCGTATTTCAACATCCATGAGCCATCCAAAAAACTTTTTAGAGTTATAATTGGGTTTTCCTGTAGTTTTCGTTTTTCCAATATAGATTCTTTTTCTTTCTTTGAAAAAACAAATGATAGCATCCCAAGAGTGAGAATTCCCGAATATGCAAGAACATGTATTACTTTTAAATTATGCATTAAAACCTAAAATATAAAAATGGATGATAAGAACTACCTACTAAAAGCGAAGTACAAATGATAAGGATTAGAATATGAAGTACAATTTTACTTGTTAAAATAATCTGATTTCCTGCCAAAACTTCCCAGCGTTTCGTAAAATAGGGTAGTTCATCCCAAGGAATACACAACAGAATTACTAGAGTAAACCAGTATATATTTTGCCGAAGATCAAAAGAAAATGCTAAGATTTGATTTGAAGAAAAATTAAATAAATTTGAGCAAAAAGTACTCCATTTTGATAAATCTTCGAAATAGAATAATGACCATCCAAAAACTATGAAAACAAGTGTAATTGTATACCTAAATATGATAGGAATTTTTGAATAAATGGAAAGAAGAACCCTTTTTTCGATTAATAAAATCATCGCGAAATAGAGACCCCAAAGCATAAAGTTCCAGCTTGCCCCATGCCAAAAACCTGTCAGAGCCCAGACGATAAAAATATTGTAGTACATTCTACGTTTCCCTACTTTATTTCCTCCTAACGGAATGTATACATAATCTCGGAAAAAGGTCGAAAGTGAAATATGCCATCTTCGCCAAAAGTCAGTTATTGAATTTGCTGCGTATGGGTTTTTAAAGTTTTCATTATAATGAAAGCCAAACATTCGGCCCAGGCCTATTGCCATATCAGAATAGCCTGAGAAGTCAAAATAAATTTGAATAGCAAACATGCTGAGTCCAAACCACGCCGTGGGACTTGTAAGTAAATCAAAATTCGTAATAAGGTAGTTATCAACTAAAGATCCGGCTGCGTCAGCAATAACTATTTTCTTAAATAGACCAAGTGAGAATCTTCCTATTCCTGATGAAAAGTCATTCCACTGGAATTTCCTTCCGTTAATTTCATCTGCAATTGTTTTGTATCGTACGATCGGGCCGGCAACTAGTTGATGGTAGAGACTAACGAATAATAAAAAGTTCATTGGATTGCGTTGTGCTTTAACATCGCCTCGATATACATCGATCGTGTAGGAAATTGTTTGAAAGGTGTAGAATGAAATTCCAATTGGTAGAGTTACCTCAGGGCGTGCGAAGGGTAAATTTATGAGTAATGACAAATTATCATATAAAAATCCGCTGTATTTAAATGCTACAAGAAGTCCGATATTTACGATTACAGAAAATGCAACCACCAATTTAGCTTTGGATTTATTATTCAGTTTTTCAATTAAAATACCATTTCCGTAATCAAAAAGAGCAGAGAAGAGCAATAATACAATCCATACGGGCTCACCCCATGCGTAGAAGAAAAATGAGAATAAGGTTAGGAGAATATTTCGATAAACTAAATTACCTGAAACATAATACAATATTAAATTTAAGGGAAGAAAAAAGTATAAAAAAATTAAACTTGAAAAAACCATATTCGCTTAAAAATAATTTTATTTCGCGCAACTTTGTTTTTCTTAGTTTCGAATTGCTTTAATTCCAGGAAGATCAATTCCTTCCAAGTATTCCAACATTGCTCCACCTCCGGTTGAAACGTAAGAAACCGTATCAGCGAAACCAAATTTGTTTACTGCCGCAACCGAATCCCCACCTCCAACTAAAGAAAATGCGCCTTTTTGCGTTGCATCTACGATACTTTTGGCGATTTGTTTCGTGCCTGATTGGAAATTAGTAAATTCAAAAACCCCCATTGGTCCATTCCATAAAATGATTTTCGAATTACTCAAAACAGTATCGAAAAGAATTTGCGATTTTTTTCCGGTATCCAAGCCCATCCATCCATCAGGTATTTCAGAAATTTTCACCTCTTTTCTTTTTGCGTTGTTTGTGAAAGAATCCGCAATTATTGTGTCAATTGGCAAAATTATTTCGACTCCTCTTTGTTTTGCTTTTTCCAAAATATTTAGAGCAGTCTGTAGGTAATCATCTTCAACCAAGGAAGAACCAATTTTTCCTCCTTGCGCTTTAATAAATGTATAAGCCATTCCTCCGCCGATTATAATTGAATTCATTTTTGAAAGCAAATTCTCAATTATAGTTATCTTCGATGAAACTTTAGCTCCTCCTACGATAGCTGTTTTTGGAGCTTCCGAACTACATAAGACTTTATCAATATTTAATATTTCCCTTTCCATTAATAAGCCAAACATCTTATCATTGGGAAAAAAATCAGCGATAATTGTGGTGCTAGCGTGTGCTCTGTGTGCAGTTCCAAAAGCATCATTTACATAACAATCCCCAAGCTTTGCTAGATATTGAGCGAAAGCCCTATCTCCATTGGTTTCCTCTTTAAAAAAGCGCACATTTTCCAACACTAATATTTCACCAAATTTTAATTTCGAACAAGCAACTTCAGCCTCTTTACCAATACATGATTTTGAAAAAGAAACTTTAGTTTCACAAACATCCTCAATTCTTTTGAGGATATGCCTTAATGATGAAGCCTCGTCAGGGCCGTTTTTAGGTCTTCCTAAATGAGTCATTAAAATTACAGATCCTCCAGCAGATAGAATTTTTTTTATTGTAGGAACAGCTGCTTTTATTCTGGTATCATCGGTAATTTCAAAGGTGCTATTTTCAAGAGGGACATTAAAGTCTACACGCACTAAAGCTTTTTTATTTTGAAATGAATATGAATGGATAGACTGCATAATTTTTTGTTAAAAATAGTGATTTTACTCGTTAGGGTATGAAACGGGTTTTTTTAACTCCTAAATTCCGTAAAAAAATGAAATTTTGCATTGTATTCCATAAATTTGGGTTTAATTTTAAGTTATGGGAAGAGCATTTGAATATAGAAGAGCGGCAAAGGAGAAAAGATGGGACAAAATGTCAAAAATGTTCCCGAAACTTGGCAAAGCAATTACAATGGCGGCCAAGGAAAGTGGAATGGATCCGACTACCAATGCGAAATTAAGGACGGCTATTCAAAATGCAAAAGCCGAGAATATGCCAAAAGATAATATTGATGCGGCGATCAGAAGAGCAGAGCAAAAGGATATTGCATTATTTACAGAGGTAAATTATGAGGGGAAAGGGCCATATGGAGTATTGATTTTTGTTGAATGTGCTACAGATAATCCAACAAGAACAGTTGCAAATGTGAAATCTTATTTTAATAAATGCGGGGGGGCTTTGGTGCCCACAGGTTCTTTAGAGTTTATGTTTGAAAGAAAAAGTGTTTTTGAAATTAGTCAATTTGAATCATTGGACATAGAAATGCTTGAATTAGAATTAATCGATGCAGGTTGCGAAGAGATTGAAAAATTTGATGATAAATTGGTTGTTTCAGGAGATTATACGGCATTTGGTACAATAGCCAAAGCACTTGAAGATATGAATATTGAAATAAAAAAATCGAGTTTAAAGAGAATTCCGACATCACCGGTCGAATTTACTGAAGATCAACTTATTGAAATTGAGAAAGTTCTAGACAAAATTGAGGATGATGATGACATTCAACAAGTATTTACAAATATTACATAAAACACAATAATTTTTCCTTTATTTAGTTTAATAAGAACAATTTAAAATGAGTTTTTCACGAGTAATTTATTCTTTATTTTTCTTTTTAATTTTCAGTGCATGTTCGACTGAAAAAAATACTTTGATAAATCGTAAATATCATTCTATTACAGCGAAGTATAATGGGTATTTTAATGCTAATGAATTGATTTCCCAATCAATGCGGTCGTTCAAGGTTTCTTACAAAGAAAATTTTTATGACATATTACCAGTTGAAAGAATTCCAAGCGAAAAAGAGGTTGTGGGCCTTTTACCCTCACTTGATACGGCGATATCGAAGTGCACGAAAGTAATTCAAAATCACAGTATGCCGGCTATTAAAGGTTTTTATAAGAAGGTAGAGTATAACACCTACATAGATGAAAATTATCTTACGGTTGGAATTGCAAATTATTATAAAAGGAATTTTGAAGATGCCACAAAAAACTTCGAGTTCATTGCACGTTTATTTGAAGAAGATAAATCAAATTACATTGCCAAATTATGGCAAATCAGAATATTTATTGAGGAAGAAAAATATGTTGATGCAATCACAAATATAGAGTTATTAGAGGATGTAATCGAAGAACAATATGGGGAAGGAAAAGCGAAAAGCAAGGTAAACTCTAAAAAGAGCTCGAAAAAGTCCAAAAGTAAGTCTAGAAGTAAATCAAACAAAAAATCGCAAAACAGAGAAAATCTTGACCAATCAGTTAAATTCCCGAAACATTTACGAGATGATTTTTTTCGGATAAAAGCTGAGTACTATTTAAAAAAGGAAGATATAAAATTAGCCATTCAAGCATTAGAAAAATCAGTTGATTTTTCTGTTAAAAAAGAGAAAGCAAGAATTTACTTTATATTGGGTCAGCTCTATATGCTACAAAAAAATCAGGGAAAAGCAATTGATAGTTACACGAAGTGTTTAAATTATCCTGCTTCATATATTATGCACTTCAATGCTAAGATGAATAGAGCATTATTAGTTAAGGATAATGGTATCAAAAAACAGTTACTCAGAATGGTAAAAGAGGCAAAAAATACTGAATATAGAGATCAAATTTATTATGCTTTAGCTGCCATAGAGATAGATGAAAAGAATAGAAAGCAAGCAATGATATATTTGACAAAATCTGCTAAGTCATCTATATCGAATAATCGTCAAAAAGCATTATCGTATGAAAAGTTAGGGGATTTAACTTTTGAAAGAAGTAATTATGTAGCGGCCCAAAAATACTACGATTCCTGTGGAATGGTAATGCCAGATGATTATCCAAATGGAGATAACATCAAATTAAGGGCGGCTAAATTAAGTAAATTAGTCATAGCAATAGAAACTGCCAATTATGAAGACAGCGTTCAACGAATTGCTTTAATGTCCGAAAAAGATAGAAATGAATATTTAGAGGATGTTTTGAAAAAAATTAAACTTGAAAGTGAAAGGAAAAAAAGGGTGGAAGAAGAAAAACTGAAGGAGATTCAAGAGTCATTGGCCAACCAGAGTGAGGCGCTTGGTAAAAAAGGATATTGGAATAGCAATAAAACGCGTCAAGAAGGTTATTCTGAGTTCATTAAAATGTGGGGAGAAAGGGAAAACAATGATGATTGGCGAAGAAGCGAAAAAATTGAGTTGACAATAAAGGAAATCGACGAAAGTGAAGATAGTTTGGCACTAGACGAAGAAGTTGTAGAAGTTGAATCAATAACCATTGAAATGCTGGCTAAAAATCTTCCTCTCACTGAGGAGGCAATGAAAATTTCAATAGATAAATTACTGAATGCTTGGTATGATGCAGCAATTATTTATTGGGAGGAGTTAAATGAGACTGAGCAAGCAATAGAGTATTTAGAAAAAATAACTGATAAAAAACTTATCAATGATATCGATTTGAATGCCTCTTTTCAACTATATAGATTAAATGAGGGGAATTCAGAGGCTGAAAAATGTAAAAACCACATATTAGTGACGTATCCGAAATCCGATTTTGCGGCCTTTTTACTTGATCCCGATTATTTTTTAAAACAGAAAAATGAAGAAAAAGAAAACGAGAAAGATTATCTTAAAATTTATTCGAACTACACGAAGAAAAAATACGATTTAGTTCTAAGTGAAATAGATGAATTTTTAATTGCTCAACCTCAAACTAAATTGATATCAAAATTTAAACTACTTCGTGTAACTGCTCAAGCAAACTTAACATCAAACAAAACAGAATTATTACCTGCATTAAATGAGATAGTTTCTGATTTTCCTGGAACTGACGTTGAAAAACGGGCTAAAACAATGATTAAGATTATCCAAGAGGGGTTTTCGAAAAATGATAGCATAATACAAAAAGTTTCTCCATTCATCTTTAATGATGAGGCCACACACTTTTTAATCATAGTGACAGATAAAAAAAATAAAGTAAGTGATGTACAGACAAAAGTTAATTCATATAATTCTACTAAATTTTCCAATTTGAAACTTAAATCTTCAACCGTCGTATTGGATGAATCATCTAATTTTGTTCTATTAAAAGAATTTAAATCATTGAAAAAAGGGAAAGAATACATAACTTCGTATAAATCTTCGAAAAGAGACTTGGGAAAATTTAATGAGTTGAAGATTTTTTTGATAAGTTCTGAAAACCTTAAAAAGTTGCTTGAATTGAAGAAGATTGATGAGTATGAATTATTTTACGATGAAAATTATTAAGTCATGATAAAAGGAGATTTTTTTGGCACTGACAATAACGGCGGGTTCAATAAGATTATTGAGGGCACCGAAATTACTGGTGATATTGTATCTGATTCAAATATTATAGTTGAAGGAGATGTTGTAGGTAATATATCTTGTTCGGGAAAAGTAGTCATTGGAAATACAGGAAAAATAACTGGAAATTTAGTTTGTATTGATGCGGATATTGAAGGAAAATTAGACGGTGAGCTCACAATCGAAAATTTGCTCGTTCTTCGTTCTACCGCCCGAATTACCGGAGATATTGAAACTGTTCGTTTAGCGATTGAAGAGGGCGGATTTTTTGAGGGAGCTTGTGTAATGAAAAAACAGGGCGAATCAAACTCAAAGCTTCTCAATAACAACGACCCTGAAGATATAATCCCTGAAGAGGGTGAGGATTAGTTTATTAGATCAAAAATCAATTCTAATTCGTATCCATTCGAAGCCAAGTATCTCGTAAGTCTGGCTTTCTTTTTTATAGGGTCTTTTTCAAAGGATAATTCTCTTTTTTTGCGGTTAATCAGGTAGTTTAAATTAGCTAAGTAGGTTTGTTTGTCAATTTTTCCCAAAGCATTTTTAATAGATTGGGATGGAAGAAATTTGGCATTTAAAGCGGATTTTATTTTTAAAACCCCCCATTTTTTTAATCTGAAATGGTCGTTGGTGAAAGCTTCACAGTAACGATCGTTGTTTATAAAATTTTTTTCATGTAGTTCTCGAATTATTTGTTCAGTAATTTCAGAAGGGATTTTTTGTTGAGCCAATTTGCGCTTTACATCAAAAGCGCATCTCTCTTGCACAGCGCAATATTGTTCGGTTTTAAGATATGTATTAAGGTATTCTAATGGGATACAATTCTCTTGCATCAGAGAGAGATTTCTTGGTTATCTTTATTTAAAAAGCGGTATTCAAGTAAATGATTTTCTGTCCTGCGATTTACAGAAATCCACTTTTTATATTTCAAAAACCATTTCCATTGTCTTGAGAGTAGACCCTTGGTGAAATAAGCATGCAAATATGGATGAACTTCTAAGGAAACTCCCTTTTCTTTTCGATCAAGAACTAAATAGTTTAAATTTGATTCGATTTCTTCAGCAAATAATATGCTTGCTTGTATTTCTCCAGTGCCATTACACGTTGGACATTTTTCAGAAGTTTGAATTGCGGTTTCGGGTTTCACTCTTTGACGAGTGATTTCAATGATACCAAATTTAGAGGGAGGAAGTATGTTGTGTTTTGCACGGTCAGAGCGCATGAAATTTTTAATGTTTTCAAAAAGAATGCGGTTATTTTCTTTATCATGCATGTCTATGAAGTCTGCGCAAATAATCCCCCCCATATCCCTTAATTGTAGAATTCGAGCAATCTCCTCGGCCGCTTCGATATTGGTTGACAATGCATTAGATTCTTGACCACTAGCTCCTTTACGATTTCCACTATTTACATCAATTACGTGCATTGCTTCGGTATGTTCGATAATCAAATATCCACCGCTACTCAATGGAACTTTTTTTCCAAATAAAGTTTTAATCTGCTTATTAATTCCAAATTTTTCGAACAAACTGGTACGATGGTCATGAAGTTTAATGATTTTCTCTTTCCCAGGAGCAATGTCCAAAACATAATCCTTAATGTCATCAAATGTACTTTGATCATTTGTATGAATGTGTGAAAAATCATTATTTAATAGATCTCGCAAAATTGAATTTGTCTTGTTTAGCTCCCCAAGAACCTTAGTTGCCGGGGAGGCATTTTTTAGGTTGGAATGCATCATTTTCCATTTATCCATCAAAGAATAAAGGTCTTGTTCAAGGTCCGAAGTTTTCTTTTCTTCAGCTACTGTTCGAATGATTACCCCAAAATTTTTCGGCTTAATTCGAGTTAACAGATTTTTAAGTCGATCGCGTTCATCTTGTTCTTTAATTTTTTGTGAAATAGAAATTTTTTCAGAGAAAGGAACGAGTACTAAATATCTTCCGGCCAGAGTTATTTCTGAGCAAAGTCTTGGTCCTTTTGAAGATATCGGCTCTTTTGCTACTTGTACGAGAATGGGTTGGGATGAGGAGAGTAAGGAGTCAATTTTACCTTCTTTCTCAATTTCTTTTTCTAATTTAAAATACTGAAGATCACTAACGCTTTGTTTCTTTTTTAAACTATCACGAGTAAATTTATGTAGCGAATTAAATTGCGTTCCGAGGTCTAAATAGTGTAAAAAAGCATCTTTTTCGTAACCAACATCTACAAATGCGGCATTCAAACTGGGTACAAGTTTTCTCACTTTACCCAAGAAAATATCGCCAACTGCAAAGTCTGAAGCACCCTGTTGTTCGTGTAGTTCGACTAACTTACTATCACGCAAAAGGGCAATCCAAACTCCGCCAGAACGGGTTTCTACTACTAATTCGAGGCTCACTCAATGAAAATGTATGGTTAGAAAACTGAAAAACCGCGAGGCTGTCGCGGTTAAAAGAAATTATTTCTTTTTCTTGTGACGATTCTTACGCAATCTTTTCTTACGCTTGTGCGTAGCCATTTTGTGTCTTTTTCTTTTTTTTCCGCTTGGCATATCTTTTATTTAAATTATTCAAAATTATTCGGGTAAAACTTAAAATCTACTATCGATTTAAATTTTAGGACTGCAAAGATAGTTAAAAAAAGGTTAAAACACGAATTTCCTTAAATAAAATCGATTAATTCTACGTTTTAAAATTCCTATCTTTGCAATTAAACAATTAGGAGATGAGCTATTTGGAATTATCAGAACAAGAAGTTCAACGAAGAGATACTTTATCGAAGTTAAAAGAAATGGGAGTTAATCCCTATCCAGCTGATTTATTTGAAGTAACTGATTTTGCATCTGAGTTAAAAAACAATTTTGTCGATGGGAAAAATGTCTGTCTGGCAGGACGAATGATGAGTCAACGCATCATGGGAAAAGCCTCCTTCGCGGAACTTCAGGACTCAACTGGTAGGATTCAAATTTACATAAATCGGGATGATTTGTGTCCCGGCGAGGATAAGTCACATTACAATGACTTTTTCAAAAAATTGTTAGATCTTGGTGATTTTATCGGAATTAAAGGGTTTTTGTTCAAAACACAAGTAGGCGAGATTTCCGTCCATGTTGAAGATTTAGTATTACTCAGTAAATCACTTAAGCCACTACCGCTTCCAAAGATTGATACAGACGGAAAGGTTTACGACGCATTTACAGATCCAGAAATACGTTACCGTCAGCGCTATGTAGATTTAGTTGTAAATTCTCATGTTAAAGATACTTTTATCAAAAGATCCAAAACTATTTCATCTATGCGTTCTTTTTTTAATGAAAGAGGGTATTTAGAAGTTGAAACACCGATTTTACAACCCATTCCCGGAGGTGCAGCAGCGCGACCGTTTATTACGCATCACAATGCCCTTGATATTCCACTTTATTTAAGAATAGCAAATGAACTTTACTTAAAAAGACTTATTGTTGGTGGATTTGACGGTGTTTACGAATTTGCCAAGGATTTCAGAAATGAAGGAATGGATCGCACGCACAATCCAGAATTTACCCTTATGGAAATATATGTTGCCTACAAGGATTATCAATGGATGATGGATTTTACAGAACAAATGATTGAGTGCATTGCTAATGATGTATGTGGAACTACTGAAATTAAAGTTGGCGATCAGTCAATTTCTCTCAAGGCTCCATTCAAACGTATAACGATGCGAGATTCTATTCTAGAATATACGGGATTTGATATTCATGGTAAAAGTGAAGAGGAAATAAGAGAAGCTGCAGTAGCAATGGGGGTTGAGGTTGATGTGACCATGGGAAAGGGAAAATTAATGGATGAAATTTTTGGTGCAAAGTGTGAGAAAAATTACATTCAGCCAACATTTATCATTGATTATCCAATTGAAATGTCCCCTTTATGTAAAATGCATCGATCAAATTC
>VGFL01000064.1 GCA_016868915.1 Bacteroidota bacterium | reverse complement strand
TGGGTCGAAATGATGAAGAATCCGAATGTTAATTTTTATGAAACCCAAACGGCCTTTGAGGCATACTGGGAAGGTAAAATTATTGAAAAAGGAAAGGGACACAAAGTTTTTAAGCGTTGGGAAAATTACATGGAGCCTCGCGTTTATCCATCGGGTGACGTTACCTTACCTTCTCAAAAATATAAAAACTACAAACAATGGGAAAATGATTTAGCCGCAGCAGGAATTCCAAAATCAATAAATGGGAACTGGACGTTGATAGGCCCAATTGGCAAGCCTTCAGGAGGTGGAGCAGGACGATTAAATTTCATACGCTTCGATCCATCGAACAGTAACATTATTTGGGTTGGAACACCGAACGGAGGTTTATGGAAAACAACTAACGGAGGAACAACGTGGGCAACCAATACAGATCAGTTAGCGGTTATCGGTTCATCAGATGTTGCCATTGACCCTTCCAATTCCCAAATTATGTATTTGGCAACTGGGGATAATGATGGTACAGACACTTACAGCATTGGGCTTCTCAAGTCAACAGATGGAGGCGCTACCTGGAACACTACCGGTTTAACTTGGACAGTTACTCAAGGAAGGACCATCGGGCGAGTGCTTGTCAATCCCTCAAATTCTCAGATTATTTTAGTGTTTTCAAGTAACGGAATTTATAGATCCACAAACGGAGGAACTTCCTTTACTCAAGTTCAGACCTCATCCTCTTTTTCTGATGGAGAGTTTAAACCCGGTGACCCGAATACCGTGTATGCCTGTGGTACCTCGTTTCGAAAATCCACCGACGGTGGAGCAACATGGAGTTCTGCAGTTACACTTCCTTTAACAGGGATACAAAGATTATCAATGGCAGTCACGGCGGGCAACAATGCCTATGTTTATTTATTAGCTGCGAACAATACAGATAGTGGTTTTAAGGGGCTCATGCGCTCAACAAATAGTGGAGGGACATTTACCACGCAATCAACAACACCGAATATCCTCGGTTTTCAAAACGGTAGTGATGCCGGTGGTCAGGGATGGTATGATTTGTCAATAGCGGCATCTCCAACCAACCCTGAAGAAATTATTACAGGAGGAATAAATCAGTGGAAATCAACCAACGGAGGGTCAACATGGACAATGAATTCTCACTGGTATGGAGGTTACAGTAAACCTTATGTTCACGCAGATGTACACGACATACAATATTTACCAGGATCTGGTACCACGATTTTATCAGCAAACGACGGGGGTTTTTTCAAAACGACGAATGGTGGAACCACCTGGACTGATTTAAGTTCAAACTTGTCTATTGCCCAACAATATAGATTCAGTTTATCTACTTCCTCTCCAAATTTGATACTTGCCGGGCATCAAGACAATGGAACCAATAGATCATCCACCTCAAATATTTCGAATTGGACAGAAGTAGGAGGCGGGGATGGAATGGATTGTTTCATCGATAGAACAAATAATAACAGACAAATTTCCTCAGTTTATTATGGTGATTATGCACGAACTTTAACGGGAGGAACGAATTTTTCAGATATTAATGATCCGGCGGATGATGGAGAGTGGGTAAGCCCAATTAAGCAAGATCCGGTTGATGCAAACATTGCGTATGCAGCGGGAAGAACGGCATTGTACAAAACTTCCAATATTTGGGCATCATCCGTGACTTGGACAACCATGGGAACACCACAAGGGACAAACTCTATTCGTGAAATGGCTATTGCACCGAGTAATAACCAAGTTATCTATTGCTTAAAAACAGGTTCAGGTGGCGTTTCAAAATCCACAAATGGTGGAACTACTTTTGCTTCGTGTGCCAACCCAACTACATCCGCATCGCCCACATGGGTAGCTATTTCGAATACAGACCCCAATGTGGTTTTTGTCACTTATTCAGGGTATTCTGCCGCAAATAAGGTATTTAAATCCACAAATGGGGGTACTTCTTGGACGAATATTTCCTCCGGCTTACCGAATATTCCGGTGAATTGTGTTGTTTATCATAATGGAGCAGTTGGCGGAGATGGGATTTACATTGGAACCGATATCGGAGTGTACTACAGAGATAATAGTAGTAACGGATGGATTGAATTTAGTCAAGGACTGCCTAATACCGAGGTGACTGACCTTGAGATTTATTATGCCACGGGAAGATTACGCGCAGCAACTTACGGACGAGGTACTTGGGATTCAGATTTATATACTGCAGTAACTTCGGCTCCAGTTGCATCATTTACCTCAAATAACCAAATAATTTGTGCAGGACAATCCGTTCAATTTACAAATACGTCTGCTGGTCAACCAAATTCCTTCAATTGGACTTTTCAAGGTGGAACTCCTGCCACAAGCACCGCCGAAAATCCAACGGTTACCTATGCAACAGCAGGAGTTTACGATGTTTCTTTAACTGTTTCAAACGCAAATGGCCAAAACTCATCATCTCAAACTGGATATATTACAGTAACATCCGGAATTAGTCTTCCATTTTCCGAAGGTTTTACAAATACTACGTTCCCCCCTTCAGGTTGGACTATTAGTAATACAGCTGGCAGCGCCACTACTTGGGCTCAAAGTTCCACCGTTGGTTTCGCACCCACAGCGGGAAATTCCATGTTGTTTGATAATTTCAATTTTGATGATCGGCCAAATGAGGATGAAATTACATTACCTATAATTAATTTAATGTCGCTTTCTCAAGCTTCCATGACATTTCATGTAGCCTATGCTGCCTACGGCGCGAGTAATGCCGATGGTTTACAAGTGCTCGTTTCAACGAATTGTGGAGCAACTTTTACTACCGTTTATAATAAGTCCGGGTCGACTGTTGCAACTGGTAATTTACCGACGGCAGCAGCAACAACCTCGCAATTTACACCAACAAATACTCAATGGAGACTTGAAACAATCGATTTAAATCCATATGTCGGTCAAACGGGAGTGATAATAAAATTCAGAAATATTGCAGATTACGGAAACCGGTTGTTTATTGATAACGTAAACCTAACAGGAACGGCAGTGTCTGTGCCGCCAACAGCAAGTTTTACATCTACGCCGACAGGATCAACGTGTGCCGGGGAAACAATTCAATACACCGGTACCTCAACAGGAAGTCCAACATCTTTTTCTTGGACCTTTGCTGGTGGAATTCCTGCGACGAGTACTCTCCAAAATCCAATTGTTACTTATCCAGTAGCAGGCACCTACAATGTTTCACTTACTGCTACAAATGCTTTTGGAAATAATACTTCGAACCAAACGAATTATATCACCATAAACGAAATCCCGTCAATCACAAGTACAAATCCAGGGAGTAGATGTGGCATGGGAACTGTAACCTTGGGAGCGAGTGCGACTGCGGGAACAATTTCTTGGTTTGCTTCAGCCTCCGGAGGCACTGCACTTGGCACAGGCGCCCAATTTACAACTCCGTCTATTTCAACGAATACAAATTATTATGTCGAGGTGACGTCCAATGGATGTACTTCCGAACGAACATCGGTTTTAGCCACAGTGAATACGAATCCAACGGTATCGAATCCGGGGAACCAAAATGTGTGTGTAGGAAACGCTACAAATCCAATTAACTTTACTGGAAACAGCGCCAATTCAATTTATTCATGGACAAATTCGAATACAGCAATTGGTTTGGGAGCATCGGGAAGTGGTAACATTGGAGCATTTACACCGAATACTGCTGGTACCTCAACAATTTCAGTTACACCAACATTGGCAACTTGCACTGGGGCTACAATAACATTTACAATTAATGCCAATCCGATACCAATTGTTAGCCTTGATTTATCGACCTTATCACCTCCATGTGTCTATGACCCCGCTTTCATTTTACAGGTTGGTTCTCCCTCAGGTGGCATTTATTCCGGCCCTGGTGTCAGTGGTGCAAACTTTAACCCGGCTTCTGCTGGTGTAGGCACACACACTATAACATATTCAGTAACACAGAGCGGATGTACGGGTTCTGCGACATCATCAATTGTAGTTGATGCATGCCTCGGAATAAGCGATGACCAATTGGATCCAGTGATTGTTTATCCAAACCCGACGACGGGGATAATTACGATTTCAGGTTTATCTGAAGAATTTACGAATGTTGAGTTAATAGATGCTTTAGGAAAGCTCTGTGGAACATGGAAAATATCCACTGAAAATGTTTCCTTGGATTTATCCAATTATTCAGAGGGTAACTACTCTTTATTCTTTTACGGAAAAAGAAAGCAGTCAAGTGTAAAAATTACATTGAAAAAGTAATTTAAATTAACTTCTCAAATAGTTTTTATAGCTATGATTGGTTTAAAATAGATTATTCACATTGTATCTGTTTAAAACTAATTTAAAAAAGGTGTAATCACCGGACAGGATTTACGTTTTGTAAAGTAATTTTGTCTATATTTTTAACTATGTTCAAAAATTTTGTATTCCTAGTTATTGCATTTGCATTCGTTCATTTTGACTTTTTTGCTCAACCTGCTCAGGTTGAGAGAAATAAAGATACCTACAATTGGATGATTGGTTTGGGTTGGAATATTGTTTCGCCATTGAATGACGTTGGTTTAGTTAAAGGGGTATCTTATCCTTCAAGATTTTTTGTAGATAAACATTACTACCGCAATTGGAGTTTTGAAGGCTCGCTTGCTTTTGGAACGTTTGATACCATATCAGAACGAGAAAATTCAGATCAGCTTAATACTTCGTTTTTCTCATTAGATGCTAATTTTCGATATAGCTTACAGAGTACCTTAAACGGTTTTGCTTCTATAGACCCTTACTTCACCTATGGTATGGGATTAACAAGTAGATCAATTTTTGGAACTCATATTAATGGTAATGCTGCAATAGGTTTTAATTTTTGGGTTTCTTCAAACCTTGGAATCCAGGCGCAGTCTGCATTAAAGATTGCCTTTACATCTGATTTATTGAAACTAGATAAACATTATTTACAGCACACTATTGGTTTGGTCGCGCGAATACCAGACGGAAGTATTACAGATAATAACTTTAATAAAAGGCGTTATAAGAAAATTAAGATTATTCGTGAAAAAAAGAAAAACAAGAAAGAGAAGAGTAAAGAGTCTGGGGATTTATAGTCATATTTTAATAGGATTTGTACTGTCTTTTTTTGTAACCTCCTGCTCTGAGGAAGGTGAAAAGGTTAAAGATTTTGGGGAGGTTGTGCCAAGGTCAACAAAAACAACAAAAATTTTCACTCCAACTAAATCAAAAGTAGACTCAGTTAAAATTAAATTTTACGAAAAAATTAATCACCTTTCAATCGATAGTGTTGTTGGTATTTCAAAATCACAACTTCCTGATCGGTTTAACCCTGTTAAAAAGCTAAAGGAAACTCTTTATTTTGGAAAAGATAGTCTTCAATTTTGTGAGTGGAAATATAAAGACACAAATAATTTAAAACAAGCTCTTTATAATTTAATGGATTGCTTTGAAAGTCCTTGTAAGCCAATAAAAATGTTTGAATCAGCAAATATCAGCAAATCTTTTTTTTCTATTTTATGCTCAGAAAAGTCACTAATATTATTAAAAAGTTCAAGTGATATTAAGTTAAAAGAGTGGTTAAATTTTCTTGATAAAGAGAAAGGTTACAAATCATTCCAATTAATAATTAGTCAACTAAAAAATGGAAAGACCAAATGGTTTTATTCCAAAAACACTAAACTTACCCCAAAAACGAAATAATGATTTTAGATCGAGGTTTTATTTTAGTTGAGCCACAACCCGATTTTATAAAATGGGTTGAAAAACATGTCAAAGATACTCCGGTGGGATTTGAAGATTCAGAACCTTCTATTTATTTAATTTCCGATGATTTCTTAGATGATGAATTGGTTATTAAACAGAATTATATGGAAATATTTCTATATGAATTAGAAAGTACTGGAATCGATGAGGAGTATTGGCCTGAGATTAATTTGGATAATTTCAATTGTTATTTCAAAACAACTGTTGGTGTTTCAGTTGTTGATTTAAAACAAAAATAACAACAATGAATTTCATCTTGAGGCCACATATTGATGTAGAAAAATGGGATTATTTGGTGGCTAAAACAAGATATGCTGGCATATATAATTATTCGTATTTTTTAGATTCCGTATGTGAAAATTGGTGTATCTACGTTGATGAGCATTATTCTGTTGGTATTGCTATCCCTTTTACGAATAAACTTAAAACTAAACTAGTTTATACCCCTAATTACTTAAGATGTTTAAACCTTTTAGGCGAAATTAATCAAAAAAAAATTGAAGCTATTCTGAAAGAAATAAAGAATGAATTTAGTTCTGGAGATCTAGCAATTGAAAACCTTGAATATGAATTAAACGGTAAAACTCGAGTATATCAACAAATTAGTCGAACACATGAAATACAAATTAATACGCTTTCAAAGCGCATGTTAAAGAAATTCGATCAATCCCAATTAAGAATTTCTTCCAATGTTGAATTAGAAAGTGTTTTTTCATTTTTAGAGTCTAACTTATTTCAGCGTATTCAAGGATTGACCAAATCAGATTTTATCCTTTTTAAAAAATTGATTATTAATCTAAATAATCTCAAAATGCTGAAAATATGTGGTGTTGTAAATTCCCAAAATGAGTTTAAAGGCTGTTCTTTATTCGTGCAAACAAAGGAAAAATTAATTTACATTAAAGGTGTTGCAAGTCAAGATGCTATGAAAGATGGAGCGATGTATGCAATGTTGTTTAAAAATATTAATGAGGCTCACGATAATAATCTTGACTTTGATTTTGGAGGTTCAAATATTAATTCGATAAAACAATTTTATTCAAATTTAGGAGGACAAGACACTTTATATTCTAAAATAATCTGGGGGAATCAGCCTCTATATTATAAAATTGCTAAGTATATTTATCACTTTATAGGAAAATTTAAATGACGAGAAAAAAAATACTTTTATTAGGATCTGGAGAACTCGGAAAAGAGTTTGTGATTGCTTGCCAGCGACTTGGTCAATACGTAGTTGCCGTTGATAATTATCTAGGAGCTCCTGCAATGCAAGTAGCACATGAATTTGAGGTAATCAATATGCTTGATGCGAATGAATTAGATAGAATTGTTGCAAAACATAATCCTGATCTTATTGTACCAGAAATAGAGGCAATTCGAACAGAGCAGTTTTATAACTATGAAAATCAAGGGATTAAAGTAGTTCCTAGTGCCAAAGCAGCAAATTTTACGATGAACCGAAAAGCTATTCGCGATTTAGCAGCTCGGGACTTAGGTTTGAGAACAGCCACTTATCGTTATGCTACTTCGTTTGAAGAATTGAAAAAAGGTGTTCATGTTTGCGGAATGCCATGTGTTGTTAAACCTTTGATGTCAAGCTCAGGTAAAGGACAATCGGTAATTAAAACGGAAAGTGATATCGAGAAAGCATGGAATTATGCCATGGAAGGCTCTCGAGGTGATTTAAAAGAAGTCATTGTGGAGTCGTTTGTTGATTTTGATTTTGAAATTACTTTACTCACCGTAACTCAAAAAAATGGCGAAACCTTATTTTGTCCACCAATTGGTCATAAACAAGAACGAGGCGATTACCAGGAAAGTTGGCAGCCACAACCTATGCTAAATGAATATTTACTTGAAGCTCAAGATATGGCGGCCAAGGTAACAAAAGAATTAGGTGGAGAAGGAATTTGGGGAGTAGAATTCTTTATCACTAAAGAAGGTGCTTATTTTTCAGAGTTATCTCCCAGGCCGCATGATACAGGAATGGTCACTTTAGCCGGTACTCAAAATTTTTCAGAATTTGAACTTCATGCTAGAGCTATATTGGGCTTACCAATTCCAGAAATTAAGTTATTGATAAATGGAGCTAGTTCAGTTGTACTTGCTTCAAAAGAATCAACTGAATATCCAGTGTTTAAGGGACTTGAAAATGCTTCAAAAATTGCTAATACATCATTCGTTCTATTTGGTAAACCAACTTCAAGACCATATAGAAGAATGGGCGTGGCCTTAGCTTGCGGAAATGAAGAAGTTGTTGAATTAGTAGAGCTTGCTAAGAGTGTTTCTTCTGAAATAAAAGTTAGTTAGTTTCCTCTGTTTTTGAATTCAATTTTGAATTCCGAGCGCTATATCCAAAATAAATAACCAATCCTAGAAGAAGCCATCCAGTAAAATAAATCCAATTGGCTAATTCTAACTCGCTCATCATATACAAGCAGGAGAGTAGACCCAGAATTGGAATTAAGGAAAGGTTGTGAAGAAATGCCATACCGGTAATAAACAGCGTGAATAAAATAAAAATCCATGTGGGTATTTTCTCTGCGAAATGAGAGAACCCTTCATTGTAAAAATATGACTCATCCTTTTTGAAAATGTCGCTTTTTAAGGTTGAAATAAGCATCATTTGTTTATCGTCAGAATAGTATTCGTAAACATCATTATTTGCTTTATTCATAACTACTGAATCACTATTTATGACATTAGATCTAAGTAGAGAAAGGTCTTCCGGAGATAAATTATCGAGAATCTCTTGGTTTGATTTTAAATCCTTTTTATTTGTTATAAAATGTATTGTTTCCTCTTGGTATTTTGTAAAAAGTAGCGTTAACGAAGCAACTAATGCTAGTGGCATAATGTACTTCGAGTTAAGATACGGAGTTTTGAATTTTCCACGTGGAATATCTTTTTTATTTTGTAAAACTAAAACGCCCCCACAAACCAAAACAAATGCAAACAAAGTTCCGATGCTGCATAGGTCCGTAACCATTTTCAGATTCATAAATAATGCTGGAATAGCAACTACAAAACCAACTACAATTGTTGAGAAAGATGGAGTTTTAAATCTCGGATGAATTTTTGAAAATTGTTTCGGTAATAGACCATCTCTACTCATACTCATCCAAATACGTGGTTGACCCATTTGAAAAACAAGTAATACAGATGCCATCGCTACAACCGCACTCACAGCAATAATCCCAGACATCCATTTAAGATTTAATTTTTCAAATACATATGCTAAGGGGTCACCTACTGCAAGTTCATTGTAATTTACCATCCCGGTTAAAATCAAAGCGATAATCATATAAAGAATGGTACAGATAATTATCGCCCACATCATACCACGAGGTAAGTCTCGCTGTGGATTTTCGCATTCTTCGGCTGTTGTTGAAATAGCATCAAAACCGATGTATGCAAAAAATACGGCAGAAACACCTTTTAAAACACCAGCAATTCCATTTGGCGCAAAGGGGCTCCAATTTGACATATCAACATAAAAAATCCCAACCGCGATAACTAATAAAATAATAGCCAATTTAACGACAACCATTGCGTTGGATGCATTTCTACTTTCCTTCATGCCACGATATACTAACCAGGTGATCAGAACAATTATGAAAAGTGCAGGTAGATCAAATATTATGTGAAATCCAAAGAGGGTAGGAGCGTTATTCCAAGCGAGATAAGCTTGTTGTAGAGCTGAATCGAGAGATGTGTAATCTTTACCTGCTTTAAGCATAGATGTTGCACTATCAAATCCATTTGAGGCAGTCATATAATCCATTTGAATCCATTCCGGTAAATGAATTCCTTGTAAACCAATAGCTTTAATATGAATACTTTCGAGAAGTGAGGTAAAATAATCGCTCCAAGAGATGGCAACCGTGATATTTCCAATAGCATATTCCATAATTAGCGCCCAACCAATTATCCAAGCGATGATTTCTCCAAAAGCTACGTAGGAATAGGTATATGCACTTCCCGAAACTGGAACCATAGATGCAAATTCAGCATACGCAAAAGCGGCAAATCCACACGCTAAAGCAGTGAACAGAAACAAGAAAATTACAGCTGGACCTCCAGCAGAGCTGGCTTGACCAATTGTACTAAAAATTCCTGCACCAATAATTGCTGCAATACCAAATGAGGCTAAGTCTCGGGTTTTTAAATGTTTGCCTAATGATTCCCTAGATTCGACAGAACCTTCTTCAATTTGTTTCCGTATATCAATTATACTTTTTTTTCTAAAATAGTTCATTCTTTAGCGATTAATAGTTAAAAGTAAACATAATTATATTTTTAGGCCAATAGGTATGTTAATCAAAACTCAATTTATATTTGTGTATGGTTTCTGATATTACTTATGAGCGTTCGTTTATTTATGAAAGATGGATTGATCGTATCTTATGGCTTACCATTGTATTTCTTCCGATTTCCATCATACCGATCTATGTAACTGATATTTTTGATGTAATCAAAGGACCCTTAATTGTTATTTCTGGGATTTCAATTACAACTCTTTTGATATTGAATAGAAAATGGGATAACTCAATTATTTTTTGGTTAATTCTTTGTTATCTATTTTTAGTTTTTCTTTCATCAATTTTTGCTCATAATGTTCTCCTGGCTTTTACAGGGGTAACTCCAAAAGGAGGGCGTTTTGAAGGGTTTATTACAATTTTAATTTATTTCATTCTATTTTACGCCTCAAGAAATTATTTGGTGGTAACGAGAAAAAAAATAATACGAGCTTTTTCAGGCCTTTCAATTGTGGCTGTTTATGCTTTGGTACAATATTATCAGTTCGATCCTCTGGTTATTTACAGAAATTTTCGCCCTATTGTATTCTCAACAATTGGTAATCCAAATTTCCTCGGTTCTTTAATGGTAATGATTTGTTCTCTTTCATTTGGGCTCGCGGTGTATTATAAAAAATGGTATTACTACCTTTTCTTAGTTTTATTTTTCTCAGCCCTACTTGCTTCTCAAACAAGAGGTTGCTGGATTGCTTTTGGCATTGTTATATTTTGCCATTCTTTATTGGTGATAATCTTTGATAAAACAAAATTTTTTGGATTATTCATAGCATTAATTATGATGAGTTTAGTAATATTCACGTTAAATTTTACTAAGAAGAATGCAATTTCAAAACGAACTAAATCGATAAGAACCGAAATTAAAATGAAAGATCAATTTGGTGGGTCTGGTCGTTTAAAAATTTGGGAAATCACTTGGGGAGTAGTAAGAGCGCATCCCATTCTTGGAACTGGACCTGAGAATTTAAAGCCGGTTTTAAAAACTGAATTTAAAAACGAACTGAATGTCTATTACAGAACTAAAGGAGTGGTTATTGACAAGGCACACAATGAGTATCTTCATATTGCAGCCGTTACCGGAATACCATCCTTGATCATTTATTTGGTCTTATTAGCGTTTATTTTTTGGAAAAATATCCCGCAATTTAAACGAGATAAAAATAAAATAATCGTTGGATTAGCAGTCCTTGGATATCTGTTGCAAGCGTTCACAAATATTAGTGTGATTGCTGTGGCGCCTTTATTTTGGATTTTACTTGGTTATTTTTCAACGAGTGTTAAGGAAGTTTACTAATAATTCGTTTGTATTCGGAGGCGAAAGTTTCATTACCTATACAACCATTTTCTTCTTTAGCTTGTTTGAATTTTTCTACACGATTTCCCGGATCAGGGTGGGTTGAGAGAAAAACAGGTGGATTGTTAGAATCTCCTTTTTGAATAAGCTTTTCAAAAAATCCAGCACCTCCTGCAGCATTATATTTAGTTGGACATAGGTATTTTACTGAATTTGCATCGGCCTCTTTTTCGTGTGATCTTGAAAATGTTAATCCGATTAATCCGGCTGTTATTTCTCTTACACTTTGAGAATCTCCGGCGATCAATTCCAAGAGTAATTGAATTCCAAACATTTCAGTCATTTGTCTCGTTGAATGCCTTAAATCAGCATGTGCCATTTCATGCCCCATAATACCCGCCAATTGATCTTCAGAATCTAAAAATTTTAATATTCCCGTAAATATATAAATGTAGCCTCCGGGTGCGCAAAAGGCATTTAGCGTTGAATCATCATCAATTATGCGAATCTGCCATTCAAAATCGTCTTTGTGCTTGACATTCCCCGAATTAAGGATTTCATCGCGAATATGATAGATGTAGCTATATACCTCCTTGTATTGAATACTATCGAGAAATTTATATTGACCCTCACTTTCAATTTGTTCAGAAACTTTTTTACCAAACTCTTTATCTTGCTCAATAGAAAAAAGATTTATTTTAGGTACATTATCACAACCAAATAAAAAAATAGATACAAGACCGTAAAAGATGATTTTCATAAATTATTAAATTTAAAAAGTTAGCGCTCTAATATAAAAGATGATTAATATTATTTTAAAACAATGGTATTGAATTTTTAAATATTACACAAGATTTATTTATTTATTTTTACCGAACTTATTAAATTTGTAAAATAAAGGAAACCACTCATGAAGAATATTTTTACCCTTATCGTTTTATTTACATCTCTCATTTACTTTTCACAAGGTTCAGAGTTTATTGAATTTGTAAGTCCAACTACGAGTTTTTTGAACCCAGAAAGCCCAAATATGATTGAACCGAAAACCCATATTATTAAGCCCAATTTCAAGGGCAGAGAATTGATTGAGGTGGATAATTCAAATACCCATTTACCAGATTGGGCATGGCAGCAGTATGAGCTTGCTGAAAAAAATGCGGTTGCGACTAAGCTTTGGGATGTACAGGGTATTG
>VGFL01000063.1 GCA_016868915.1 Bacteroidota bacterium | reverse complement strand
ATGTCCCATAATTACGGATTGTAACACCGGAAATTCATCAAAAGCAAAGTGATTCTGATTCAAAACCGCCATTCTTTTTCCAGGCTCTAAGTCAATTCGTCCAGTTGTTGGATCTTGGTCACCAGTCAGAATCTTCAAAAAGGTTGATTTTCCCGCACCATTAGCGCCAATTACACCGTAGCAATTACCATTTACAAATTTGATATTTACTTCATCAAAAAGAACTCGTTTACCGAATTGAAGCGAAACATTACCTACATTAAGCATACAAAAAATTTTTGCAAATGTACGATAAATAAAGGGAATTCATAATGTGGTATGTCAATCTGATAAACTTTAGAATCAATTAACTTATTAATTTTGTTCAAAGAAAATAAATATGTCAACCAAAAAAATTGAAGTCATCGTTCCCCCTCGTGAACCACACTTTGTCGGTGATGGATTTCGTGTTCATAATTTTATTCCAAGTGCCTATCGATTAGATATGCATCGCATGGATCCATTCATCATGTTGGATTACAATTCTCGCTTTTATTTTCCGCCAAGTGAAAAACCGCTCGGGGTGGGCGTTCATCCACACAGAGGATTTGAAACAGTGACGATTGCTTACAAAGGAAGAGTTGCTCATCATGACAGTGCCGGAGGTGGAGGAATTATTGGCGAAGGAGATGTTCAATGGATGACAGCAGCATCAGGTGTTTTACACAAAGAATATCACGAAGAAACCTTCAGTAAGGAAGGAGGAGAATTTCAAATGGTTCAACTTTGGGTGAATTTACCTGCAAAATTTAAAATGTCTCAACCAAAATACCAAGCAATTTCAAACCAAGAAATGGGGATAGTTGAACTCGAGAATAACAGCGGTAACGTTGAAATTATTGCAGGTGAATATCAAGGTGTTAAAGGTCCCGCCAATACATTTACTTCAATTTCCATGTTTAATGTAAAATTAAATGAAAATGGAATAGCCGTATTTTCATTTCCAGCTCATTTTAATACAGCCTTGCTTGTTGTGGAAGGAGAAATTCAAGTTAATGAAGATGGTATCGTTCCAGTCGATCACTTTGTTTTATTTGAAAATGAAGGAGAACAAGTTAAAATTACAGGATTAAAAAATTCAATCGTATTAGTTTTATCCGGCGAACCAATAAACGAACCTATTGCTGCTCATGGTCCCTTTGTGATGAATACACGACAAGAACTTGTTGAAGCGTTTCAGGATTTTCAGAATGGAAAGTTTGGATATTTGGCGGATTGATCTTGTTGGAATTAACAACGATTCGGTCGATGTTCTTCCCATTTTTTTAGCTTGTAGAACATATTAATTCTTAAGGTAAACGCATGCGAAGGATGCACACGAATTCCGTCATTAAGTTTTAAACCGTAAGAATAAAATAGCTCGCCTAAAATAAACGAAAAACCAAATGAAGGCTTGATGTAATGAACTTGATTTGTTAAATCATAGATGTAATCTCCCCTAATACCTGCAGTAAATGGAGGAAAATAGAAAAAGTTGTATCCATAATAAATTCTTGCACTTTGCGCTAAAACTCCAGATTTTGAAGAAATCCCATATCCAAGTCCCCAAGAATTTGTTGCAAAAATACATCCTGCTCCTCCGCAAAAGCTTCGTTTGTAACTTCTTCCAAGTCCAATTTCAAAATCATGTGCTGATCCGACAGAATAACCAATTGGAATATGCCAGGCATTTCCCAAAAATTTAGATTTTACTTTGTTTTCAATAATCATATAATGAGTATCTCTATGAATACTATCGGCATGCAGATGAGTCTGACTTGTAAGATCTAAATTCGATAAAATTAGTAGAAAAGAGATAAGAAAGTTCTTAAGCATAATTTAGATTCCTAACAATGTAATTACTATTTTAATCAAGTTTAGTAAAAATAAAATCAATATTAACAATTACTTTCATTTTGTTCAAAAACTGTTTTACTTTTTTAAATAAGTGCGCTAATTTTCAATTAAATTTGTGGTCAATTTGCAGCGAACGTTCGCTTCGAAGAATGTAAATTGAAAATATGCCCAAAGATTCTTCTATAAGCTCCATATTAATCATCGGGAGCGGCCCAATTATCATCGGTCAAGCGTGTGAGTTTGATTATTCCGGTTCTCAGGCATCTCGTTCACTCCGTGAAGAAGGAATTGAAGTTACGTTGATAAATTCAAATCCAGCAACCATTATGACGGATAAGGTTGTTGCTGACAATGTTTACCTTCAACCTCTAGAACCTGAAAGCATTATTGAAATTCTTAACAAGCATAAAATCGATGCGGTTTTACCAACAATGGGTGGACAAACGGCATTGAATCTTTGCATCAAGTGTGATGAAATGGGCATTTGGGAAGATTATGGCGTTAAAATTATTGGGGTTGATATTAAGGCGATTGAAATCACCGAAAATCGTGAAGAATTTCGCTTATTGATGGATAAAATCGGAGTTGGTATGGCCCCACAAGCAACTGCAAAATCCTTTTTAGAAGGAAAAGAAGTTGCTCAAAAGTTCGGTTTTCCTCTCTGCATTCGAGCCTCTTACACCTTAGGTGGAGCCGGAGCATCAATCGTTCATGACCCAAAAGAATTTGATGGTTTACTTGAACGCGGATTACAACTTTCTCCTATTCATGAAGTTATGATTGATAAGGCTTTATTGGGTTGGAAAGAATATGAATTGGAACTTCTTCGTGATTCAAATGATAATGTAGTAATTATCTGTTCGATAGAGAACTTTGATCCGATGGGAATTCACACGGGAGATTCTATTACAGTTGCTCCTGCAATGACGCTATCTGATACAACCTTCCAGAAAATGCGTGATATGGCCATCAAAATGATGCGTTCTATCGGAAATTTTGCCGGAGGATGTAACGTTCAGTTTGCTGTTTCGCCGGATGAGAAAGAGGACATTATTGCCATTGAAATTAATCCAAGAGTTTCTCGTTCTTCTGCCTTAGCATCTAAAGCCACAGGATATCCTATCGCAAAGATCGCAGCAAAATTGGCCATTGGATACCATCTGGATGAATTAAAAAATCAAATTACAAAAACTACCTCTGCCCTATTTGAACCAACCTTAGATTATGTTATCGTAAAAATTCCTCGTTGGAACTTCAACAAATTTCCCGGAACAAATAGAGAATTAGGCTTACAAATGAAGTCAGTGGGTGAAGTAATGGGAATTGGTCGTTCGTTTCAAGAAGCACTTCAAAAAGCCTGTCAATCTCTGGAGATAAATAGAAACGGTTTAGGTGCTGATGGTCGTGAATTGACCAATCAAAATGAAATCCTTCATTCCTTGGAACATGCAAGCTGGAACAGGTTATTCCACATATACGATGCTATTAAATTGGGTATTCCTTTTAAAACAATTGTTGAGAAAACAAAAATTGATATTTGGTTCTTGAAACAGATTGAGGATCTGATTAAACTAGAACGTAAAATTGAAAAATTTCATGTTGATAATTTGCCAAAAGATCTACTATTTGAGGCCAAGCAAAAAGGATATGCTGATCGCCAAATCGCACATCTATTAAGGTGTTTAGAATCTGAAGTTTATAACAAAAGACGTGAATTTGGAATCAACCGTGTATATAAATTAGTTGATACTTGTGCGGCTGAATTCGAAGCACAAACGCCTTATTACTACTCCACTTTTGAATATGAAAACGAAAGTATTGTAACTGATAAAAAGAAAATTGTCGTTTTAGGTTCAGGTCCAAATCGAATCGGTCAAGGAATTGAGTTCGATTATTCATGTGTTCATGGCGTCCTAGCAGCAAAAGAATGTGGATACGAAACGATAATGATAAATTGCAATCCTGAAACGGTTTCTACTGATTTTGATACTGCTGACAAATTATATTTTGAACCCGTTTTCTGGGAACACATTTACGATATAATTCAACACGAAAAACCGGAAGGAGTTATTGTTCAACTAGGCGGACAAACAGCACTTAAACTAGCAGATAAATTGAGTCGTTACGGAGTAAAAATCATTGGAACAAGTTTTGAATCTCTTGATTTGGCTGAAGATCGAGGACGGTTCTCCAAAACGCTTGAGGCAAATAATATTCCTTTTCCAAAATATGGAGTGGTTGAAAGCGCTGAACAAGCCTTGGAATTAGCAGATGAATTGGGTTTTCCATTGTTAGTTCGTCCTTCCTATGTTTTGGGGGGACAAAAGATGAAAATTGTAATCAACAAGGAAGAATTAGAACACCATGTTGTTGATATCATCAATGAAATGGGAAGTAATCAAATACTTTTGGATCATTTTCTATCTGGAGCAATTGAAGCTGAAGCAGATGCAATTTGTGATGGAGAAAACGTGTATATTATTGGAATCATGCAACACATTGAACCTGCAGGAATTCACTCTGGTGATTCGTATGCCGTTCTCCCACCCTACAATTTAGGCGATTTTGTAATGACACAAATTGAGGATATCACAAAAAAATTAGCCGTCGAATTAAAAACCATTGGATTAATTAATATTCAGTTTGCAATTAAAGACGACAAAGTGTTTGTAATTGAAGCAAATCCACGTGCGTCGAGAACAGTACCTTTTATTGCCAAAGCATATGATGAACCGTATGTAAATTATGCTACAAAAGTAATGTTAGGTGAAAAGAAAGTAACTGATTTTAATTTCAATCCGCGTAAAGAAGGATATGCGATAAAAATCCCTGTCTTTTCGTACGAGAAATTTCCCGACGTTAAAAAAGAGCTTGGACCGGAAATGAAATCAACCGGAGAGGCCATTCGTTTTATTAAAAACCTCAAAGATGCGTTTTTCACAAAGGTTTATTCAGAGCGAAATATGCATCTATCGCGCTAGTCATGTTGGTAAAAGCAAGTTTTATAGGGCTCATTAAAACGGTTCTAATTCTGATTGGGGTTCTGGTGGTTGTTCGAATTATTGGACGAACATTGATTGCAAAAAGAAATCTAGATAAAGAACGTGAATTAATGGCTCAAGAAAGAGATTTATTACGTAAAAAAGAATTTGTCAAACGAAATGAGGGAAAGACTAGTATCGTTGGAAAACAGAAAATTTCTGCTGAAGATACTGATTTTGAAGAGTTGAATTGAAATTTGTAAGCACTGTAATTCAGCAAAAACAAAAGCTCGTTTCAATGAAACGAGCTTTCTTATATGATGTCGTCTTTGTCTATCCGATTGAATCGGGAAGAGAAAAACGGAAAAGAGTTCACTTTCATGAACTCTTGTAAATCCTAAATTACATCATTCCTGGCATTCCTCCACCCATACCTGCCATGGCAGCTGCCGGGTTAGATTCTTCAGGTTGATCTGAAATAACACATTCAGTAGTCAATAGCATGGATGCGATAGATGCGGCATTTTCGATTGCTATTCGAGTTACTTTTGTTGGGTCAATTACGCCCGCTTTGAATAAATCTTCAAATTTATCTGTACGCGCATTATATCCAAAATCACCTTTTCCTTCTCTCACCTTTTGAACAATTACTGCTCCTTCACCACCTGAATTTGCAATTATTTGGCGAAGAGGTTCTTCTACTGCACGCTTAACAATACCAATTCCGGTAATTTCATCTTCATTTTCACCTTTCAATTTATCCAATGAAGAAATGGCACGGATAAGAGCTACCCCACCTCCTGCAACAATTCCTTCTTCCACTGCAGCGCGAGTTGCGGCTAAGGCGTCATCAACACGATCCTTTTTCTCTTTCATTTCTACCTCGGTAGGTGCACCAACATACAACACAGCAACACCACCGGCTAATTTAGCCAATCGCTCTTGTAATTTTTCACGATCGTAATCTGATGTAGTTGACTCAATTTGTGCTTTAATTTGTCCAACACGTGCTTTGATGTCTTCTTTTTTGCCTTTTCCATTTATAATTGTGGTATTATCTTTATCGATTTCAATCTTTTCGGCTGAACCAAGCATTTCCAAAGTTGTATTTTCAAGAGTCATACCTCGTTCTTCTGAAATAACTTGACCACCAGTTAAAATTGCTATATCCTCAAGCATTGCTTTTCGTCTATCACCAAATCCTGGTGCTTTAACAGCAGCGACTTTCAGAGACCCCCTCAAACGATTAACTACCAATGTGCCAAGCGCCTCACCATCTACATCTTCTGCTATAATGAGCAAAGATTTCCCATTTTGAACAACCGGCTCCAAAACTGGTAACAATTCTTTCATACTTGAGATTTTTTTCTCAGAAATCAAAATCAATGGATTTTCCATTTCTGTGATCATTTTATCCGTGTTTGTTACAAAATAAGGTGATAGATAACCTCTGTCAAATTGCATTCCCTCAACCGTTTTTACCTCAGTTTCGGTCCCTTTTGCTTCTTCCACAGTGATGACACCATCCTTACCCACAACTTTCATCGCCTTTGCAATTAAGACGCCAATTGCCTCATCGTTGTTTGCTGAAATTGATGCAATTTGTTTAATTTTTTCATTATCTGAACCGACTTCCTTAGAAATTTTTTTCAAGTTCTTAACCACCTCAGATACAGCTTTATCTATTCCCCTTTTTAGATCCATTGGATTTGCTCCGGCAGCCACATTCTTTAACCCAGCACTGATAATAGCCTGAGCTAGAACTGTCGCGGTTGTTGTACCATCACCTGCAATATCAGCGGTTTTAGATGCCACCTCTTTTACCATTTGAGCACCCATATTTTCAACTGGATCTTTTAACTCAATTTCTTTTGCAACAGTTACACCATCTTTAGTAACCTGAGGTGCACCAAATTTTTTACTAATTACAACATTTCGACCTTTTGGACCTAAAGTTACTTTTACGGCATTTGCCAATTCATCAACTCCTTTTTTAAGTTTTTCTCTTGCCTCTACGTCAAAATAAATATCTTTTGCCATTTTTATTTTATTTTTTTATTAATTAAATATTCCAAATATATCTGACTCTCTCATAATTAAATAAGATTTTCCATCAATTTTAATTTCAGTTCCCGAATATTGACCATAAAGGATTGAATCACCAACTTTAACTGTGATTGGGTCATCTTTTTTACCTGATCCAACTGCTACGATTTTTCCATTCAACGGTTTCTCTTTTGCTGTATCGGGAATTATAATTCCACTCGCTGTTTTTTGTTCTGCTGGCGCCGGTTCTACGAGAACTCGATCTGCCAAAGGTTTAAATTTCACTGACATGTATAAAAATTAATTTTTGTTGAGCGCAAAATCACGAACATTATGCCATTCGATTTCATGCGTCATTTTTTCATTTCTTTAAAAAAAAACTGTCAGTACAAATGACATACTGACAGTTAATTGATTTAATATACTTATATTATTTTGTTGGCTGAGTTGCCGGTTTATTATCTTTTTGTTTTTGCTGTTTTTCAGCTTCTTTTCGTTGTTGCTCTTGAACCTTTTTCTGATCAGGAGTTTTAGTTCTAATGGTAAGAAATATTGAAGATATCATAATCACAGCTGCCAGTGACCAAGTAGTTTTATCGATAAAATCATTTGTTTTTTGAACACCTCCAATTTGTTGAGCAGCACCGAAATCAGAACTTAGCCCGCCTCCTTTTGGATTTTGAATATAAACCACTAATATTAATAAAATACTAGAAACGATAATCAAAACTGAAAACAAAATATCCATTGCAACTAATTTATTTTTTCTTTAACGACTTAATTTGGGATGCAAAGTAACTCTTTTTTTCTGGAATAATCAAGATTAATTGCTGATAAACAAAAATTGCTTTTGAAATATTCCCTTGTGATTGATATATTCTTGCAAGGGTTTCACTCACGGGAAGTGTTTCCTCGCTTAAACTTTCTTTTGCTTTTTTCGTTGGTGAAAAGAATTCTTTTCTGGGTTTTTCAAATTCAATGTATGTAACTTCATAAGGTGCTTCTTCCTCTTCTACTACTTCAATCAATTGTGAATTTTTGGAATTTATTAGCCACTCCAGGAATGTTTTTTCAGACAAATAATTTTGATTGCTCGTTGAGACAGATGGAAATTCCATTTCCGAATTTTCAAACTCGTCAGAGATTGATAAATCAAATTCTTGTAATTGCGTTGAATCAGGAATCAACTCATCCACTGAATAGGCTGCAGCTACAGAGGAAGCAATAATGTCTTTATCTAATTCATCTAACTCGTGCTCCTCCTGAACATTGTCAATTAATTTAAAATCATTGATTTGTTCTTCCAAATTTTCTTGGGATTCAATCTCTATTGTATTAATGTCTAACGCATCCCCTATTTCTTTTATTGATAACTCTTCAACCAAATTTCCTTCCTCTTTTTGGTACAATAAATTATATAGTTTAACTCTGTCCGTAATTTTATAGGCATATTTCTGGAGTTCTTCCTCAAAATCAACGCGATTACCTTGTGATAGAACTTTTAAATATAGAAGTGGAAATACTTGGGAAAACGGAAATTTATCACACAAGACTCTAAGTTCTTGGACTTCATTTTCAGAACATAATTTAGGGTTCTCAATTCTATCGGCTATTTCCTCCCAATTCAACATCACCAATTGGATAAAAGTTTATTTATAACATCTTGAACGATTTGCTCATTAATTTGTCGCAAAAGATCTTGTTCTATACTAGCAAGGTCTATATTTGAGTTATAATCAATAAAACGTGAGGAGGTTAAATTTATTTTTTGTTCTTTCGGAGTGGTAATAAAAATAGTAAATTGAGCTGTGATCGTTAGTCTGTTTTTTGCGGAATTATCTCCTGGTTGTAACGCAACAGGAATCAATGAATAATTTGAAATACGACCTTCAATATTTACTTCACCCCCACCATTTTTGGTATTTAGCAGCAAACGAGTATTATTCTGAACGCCGTCTTTAATATCTTCCGATAGAATAGGTGCTAAATTTAAAGGTGCATTAGCTGCCGCATTTTCAAGTGTTTTAACGGTAAAAGTCTTCCATTCTGGCGGCATTGATCCCGTATCTTGAATAGAAACGCTATATGGCCAACAAGAAGTTAGAATAATAGAAATGATGAAAAAAAAATAAATTAGTTTCATTCTAAAATATTGTATTCTTTTATTTTTCTGTACAAAGTCCTTTCGGAGATACCCAATTCAAGAGCTGCATATTTTCGTTTTCCTCTATGTTTTTCCAACGCTTTTTTAATTAACTCTTTTTCTTGATTACCTAAAGATAACGATTCTTCTATTTCTTCATGATCTTCAAATGAATCAGCGTGTCCGTTTATTTGAACTTCTGGGTACGTGGACTCTGGAGCTAAGGGCAAAAGACGCTGTGCAGGGTTTACTTCATCAATGATTCGATTAACCACAGCAGTTTGGTCACCACTTAAATTTATCGTCCCCCCCTGATTAATCATTTCTAAAACCAATTTTTTTAAATCTGTTAAATCTTTTTTCATGTCGAAAAGAAACTTATACATTATTTCTCTTTCCGAAAAACTATCACTTTCTTTTTCTCCAACCATTATTGGCATTTTTTCTGAGGGTGCCGGGAGATAACGTATCATAATTTCGGCATCTAACTCTCTCTCTGTTTCAATAACTGAGAGTTGTTCAACCAAGTTTCTCAGTTGTCTTATATTGCCCGGCCAATTATACTGTTGAATTAAGTCTACGGCATCTTCTTTTAATTTTACGGTAGGCATTCTATACTTATCGGCACAATCGTTCGCAAACTTTCTGAATAATAAATGAATATCATCTTTACGTTGACGCAAAGGAGGAAGTTGAATTGGTACAGTACTCAATCTGTAGAACAAATCTTCTCTAAACTTTCCGGTTGCAATTGCTTGAGCCATGTTTTCATTGGTGGCTGCAACAACTCGAACATTGGTTTTGATTACTTTTGATGAACCTACCCGAATAAATTCTCCTGTTTCTAATACCCTCAACAAGCGAACTTGAGTTTGCATCGGTAGTTCAGCAACCTCGTCCAGAAAAATAGTTCCTCCATTTGCCACTTCAAAATATCCCTGTCTACTACCAGCAGCACCAGTAAATGCTCCCTTCTCATGTCCAAATAATTCTGAGTCAATTGTTCCCTCTGGAATAGCGCCGCAATTCACAGCAATATATTCATTGTGTTTTCTCGCACTCAATTGATGTATCACTTGAGGAATGATTTCTTTTCCTGTACCACTTTCACCGGTTACTAAAACCGAAATATCCGTTGGAGCAACCTGAATAGAAACCTCCAACGCACGATTTAGTGAGGGTGTATTTCCAATTATACCAAATCGCTGTTTAATTTGAAGTAAATTCATAAATGTTAATTACAGAGTGAAACTGCCTCTCCGATTAACGTGGCAGAAGTGCAATCCAATATCTTAACCATGACGTATTGACCTTTCATATAATGTTGACTCGGAAATACCACCATTGCATTTTGACCATTTCTACCACAAAGCTTTTCATCAGAGCGCTTGGATGTTCCTTCTATGAGTACTTTGACTGTTTTACCAATTTGTTTTTCATTCGATAATCGTGAATGTTGCAATTGTAATTCAATAATTTCATTTAAACGAGATCCTTTAACAGCATCCGGAACGTCGTCGTCAAACCTTCTTTCGGCCAATGTTTTTGGTCGTTCTGAATATTTAAACATATACGCAAAATCAAATTGAACCTCTTTCATTAATGAAATCGTATCGTGATGTTCCTTATCTGTTTCTCCACAAAAACCCGTAATAATATCAGTAGAAATTGCACAATCAGGCATATATTTTCGAATTGCATTGATTCGGTCCAAGTACCACTCACGGGAATAACCACGATTCATTCGAGTTAATACGTCTGTATGCCCAGATTGAACCGGCAAATGAATATACGGACAAATATTCTCGTATTTCGCCATAATTTCAAGAACTTCATCAGTCATATCTTTTGGATGGGATGTACTAAAACGAACGCGTAGATTAGGAGAAATATGCGCCACCATTTCAATTAATTGAGCAAAATTAGTCGTTGGTTGGTTTACATCCTTAATTTCTCCTTTAGAGGTTAAATTCCATCTGTAACTATCCACGTTTTGTCCAAGTAAAGTGACTTCACGATATCCTTTCTCAAATAAATCTTTGCATTCTTCAACAATTGTTTGAGGATCACGCGAACGTTCTCTTCCTCGCGTGAAAGGAACCACGCAAAAGGAACACATATTATCACAACCACGCATGATTGTTACGAATGCCGAAATTCCGCCCTGATCTAAACGAACTGGAGAAATGTCTGCGTAAGTTTCATCTCTGGAAAGAAGCACGTTAACCGCTTTTTGTCCCGTTCCTACCTCCTCAACCAAATTTGGTAAATCACGATAAGCATCGGGCCCTGCAACTAAATCAACCAATTTTTCCTCCTCCAAAAGTACCTTTTTCAACCGTTCAGCCATGCAACCAAGGATTCCGACCACAAGATCGGGATTTTGTCCTTTTTTATGCTTAAATTCTGTTAGACGATTTCGAACACGTTGCTCAGCATTTTCGCGAATTGAACACGTATTGATAAGAACTACATCGGCTTCATCTATATTTCGCGTTGTTGCATAACCTTCCTTGGTCATAATAGATGCAACTACCTCGCTATCAGAAAAATTCATCTGACAACCATAACTCTCGACATATAGTTTTTTACCCGAATGATTTACTGTTTCAAGAACAACCGGTTCACCCTGTCTACTTTCGTCAATGACCTTATTTTGATTTAATTCCATGCCTTTTAACCAAATACAAAGGTACTCAATTTTAAAAGACTGTCAAAATGTCACAAAAAATATTCTTCTTGTCTAATTCATTAATTCTTAACAAATTCTATAATCTTGACAAAAGATTGGTTATAGAAGCCGAGGAAATAAGCACCGGATGCTAACTTCTTACTCATTTCAATGGTTTCCGATACAGCGCCATTTTTAACAATCAAATTAAATTCAGAAACAAGCTGACCTTGTAGGTTGAATAATTTACAATTCAACTTATCACCCTTTAAGCCACTTGCCGTTAATTCAAAAATACCATTATTTGGATTTGGGAAAAGATTAAAAACGTGCGCTTCATTTTCATTTATTCCTGCTGCCTCTTCAACTATCACGGTTGTTGTATTTATACAACCATTGGCATCTTTAATATAGCACGTATAGGTTCCTGCTGCCAAATTCGCAAAAAATGAACCTGAATAGTAATTTGTTCCATTAATGGAATAGGTGTAAGGTGTTAGTCCTCCACTCCCCGTTAAAGTAATAGATCCATTTGAAGAACCTGCTATGGCCATTGTGGGTACTCCGGAAACATTCACTTGAGTTGGCTCTGTAATGGTGGTAGAGAAACTTTGGCTACAACCATTTGCATCAGTTGTAGTCGTTAAGTATGTCCCTTGCGATAATTCGGTGAATAGGCCACTAGCACTATTAATCGTGTTAACGTAAGCAGGGGTTCCACCTGAAACAGAAATTGTAATTGAGCCATTATTCTCACCAAAACAAGAAATCATGGTTGGGATGGCATTTAATACCAATTGGCTTGGCTGAGTAATTTCAACAGTAACTTCATCAATACAACCATTTTCATCCATCGAAATTACATCGTATTCACCGGCACTTAAATTTGAAAAAACTGAGCTTGTTTGAAAATTTGTGCCATCAATTGAATAAGTGTATGCTCCTTGTCCACCAGCTGAGGTGATAGTTATTTCAGCACTTGCGTCACCAAAACAATTGATTGCTGCTGTTTGAGTAGATGTAGCAGTAATCGAATAAGTAGATAATATCTCAAAAACATTCGAAATTGAACACCCAGTGTTATCTGTTATGGTATATGAATAGCTTCCTACGCCTAAATTTGTAAAAATAGAATCTGTTTGATTTGGTCCATCATTGAGCGAAAATAGGAATGGTCCCGAACCTCCATTTGTTTGTAGCTGAACAACTCCAATGTTGCTAGTACACAACGGTAAGGTAAGAATATTGGCTACCGCTGTAAAGCTCTGAGCTCCACTCGCTGTGACGCTTATATTTCTACTGTCATTACAGCTATTGTCATCAGCCGATGCATTTGCGGTTACAAGAGAAAAATTGATATTG
>VGFL01000062.1 GCA_016868915.1 Bacteroidota bacterium | reverse complement strand
TTTTATCCTGTCTTTACAGCTGGTTTTGATCCAGCAAATTTCAACATAGAAATATATAATCGTTGGGGGGAATTAGTCTTCCAGAGTTTTAATTCAGACAAAGGATGGGATGGTTCCTACAATGGTAGCAGGTGCCAGGACGGGACATACCATTGGAAGATAATGTATAAAAATCCAGACTTGGATGAATATAAAATCATTACTGGACATGTTAATTTAATCAGGTAAGTAGTCTGAAAAAATATGTCATTCCTCCACGCAGATTTTATTCATCAAAAAATTGCATTTACGTAAATAAAAAATAAAAAAAGCCACCTCGAGAGGCAGCTTTTTCAATTCGTTTAACAACGAGATAAGATTCTATGTTTTTCTTCTTGCCTCGTTAACAACAAGATTTCTTCCCATGAAATCGTTTCCATTAAGAGAATCAATTGCTTGTTGGGCTTGACTGTCGTCATCCATTTCAACAATAGCAAATCCACGAGAACGTCCTGTTTCGCGATCTGTAATTACTCTGGCAGAAGATACTTCTCCAAAACTTTCAAATAGCTTTTCGATGTCTTGACTTGTAGCACGAAAGCTAATGTTTCCACAATAAATATTCATAAAAAATAAAAAAAATTAAATCCTGTACCTTGTGCACAGTTCAACAAATGTATACTTTAAAAATGGAATTAACTAATTAATTATCAATTCGAATAAAAAAAGAGAGGATAATTATCTATAAATCAACAAATTTTACGCTTTATCAAATTCATAAAACTATATTCACAATCTTTCCTGGAACAACAATAACTTTCTTAGGACTTTTATTTTCCATCCATTTTTGTATTTCATCAAGTTGCAGAACATAGGTTTCTACTTCTTTCGCCGTTAGTTGTAAACTCAAATTTACTTTTGTTCTCATTTTTCCATTAAAGGAAATTGGATAATCAAAATTTGACTCTATTAGAAATGTTTCGTCGTATTCGGGATAACTTTGATTGGTGACAGTTCCTGCTTGATTTCCTAATTTCTCCCAAAGTTCCTCCGAAAAATGAGGAGCAAATGGAGCAATTAATACCACGAGGGGTTCTAAAACAGCTTTTTTATTGCATTTTAAATCCGTCAATTCATTTATGGCAATCATAAAGGTTGATATACACGTATTGAAAGAATAGCGGTCTAAATCTTCCCTAATTCGCTTGATAGTTTTATGTAAAACTCGCATTTCTTTTTCATGCCCTAATTCATTAGAAACAGAAAATATATTTTCAGTAGGATGTAAAAGTCTCCAAAACTTGCGTAAAAAGCCGTTAACTCCTGTTATTCCTTTAGTATCCCAAGGTTTTGTTTGTTCTAATGGGCCTAAAAACATTTCATACATGCGTAGGGTATCAGCTCCAAATTTATCCACTAATTCATCCGGTGTTTGAACGTTATACTTTGATTTAGACATCTTTTCGACCTCATACCCACAAACGTAGGACCCATCTTCTTCACAAATAAATTCTGCTTCAGCATATTCTGGCCGCCATTTTCTAAACTCATTAATGTTCAATTTATCATTATCAATCAAAGAAATATCAACGTGAATTGCTGCATGCTTAAAGTGATCTTTTATTGAATTTGTAACGAATTTATTTTCACCAATGACCAAGTAAACAAAGCTACTTCTACCTAAAATCATCCCTTGGTTGATCATCTTTTTGAATGGCTCGTCAAATGGAATGATTCCTCGGTCGAATAAAAATTTTGTCCAAAAACGTGCATAAAGTAGATGACCTGTGGCATGCTCAGATCCTCCGATATACAAATCCACATTTTTCCAATAATTCACTTTTTCTTGGCTGAACAAATCATTTGGATTTTTTGGATCGAGATAACGTAAAAAGTACCACGAGCTTCCCGCCCAACCCGGCATCGTGGAGAATTCATAGTTGTATTCGTTTTGATATTTCCAATTAATTGCTCGTGCCAAAGGTGGTTCTCCATCCTCTGTAGGTAAGTATTTATCTACTTCTGGCAAGTTCAATGGTAAGTCATCATAGTTCAATGCATATGGGACCTCATCTTTGTAATAGATAGGAATTGGTTCTCCCCAATAACGTTGGCGACCAAAAACAGCATCTCTCAAACGGTAATTCACGCGACCTCGGCCAAAATAATTTTTCTCGATTTCCTCAATAGCCCGTTTGATCGCAATTTTCACTTGTAGGCCATTTAAGAAATCAGAATTGATGACTTCACCCTCTTTTTCAGTCCAAGCTTCCTGTTCCATGGAGTGTTCAGGATTTGAAGGATTAATTACTTGTTTGATTGGTAGACCAAAGTGCTTTGCAAATTTATAATCGCGCTCATCATGCGCGGGAACTGCCATCACCGCCCCAGTTCCATAACCAACAAGCACATAATCGCCTACCCAAACTTGTATAGGCTCTTTTGTGAAAGGATGTTCAAGATAAGCTCCAGTAAAAACTCCGCTGATTGTGTTCACATCAGCTTGACGTTCACGTTCGCTTCGATTTTTTGCTTTTTCGACATAAGTCTCCACTTCCTGTCTTTGTTCATTAGTTGTTATTTTATCAACTAATTCATGCTCAGGAGCCAACGTTACGAATGAAACTCCAAAAACCGTGTCTGGTCGGGTGGTAAAGACTTCAATTTTAGATGAATTTTCTCCCATTGACGAAGTATCTTTCGGAGTGAATTCTTTCAAGAAAGGGAAGAAAATTGAACATCCTTCGCTTCTTCCAATCCAATTTCTTTGTGTTTCTTTAATACTTTCAGACCAATCTATATCGTTTAATCCATCCAACAAACGTTGAGCAAATGCAGTAATTCTCATACTCCACTGCTTCATCAACTTGCGTTCTATGGGATGTCCACCTCGTTCTGAAACGCCATTTACAACTTCGTCATTTGCGAGTACAGTTCCCATGGCAGGACACCAGTTTACAAATGATTCTCCCAGGTATGCCAAACGAAAATGCATTAATATTTCGCGCTGTTTTCTTTCATCAAAAGATTTCCATTCGGCTGCACTAAACGGTAAAACCTCTTTTTCTATTTCTCCGGTTAAAATTTCGAGAGTAACTCCTTTTGATCCTTCATTTTCAAAGATTGAAATAAGCGTATCAATATGCTCTGCTCTATTATTTTTCGGGTTATACCAAGAATTAAAAAGTTTAATAAAAATTTGCTGAGTCCATTTGTAATACTCAGGTGATGAGGTTCTTACCTCGCGACTCCAGTCAAAACAAAATCCTATTTTATCCAGTTGATCTCTGTAGCGAGCAATGTTCTGTTCTGTAGTAAGCGCAGGGTGTTGTCCCGTTTGAATCGCATATTGCTCTGCAGGAAGACCAAATGAATCGTATCCCATGGGATGCAAAACATTAAATCCTTGTAATTTTTTGTAGCGTGCGTAGATATCAGAAGCAATATATCCTAGTGGGTGACCGACATGCAAACCTGCTCCAGATGGGTAAGGAAACATGTCCAACACATAGAATTTAGGTTTATCAAAATCTTCTCCTATTTTATTGGTCTGATTTTTAGCCCAAAATTTTCTCCATTTGTCTTCTACTGTTCTAAAATCGTATTCCATTTTTTTACAAGAACGACAAAGATAAATATTATAACTTTGTTACGAAATTGTATTAGAAGAGGTATGTTAAAATTAGAATTATGAAATCAGTAATTTTCTCTACTTTATTTATTATCGTTAATTTATACTTTTTCGGTCAAAACTATGTTAAAATAGGAAAATTATATTGGGCTGACCATAATTTAAATACAAGTACTTTTGCGAATGGCGACTCTCTTTCAAGGGCAAGAAATTTTAGTGAATGGGAGAATAACTTTAGACAAGGTGTCCCTGCATATTGTAGCGTGGGTTACAATCCAGCAAATGATAGTATTTATGGTAAAATATATAATTGGTGGGCAGTTGCAGACTTGCGAGGACTCGCTCCAGATGGTTTTATGGTTCCTTCTGTACAAGATTGGATGGGATTAAAATTACATTTGAATTACGATACAAATTGCAGATGTATCCCACCTATTACTCGCTCTGCTGATAAGCTAAAAAGTACAAGTCAATGGAATGGGGATTTAAAAGGCGAGAATTTATTTAATATGAACATATTACCGGCTGGTTATCTGCAAAATGATGGTAAATATCAAGGAAAAGGAATGCAAGTTTCCTATTGGACATGTTCACCAAAAAATGCTGCAAACAATTCAGGGGATGCATACACTACCTATTACATCGTCTTTAAGTATGATAGATCAGATTTCATACAGGATGTTAATTTTGATGCAAATGGCCACTTTGTTCGATGTGCAAAAGGACAGCAAGAATATTTCCTCAAAAAACCGGATAATTCAAGTTTAGAAGAATCGAATGAAGATCAGGAGGAGGAAATGTCTGAAGAGGAAGAAGACGATTCCAAAAAGAAAAAGAAACGTAAAAAGAAATTCTAGTCTATTTACGACTTTGAGGAAAAGGATTTGATTTACAATAATCCGTTAAAATTTTACGCAATACATTTTTCCTTAGTAGATTTGTGGTTGTAAAATAAAATGATCTACTCCTCTGAAATCTCACTTTTTTGGTTAATTCCTTGGGCAGTTATTGCAGGATTTTTGGCATATTACCTATATTCAAAATCAGAATGGTACAATGAATTGCATTTTTCGTGGAAATGGTTGTTACGAATTGCACGTGCCGCATCAATTTTCTTAATTGGTGTTCTTCTTCTCGGAATTATCTTTCAATCATTTGATTACAAAAAGGAAAAACCGGTTTTTGTAACTCTTATCGATAATTCGGCCTCCATGCGAAATTATGCTGATAGTAATCAAGTTTTAAAACAAATAAACGGACTGAGAAAAAAAATCAAAGAACGGTTTGGTGATCGTTTTGAATTGGTTGAGATGACAACGGGAAGTCAAGCAAAATACAATGGATCAATTGATTTGAAAGATCCCAATTCTAACTTGGAAAAAGGATTTGAGAAAATAATGATGGACTATTACAACCGAAATTTGGGAGGGGTTTTATTTGTTTCAGATGGAAATTTTAATACGGGTTCTAATCCGCTTTACACTTCCTCAAAATTAAACTTAACCCCAATTTTCACATTGGGGGCAGGCGACTCTATTCCAAAAAGAGATCACTACATCAAAAATATTTCAGTTAATGAAGTGGCATTTTTTAAAAATAAATTTCCCGTTGAAGTGGACATTGACGCTATTAAATTAGGCAAAGGAACATATTCTGTAACTATATCGAAAGGTGGAAAAACAGTTGCCACCAAAAGCATTACCTACGAAAAAGGACAACGTGAATTTAAACAAGTTGCTTTTGAATTGGAGGCAGATCAATTGGGATTCAATACCTACACAGTTTCTATTGCGAAAGCTGAAAATGAGTACAATTACGAAAATAATACGCGGAATTTTTACATTGAAGTTCTCGATTCTAAAAGTAAAATTCTCATTTTGGCAGGCGCACCTCATCCGGATATTGCAGCAATTAAAGATGTTTTAGAGGAAAATGCAAATTTTGAAGTAAAAAGTGTTCTTGCTAAGGACTGGGACAAAGACATGCGAAATATTGATTTGATTGTTTGGCATGAACCGGGAATAAATGCAGATGCCAACTTAATAAAATTTATCAACGATCAAAATAAACCAATGTTGTACGTACTTGGTCCAAATACACCTTCAAACATTGTTAATTCATTAAATATAGGTTTATCAACCCCGGCAGGCAATAAGATAGATGAAATTCAAGGAAAGGTTAACAAAGATTTTCAGCCTTTTGAAGTTTCAGATGAACTCAGCAAAGCATTTGAGTATTTTCCTCCATTGAAATCAAAATTTGGTAGCTTAACAAGTTCAAGTATTTCAGATATTTTGGTGTATCAACGCATTGGTTCTGTGGTGAAAAATGATCCTATGGTTTTCTTTTTGAAAAAAGGCGAAACAAAAATAGGAGTTATCTATGGAGAAGGAATGTGGCGCTGGAAAATGAACGAGTTTGTTCGAACAAAGGATATTGTTGGTTACCGCGAATTTTTACAAAAAACATCATCTTTTCTAACGGTTAAACAAAATACGTCTGCATTGCGTGTTACATTACCCAACCGCTTTACGAAAAACGAGGAAGTTATCGTTAATGCTTCGTTTTACAATGAGTCGATGGCGCCAATAACGACTCCAAAAATTCAATTTGTCTTAAAAGATGAGAATAAAAAAGTTTCTAAAATGGAATTTGCAACCTATGGGGAGGGCTATAAACTTTCGTTAGGTAAATTAAAACCCGGAAAATACGAATGGACAGCAACAACCTCTCATGCCGGCAAAACATATAGTAAAACAGGTGCTTTTGTGGTTGAAAATATTACTTTGGAAGGTTTAGACACCTATGCAAATCATAATCTTTTGATTGAAATGTCGGATAAATCAAAGGGAAAATTTGAGCAATTAGCCAATTACGATAAATTATTAGATGCCATTGCAAAGAGAGAAGACATTTCGTCGGTTTCCTACAAAGAGACCAATTATTTGGATTTGATTGATTACAAATGGTTATTTTTCCTACTGTTGTTTTTCTTAACCTTGGAATGGTTTGGAAGAAGAATAAACGGAATTTATTAATTGATTTTCCTAAATGTTGTCAAATTTAAAATCATCACTTACTCATCCGGTTTTTAAAGTCGTTTCCCAAGTTGCTGAGGAGAATGGCATAAAAGCGTTTGTAATTGGAGGGTTTGTTCGTGATTTGATTTTAGAGCGACCATCCAAAGACATCGACATTGTTGTTTTAGGAAATGGTTTGGAATTGGCTCAGTTATCTGCTGAAAAATTACGTATCAAGAAAATAAGTCTTTTTAAAAATTTCGGAACAGCTCATTTCAAATACAAAGATTTAGACGTTGAGTTTGTGGGCGCTCGTAAAGAATCCTATCGGTCAGATTCTCGAAAGCCTATTGTGGAGGATGGAACATTACAAGACGATCAAAACCGACGTGATTTTACAATCAATGCCTTGGCATTAAGTCTAAACAAAGAAACATTTGGGGATTTGATTGACCCCTTTGATGGGATTTCAGACTTGGAAAAAGGAATTATTCGCACTCCTCTTGATCCAGATGTGACTTACAGCGATGATCCGTTGCGTATGCTGCGTGCGATACGTTTTGCTACTCAACTCAATTTTAAAATAGAGAATAAAAGTTTAGAATCGATTTTGAAACAATCTGATCGGTTGAAAATCATTTCTCAGGAGCGAATCAATGAAGAATTGAATAAAATCATATTGGCTGATCAACCTTCAAGAGGTTTTATATTGCTAAAATCCACCCAGTTATTGCATCAGTTTTTTCCGGAGATGATTGCGTTGGCGGGTATTGAAACCATTGACGGTAAATCTCACAAGGATAATTTTTACCATACTTTGGAAGTATTGGACAATGTGGCAGGGATGTCAGATTCTTTGTGGTTACGTTGGGCGGCTATCATGCATGATATTGCAAAACCACCAACTAAACGTTTTGACAAAGAGATAGGATGGACATTTCATGGACATGAAGATTTGGGTGCACGTATGGTTCCTCGAATTTTTACCCGTATGCGTTTGCCTTTGGACCATAAAATGAAATACGTTCAGAAATTGGTGCGCTTGCATTTGCGTCCGATAGCGTTGGTAAAAGGAACGGTGACCGATTCGGCAATTCGCAGATTATTAAATGAAGCAGGTGATGATATCGATGATTTAATGACTTTATGCAATGCAGATATCACTTCCAAAAATGAGTTTAAGGTAAAGAAGTACAAGCAAAACTTTGAAATAGTCGCTCAAAAACTGCGTGATGTAGAGGAAAAGGACAAGATTCGTAATTTTCAACCGCCAGTCACAGGCGAATTAATCATGCAAACGTTTGGTGTTGGTCCTTGCGCTGAAATTGGCATTATTAAATCTCAAATCAAAGAATCAATTTTGGAAGGAATTATTCCAAATGATTATGAAGCTGCTTTCTCGGAAATGGTTCGAATAGGGAAGGAGTTGGGGTTGACAGTGAAATAGATTATTTCATTCGATCGTAGTATGTATCTAAACTCCATGCTTCGGGTTTTTTTGCAAACCATGGCTTCACGTTTGGCCATACCTTACCAAATAGTTCTGATTCTCGGTATTTATTCAAAGCCTCTTGTTCTTCCCAATGACTGTAGGTGAAAATAATCGATGGGTTTGATTGATCTTGCATTAACTTCATTCCTAAACATCCATCAAACGTGGCAATTTCGTTTTTCACACGATCAAAAAAGTAAAGAAAATCAGCTACTTTTTGTGGTTGAAATTCCATTTTTACGATTCGAACAAGCATATAACTTTATTTGCAAAATTAACACTCCTTTAACATAATGAGTTATTAATTTTAAGGAAAAAGCATGATATTTGCAAATATTTAATTTAACTATGAAAAATATCTTACTTTTGTTACTCGTCACTTTGAGTTTCAATTTCCTTCAAGCACAGCAAAAAATGAATGATGAGCTAGATTCAATTTCTTACCTTTTGGGAGCTGCAATAGCCAGCAATATTTTAAAGGATATTCCGGATGTAAATACAGATTTAAACAAAGAATTGATAATTCAAGGTTTACGTGATAAGATTTATGGAAATACTCCTTCCATTTCTGATCCGACGAATCAAATTTTAGGAAATTGGTTCCAACAAAGAGCGGAAAGGGAAGCTCAAGCGGCTATGCAGGAAGGAATTAGATTTTTGGAGGAAAACAAAAAGAATCCGAATGTAAAAGTTACCGCCTCTGGCCTGCAATACGAAGTTATCAAACAAGGAACTGGAGCTAAACCAACAGCAACCTCTAAAGTTAAAGTTCACTACCACGGAACAACACCAAGCGGTGAGGTTTTTGATAGTTCAGTTCAACGTGGAGAACCTATTACATTTGGCTTAAATCAAGTTATAAGCGGGTGGACCGAAGGATTACAATTAATGGCGGTTGGGTCAAAATACCGCTTATTTATACCACAAGAATTGGCGTATGGTGCTAACCCTCAACCAGGAAGTGCAATTAAGCCATATATGCCACTGGTTTTCGAAGTTGAATTATTGGGAATTGAAAATTAAAAACTATGAAGAATCTATTATTTTTTATACTTGCATTTATAAGTCTGTCAGCCTTTGGTCAGCTTAAAAAAGGGCCTCAACTTCAGTTCAAAAAGGATTTTCATGATTATGGTATAATCAAGTATGATGCAGATCCAAACTGCACTTTTGAATTCACTAATACGGGTGACGAAGCACTCATAATAACCGAGGCACGTGGATCATGTGGTTGTACAGTTCCCGACTGGCCCAAAGAACCGATAGCCCCTGGTGCATCTGGAACGATAAAAGTTACATACGATACGAAGCGTGTTGGAAACTTTCAAAAAAGTGTGACAATCACTTCAAATGATAAAGATACTCCCAATTTAAGTATCAACATAAAAGGGGAAGTTCTTCCAGAAAATGCAAATGAAGTTGTAAATCCAAACATGAGTACGGAAGGAATTTATGCAGAGTTTAATACATCGAAAGGAAAAATTATTTGTCTGTTGGAACACAAGAAAACTCCCATGACTGTTGCCAACTTTGTTGGATTGGCTGAAGGAAAAATTGTTGTTGACGGAGTCTCAAAAAACACACCATTTTACGATGGTTTAAAATTTCATCGTGTTATAAAAGATTTTATGATTCAAGGTGGTTGTCCACTTGGAAATGGAACAGGTAGTCCTGGGTACAAATTTGAAGATGAAATCGTTCAAGATTTAAAACATACAGGTCCTGGAATTCTTTCTATGGCCAATTCAGGTCCAAATACGAATGGCAGTCAATTTTTTATCACGCACAAGGAAACACCGTGGTTGGATGGCAAACATACCGTATTTGGTCATGTTGTAGAAGGTCAATCAGTTGTTGACTCCATCAAACAAAATGATTTAATCATTAGCATTAAAATTATTAGGGTGGGTGATGAAGTACAAAATTGGTCCGCTCAAGCCGTTTTTGATGGCATTAGAGCTGCTAAATTAGTCGAAATTGAACGAAAAAAAATGGAGGAGCAAAAGAAACGAGAGGAATATATCGCTAATTTTTACGCTCAAGTGAAAAAGAAAAACAAAAAAGCAAAGCTTGCCCCTTCGGGATTGGTTTATGTGATAGCAAAAAAGGGTAAAGATGTCTCCAAGTTTGGTGCGAAAAAAGGTTCGCAGGTAAGTTTACATTACACGGGGACTTTGTTTAGTGATGGTACAAAATTTGACTCTTCGAAAGATAGAAATGAACCCTTTAATTTTAATTATATCGACATGCCGCTAATTCCAGGATTTACAGAAGGAATTTCATTGGTTGGTCCGAAAGGAAAAGTAAAATTATTCATACCTTACTTTTTAGGATACGGTGAACGTGCGGCGGGTAAAATTCCTGCAAAGTCAGATTTAGTGTTTGATTTGGAAATTTTGTCAATTGAAGCACCCCAGCCAGGAGGTAACAATGGGCATGACCACGATCATAGCGATCCCAATCACAAGCATTAATTTTAGCGGGGAATTAGATTCGCAAATTTTTTTATAATTATCTTGTAATCTTCTTTAATACCGTAGAAAGATAGTTGTCTATTTAACAAATTGTGAAAAAAATTAAATGCCCCCCGATCGCCAAATTTTTTCTCTAAAACAAGTTGTCTCGTCGATTCGCAAAACAATAGAAGATCGATATGCTCAAACGTATTGGGTGAAAGCAGAAATTTATAAGTTCAATCGTTTTCCGAGTGGACATGCATTTCCTGAAATTGTTCAGCGTGAAAATGATAAAATTGTGGCTCAGCTTTCCGGTACTATTTGGAAACAAAACTACGAGCGAATCAATCAACAATTTATAGAGATTGTAAAAGAACCATTGAAAGATGGAAGTAATTTGTTGATGCAGGTGAAAATTACTTTTAGTGAATTGTATGGTTTAAGCTTACAGATTTTGGATATTGATCCTTCATTTTCATTAGGGGAAGTTCAAAAACAAAGAGAGGAAACCTTAAAGCGGCTTCAAAAGGAAGGAATATTAAATCTTAATCAGCAACTTTCTTTTCCGTTATTACCGAAGCGGATTGCGGTTATATCAGCAGATTCAAGTAAAGGTCTTTCAGATTTTATGGAGGTTCTGAATACGAACGAGGAGGGTTATTCATTTTTCACGTTTTTATTTAATGCATATTTGCAGGGTGATCAAGCGGTAAATTCTATTATTGGAACACTTGAAAAAATAAAAAAAGTACGGAGTCATTTCGATTTGGTTGTTATTGTTCGTGGAGGAGGGGCAGAGGTTGGAATGACTTGTTATAATCACTATGAGTTGTGTAAAGCAATTGCAACATTTCCCTTACCTATCTTAACAGGTATTGGACATTCAACAAATTTTAATGTAGCTGAAATGATCGCTTATCGCAATTCAATAACCCCAACAAAACTGGCTGAATTTCTCATTCAAACTTTTCGGGAATTTGATCTTGAACTTAATTACAGTTGTCAAATAATTAAAACTAAGTCGTTTGATTTATTATTCAATTTAAGTCAACAGTTGGATTCATTATTACGACTATTTAAGCAGGTTTCTAAACACAATATTGGAATATCTAGGCAACATTTAATAGATTTGACAAAATCAATAGAGTACAATTTTCAAAAAGTAGTGACTCAAAATGAAAATCATATAAAAAATATCGTTGTTCAAATTACTCACAACCTCAAAATTGATAATAAAGAGCGAGTGAATAGAATAAATGAACATCAGCTTAAATTAATATTTCATACAAATGATTTGTTAATTTCAACAATGAGAAATTTAACTGCATTTGAAAAGAATTTAGATTTACTCGATCCATTTCATGTATTAAAGCGTGGATTTTCTATTACACGACTTAATGGTAAAGCAATAACAAATTCTGATGAAATTGAAAATAATATTGAAATTCAAACAGAAGTTGCCAAGGGGCAGTTTCGTTCAGTTGTAAAAAAATAAGTCAATCAATTTTTAGAAGTTTCTTTAAGTCTACAATCGCCTCGGTTGATTTTTTTTTAATTTTTATAAAATCAGAAGGAATAGAAAAGGAATCAAGATTAGGGTCTAGAATAACTTTTGTTGCCGTACTTGGAGCGTAATGAATTAACCCTGCGGCAGGGTATACTTGTAATGAGGTTCCGATAACGATGAAAAAATCAGCAGATTTAATAATAGGAATTGCATCATTCAAAGCAGGAACTTCTTCTCCAAACCAAACCACATGAGGCCGAAGGCGATATCCATCATCGCACACATCATTTTTGGTTAATTCCCAACCATCAATTGGATAGAGTTTCTTTTCCTGATTCGGTCCAGAGGATTTTGCCAACCTGATATTGCCATGAAGATGCAGCACATGACGAGAGCCAGCTCGTTCATGTAAATCATCAATGTTTTGAGTAATAACGGTAATTTCAAAATTATTGTCTAACTCTGCAATAAAACGATGAGCATCATTAGGAAAAGTAGTAATAATTTGTTTTCTCCGTTGATTGTAAAAGTCTGTTACAAGATCTGGATTTCTTATCCAAGCATCAGGTGTTGCCACCTCCGAAATATCGTATTTCTCCCAGAGACCGCCAGAATCTCTAAACGTACTTATACCACTTTCGGCACTCAATCCGGCACCTGAAAAAAAAATTATATTTTTTTTCATTCTAAAAATTTTATGCTAAATTTACGAGAACTAAATTATACATAAAATGAAAAAATTATTACTTAGCGCTGCAATTTTGATTGGAATGGGGGGCTTAAATGCCCAAACTCCAGTTGGAACTGTGGTAAACAATTTCACGTTGACTGATATCAATGGAAATTCACATTCTTTATTCGATTACCTTGATCAAGGAAAAATGGTTGTTATCGATGTATCTGCAACTTGGTGTGGACCGTGTTGGTCTTACCATGGAACAGGTGCATTGAATAGTTTTTACAATGCTCACGGACCTAGCTCTGCAGCAAATGATGCCATGGTATTTTTTATTG
>VGFL01000061.1 GCA_016868915.1 Bacteroidota bacterium | reverse complement strand
CAAATATTTTACTTGTATTGGGAATGTATATTTTGATATGGTCCAATGATACTTTTGCATATCTTATTGGCAAATCTTTCGGGAAACGCCCATTTTTTTATAGGATTTCACCAAATAAGACTGTGGAAGGTGCTTTAGGAGGGATATTATTAACTCTTCTAGTTAGTCTCATTCTTTCAATTTTGACCAGTGAACTCCCTGTATTATTTTGGTTTATTTCAGCATTAATCATCGCACCAACCTCCATTTTTGGTGATTTACTCGAATCGACATTTAAAAGAAGTGTAGATTTAAAAGATACAGGAACACTAATTCCAGGTCACGGTGGAATTCTTGATAGATTTGATAGTTTTTTGTTTACAGTCCCTTTTTACTATTTTTGGTCACTGTTTTATCTTAATTATTTGGTTGCTCAATGAAACTACATAAAGAAGGTTATAGTTCTATAATGTTAGCGGGAATTTTTTTTCTAGTTATTGAAACAGTACTGATTTATTTTAAAATTTATGAAACACACCTATTCGTTTTTTTAATCTTAAGTATATTACCTACTTTTATTTTAATTGCGATTATGCAATTTTTTCGAATACCAATAAGGAAATATAATTACACTGAAGGCAATATTCTATGTCCTGCTGATGGCGAGATAGTCGTAATTGAAGAAGTTGAAGAAACTGAATATTTTTACGATAAACGAATTCAAATTTCAATCTTTATGTCACCTTTGAATGTTCATGCCAATTTTAACCCTGTTTCCGGAGTTATACAATACATGAAATACCACAAAGGTTTAAATCTTGTTGCATGGCATCCAAAGAGCAGTACAGATAATGAAAGAACCACATTCGTTATAAAAACAGAGGCAGGTCAAGAAGTATTATTACGTCAAGTTGCTGGCGCATTGGCAAGAAGAATTTGTTATTACTTAAAAGAAGGTCAAAGGGTAAATGGTGGTGAAGAATTTGGTTTTATAAAGTTTGGTTCTCGTGTTGATGTTTTTTTACCTCTTAATACAAAAATTAAGGTTCACTTAAACCAAAAAGTTAAAGCTCAACTGACAGAAATAGCTCAATTTTAGAAGAATTCTTTTGAAAATTAATTTCATTTTTTGTCAATCGATAAATTTAAGATTACTTTTGCACACTTAAAAAATATTATTCTCCAGATATGGCTAAAAATCTCGTGATTGTCGAGTCTCCCGCAAAAGCAAAAACCATCGAAGGTTATTTAGGAAAAGATTTTATTGTGAAATCTAGCTTTGGACATGTTAGGGACCTACCAAAAAAGGGATTGTCTATTGATTTGGATAATAATTTTCTCCCTATGTATGAAATTTCTTCTGACAAGAAACAGCTAGTGAGCGAACTTAAAAAACTTGTATCCTCTGCTGAAACTATTTGGTTGGCCACGGATGAGGATCGTGAAGGAGAGGCAATATCATGGCATTTATTTGAAGCGTTGAATCTTGAAAAAAAAGATACAAAACGAATTACTTTCAATGAAATTACAAAATCCGCCATATTAAAAGCGATTGAAAACCCGAGAGAGATTAATAAAGAATTAGTAGATGCACAACAAGCAAGGCGAATTCTCGATAGGCTAGTAGGATTTGAATTATCTCCTGTACTTTGGAAAAAGGTTCGTCCAAATCTTTCTGCTGGACGAGTCCAATCAGTTGCTGTTCGGCTAATTGTAGAACGAGAAAAGGAAATTGAAAAATACAATAGCCAAAATTATTATAAGGTAGTTGGCCAATTTAAAACAGAAAATGGAATTCTGAGAGCGGAATTAGATCAAAATATTTCAAGTTCAGAGTCTGCTTTTTCTTTTGTTAATAAAATTCAACATGCTGATTTTTTAATTAGTGATATTCAACAAAAACCTGCTACAAAAACACCTTCAGCTCCATTTACAACTTCCACTCTCCAACAAGAAGCAAGTTTAAAACTTGGATTTTCAGTATCTCGAACGATGTCTGTTGCCCAGAGATTGTACGAATCAGGAAAAATAACTTATATGAGAACTGATTCAGTTAACCTATCTGAGTCTGCTATAGAAAATGCGAAAGGTGCAATAATTACCTTGTACGGTGAGCCCTATTCAAAACCCACAAAGTATTCAACGAAGAGTTCTAATGCGCAAGAGGCTCACGAGGCAATTCGACCAACCGACTTTTTGATTTCATCAATTGACTCAGAAAATGATGAACAACGTCTTTATGAGTTGATTTGGAGACGCTCTATTGCAAGTCAAATGAGTCAGGCACAACTGGAAAGAACAACAATTAAGATTGTTTCAAATAAGGCAAGTGAAAGTTTTATTGCAAAAGGAGAGGTAATTCGATTTGATGGATTTCTCAAAGTCTATCTTGAATCAAAAATTGAAGATGAAGACGATAGCGATGGATCTGAGAGCTTACTTCCAGCCGTGAATGTTGGTGAGTCTATTTCGAGAATTGAAATTACTGCTACTGAACGATTTTCACGTCCACCATCTCGCTATGTCGAGGCTTCTTTGGTTAAAAAAATGGAGGAATTAGGAATAGGAAGACCTTCAACCTATGCACCTACGATTTCCACAATTCAAAAAAGAGGATATGTTGAAAAATTGGAGAAAGAGGGTGTAGAACGTGTTTACGAAATAATTACTTTGAATAATTCTGGGGTACAAAAATCAGAAAAATCCGAAATTACTGGGAGAGAACGTAATAAACTATATCCTACTGATATTGGAACTCTCGTTACCCAATTTTTAAATGAACATTTTTCTAGAATTATGGATTATCAATTCACGGCAAAGGTAGAAGAAGAATTTGATAATATCGCAAAGGGTCTTGATAGCTGGACAAATATGATTCGTTCATTTTATGATCCATTCCATCAAAATATAACCCATACAATTGAAAACTCAGGACGTGTAACTGGTGAAAGAGAACTTGGTATTGATCCAGTAACAGGAAAAAGAGTATCAGCAAGAATTGGTCGTTTTGGACCTATGATTATGCTTGGTAAAGATGACGATGTAGAAAAACCCACGTATGCATCTTTGAAAAAGGATCAATCCATTCAAACAATTACTCTTGAAGAAGCTTTAGAACTATTTAAACTCCCCAGGACTCTTGGTGAATTTGAAAATGAAATAGTCAAAGCAAATATCGGAAGATTTGGACCCTACATTCAAATCGGAAAAGTATTTGTTTCAATTCCAAAAGGGGAAGATCCAATGACAATAAATTTGGAGCGAGCCTTAGAGCTGTATGAAGATAAAAAAAATAATGATGCCTCAAAAGTATTAAAGACCTTTTCAGAAAGAGAGGATGTTCAAATTCTTAACGGTAAATGGGGTTCCTATTTAAAAATTGGAAAAAATAACTACAAACTTCCTAAAGATACTGATTTAGAAACCCTCGAATTATCTGAATGTTTAACATTGGCTGAAGAACAAGATAAATTACCAAAGAGGAAACCATTCAAAAAAAAGTAACTAGCTCTGGCGATTAAATAAATAACTTACCAAGTGAAACAATTTATCTTTGGATTCAATGACCTCTAAAGACTTGAGAGACTCAATTGATAAATCGTGATAAAAGTCAAAGTATTTTTTTGTTTCTTCAAGAACCCCATTTTTATCATAAAATTTTTTGGTTTCTTCAATTTTTTTATCTAAATCTTTTAATTCATTAATTGCATTTAATGTATTGTGATTATGACTGTTAACTATATTTTTTGAAACTAAATAGAGAAGTGTTTTTTTATTAGCCTTAATATCTCCCCCAACCTGTTTTCCAACTTTTTCTGGATCACCATAAAGATCTAATATATCATCTTGAATTTGAAATGCAATCCCTAAATTGACACCAAAGTCATATATTTTTTTCCGATTTTCCATAGTTTGGTTTGATATGATAAAACCAAATTCAAGAGCACAACCCAATAAAACAGAAGTTTTTAACCGAATCATTGAAATATAATCATCTATCGTAACCTCATTTTGGTTTTCAAAATCCATATCCATTTGTTGGCCTTCACATAATTCGATGGCTGTTTTATTAAAAATTTTTAGTAAATCGGGAATATGCTCATTTTTTTGTTTTGAAATTAGTTCATATGCCCTTATGAGTAATGCATCGCCTGACAGTATAGCAATATTAGAATTCCATTTTTCATGAACTGTAGCATATCCCCTACGTTTTGGCGCATCATCCATAATATCATCATGAATTAACGAAAAATTATGGAAAAGCTCTATTGATATCGCCGCATGAATAGCGTTATCCACATCTCCACCACCTAACTCTGTAGCCAATAAAGTCAAAACAGGCCGTAGTCTTTTACCGCCGATTTTTAAAAAATAATCAATGGGTCTATATATATTTTCAGGTGAGTTTGGAAGATTATACTTTTCCAAGTATTTTTCTATTTTTTGTGTATAGAAATTTAGCATTTTGATGTTTTCAATAAATTCAATAAATAGCTTCCATAGCCACTTTTAACTAAAGGCCTCGCAATTTTTTTTAATTCATCCTTGCTTATAAATCCATTTAAATAAGAGACTTCCTCAATGCAACCAATTTTTAGTCCTTGTCTCTCCTCAATAACCTGAACAAATAAACTAGCCTGCATAAGAGATGCAAAGGTCCCTGTATCGAGCCAAGCAGTTCCTCTATCTAAAATAGCTACCTTTAATTTACCTTTTCTAAGATACTCAGCATTAATATCTGTAATTTCGTATTCTCCTCTATTTGAAGGTTTTAAATTTTTTGCAATCTTAACAACTGAATTATCGTAAAAATACAAACCTGGAACCGCATAATTTGACTTCGGATGTGTAGGTTTCTCTTCTATCGAAACTACATCCAAATTCTCATCAAATTCCACCACACCATATCTCTCTGGATCACTCACGTGATATGCATAAACAACTGCACCATCAGGATTATTATTTTGCTTCAAAAGCATATCCATTCCAACACCATAAAAAATATTATCCCCCAAAATAAGTGCGACGCTATCCTCTCCAATAAAAGACTCTCCTATTACAAATGCTTGAGCAAGACCATTGGGAATTTCTTGTATTGCATATGAAAATGAACAACCTAAAGAATGACCATTTCCAAGTAATTTTTCAAAATTTGGAAGATCGTGTGGAGTTGAAATAATTAAAATTTCACGAATTCCCGCACTCATGAGAATGGATAATGGATAATATATCATCGGTTTATCGTAAATTGGCATAAGCTGTTTACTGACCGCAAGTGTTAAGGGATGTAGCCTTGTTCCGGATCCCCCAGCTAAAATAATTCCTTTCATATGTTCAGCTAAATTTAAATAAGATTAGTTAGGTAAGCCAGGATATTTTGAATTATCTTGATCGTCATCCGTTGTTAATTTCAGTGAAGACCAATCGATATCAAAATCTTCTTCGTAAGCATCAAAATAAGGCTCATTAAAAGATTTTATATTAATAAATCGATCCAATGTTAGTAAAAGAGAAGGAAGAAGAGTAAGATTTGTGATCATGGCAACGAGCAGTGTAATAGAGATTAGTAAACCGAGAGCTTGCGTACCGCCAAATTGAGAAAAAAGAAACACGGAAAATCCACTATATAAGACAATTGAGGTATAAAACATTCCAAGACCTGACTCTTTTAATGCGTTCAACGCACATTCCTTTAAATTCCATTTCTTGGATTTCAATTCTTGTCTGTATTTCGCTAAATAGTGAATAGTATCGTCAATGGAAATACCAAAAGCAATACTAAATACAAGTAGCGTTGAAGGTTTTAATGGAATTCCAACAAAACCCATAAATCCCCCAATAAAAATAAGAGGAATTAAATTCGGTAACAATGAAATAAGAACCATTCTCCATGACCTAAATAATAAAGCCATCAGAATTCCAATGAATAAAATAGCATAAGCCAAACTTGAAAGTAAATTATTTACTAAAAATCGAGTACCATCAGCTGCCACAATTGAAGTACCAGTAAAAATTGTTTCAAAATACTGATTATCAATTGATTTTCTTATCTTTTTAATGAAATCAGGTTTTTGAAGGTAACTTCGTAATAGAGTTTCATTCGTATCTAATTGATTTTCTAATTCTGGATTATTGTTGGATATTATTGATACATATTCATTACGAATTTCATTTATATTCATTATTGTATCAATATATGATTTTTTTCCGCTTGCAATGTAACCGTATATTTTTTCCCATTTTGCTTTATCAGGGTTAAGAATATTATCAATATTCTTTTTCATAATATCTCTTTGTTTCAATATTTCAAATGAACCAAGATCTTTAATTTGACACCTTATTCTTATAATTGTGGCTGTTGTGTCAACTAATTCTTTCATCGATACACCCTGATCAGAGGGATTATTTAGATTAAATTGATCAATATATTTTTTTATCCTTCCCTTTTCACTATTTTCAAAAAGAGCATAACTCAGCGTATCGTTGCCGTAGTAGGACATGTTCACAAATTTTACAAGGTCAACAACAGAAATGGATTTAGAAAAAAGAGAATCTCGATTTATTAACTGTTGAACAGAATCAATTTTTTCGAGAGTATTATTATTCGTTGGGCTAAATAATCTACCTTTCTTTTTGTAATTAATTATTATTTCAAATGGAATAGACCCACCAAAATTTTTCTCAAGAAACATCATGTCGTTCTTTAAAGGATCACTATCAGGTAAATCACTCGTCAGGTTTCCAGTAGTTTTTATCTTAGAAATTCCTACTAATCCAAATATTACGATTCCTAAACAAACTGCGTAAATCCAGTTTCTTTTGTATTGTGATAAAAATAAAACAGAATTAATAATTCCTCGAGCAAGTTTTCTATCAAGATGTTTCAAGTGTCTTGCTTTCGGTTGTGGAGTAAACGAGCATATAATAGGTAAAATAGTTATCGATAAAATAAAAACTAACATTATATTTATTGAGGCGGCCAAACCAAATTCCATTAATTTTTCAGAACTTGTAAAAATGAATGTCCCAAAACCAAGTGAGGTGGTTAAATTAGTTAGAAATGTGGCAGTTCCAATCTTTTGAATCACCCGAGAGAGAGCTTTAATTTTGTTATTGTGCTCTTTTACTTCTTGATGAAACTTAGTGAGCAAAAAAACGCAGTTTGGAACGCCAATTACAATCATAAGAGGAGGTATCAAGGCCATCATTGGCGAAAGATGGTAATCTAAGAATCCTATCATACCCATCGCCCATACAACGGCAATAGAAACAACAATAAGCGAAATAGCGACAACTTTGAAAGAACGAAAAAAGAAGTACAATATAATAGACGTAACCAATAGGGATATAAAAATAAAAAGAAACATTTCATTATAAACCTTTGTACCAATTGAAACTTTAAGATAGGGTAAACCGGCGATATGGATTTTTCCAAATTGACTTTCATAGGTTCGTGCTAGATTTTCGATATCAAAGATAAGTCTCCACTTACTTTTATCACTTAGAACTTCATTTTTAATACGTATTAACATTAATGAAACATTCGTTTCTGGATTGAACAACAAATCTTTATAGGCAGGATTACTTCTTATTTGAAGTTTTACAGAATCAATTGGACGACTCTCATTATAAATTTTCTCAAGTTTGAATCGCTGTTTTACAGTATCATTATTAAGACAGTATAAGGTTGCTTCAGATTCTCTGCCATCTACCCCATCCATACCTAAAATTGAATCCCCGAGCTCTTTCCACTTTCTAAAATTTTCCTTTGTATACAACGAATCTGTTTTGATTGCTAACACAATGGTATTTCCATCTTCTCCAAAACGCTTTTTAAAAGCTTCATAATTTATGGCTGATTCACTATTTTTGGGGAGTGCCACACCATATCTATTCTCTAATTTTATATTTGTATATGCTTGATAGCTAAAAAAAACGGTAAGGAGTGTAATCGCACCAACAATAAAAAAACGATTTCTAAGAATTAAATTAGCAACAAATACCCACATCAGATTTCTCCCAAAAAGTAAAAACCAAATTTACGTTTTTTAAACGTACAAATGACCATAAAATTTATGAAAATAGAGATTTGACAGTTTGAATAATACTGCTATTTTGTTGAATTTTAATTTCAGAACTAGTGAAATTCCTTTGTTTGCTTACCTTTGGAATGAAAATTTGGTCGTATCCCAACTTCAACGCCTCTTTAATCCTTTGATCTAATTTTGCAATAATACGCACTTCACCTGTCAAGGCAATTTCACCACAAAATACTGTTTTCTTAGGGACAGGAATGTCAATATTCGAACTGAGAATTGCTACAACAACAGCCAAATCTATTGCCGGATCATCAACACGTATTCCACCTGCAATATTTAAAAAAACATCTTTGCTAGCTAACTTAAATCCACACCTTTTTTCCAAAACAGCTAAAATCATATTTAATCTTTTCGTATCAAATCCATTTGCTGTTCGTTGGGGTGTTCCATAAGCAGCAGTACTAACCAAAGCTTGAACTTCAATTAGAATTGGTCTATTTCCCTCCATCATACAGGCCACTGAGACACCGCTCAAATGTTCGTCTGTATTTGAAACTAAAACTTCAGAAGGGTTCACTACCGGTAATAAACCATTTTGTGTCATTTCATAAATTCCAATTTCGTTTGTATTTCCAAATCGATTTTTTAGAGACCTTAAAATACGATACATGTGATTTTGATCCCCCTCAAATTGTAAGACGGTATCAACCATATGTTCAAGTAGTTTCGGTCCGGCAATGGTTCCATCTTTTGTGACATGACCAATAATAAAAACAGGAGTTCCTGACTCTTTCGCGAATCGAAGAAGTAAGGCTGTGCATTCTCTTATTTGAGAAATAGTTCCGGTCACACTATCAAGATTACTCGAAAAAAGTGTTTGAATGGAGTCAACTATCAAAAAATCAGGAAGTAAAATTTGAGCTTGATCAATTATTGATTGAGTATTTGTTTCGTTCAGTAAAAAACAATTTTCGTTTTTAAGGCCGAGGCGTTCTGCACGCATTTTTATTTGGCTCTCACTCTCCTCTCCTGATACATATAAAACTTTAAACCTATTCTGATTGACTGCTAATTGAAGCATAAGAGTTGATTTTCCAATACCAGGCTCCCCTCCTACTAGGACGAGCGATCCTTGAACTAGTCCTCCTCCTAATACTCGATTTAATTCAACTTCTTCTAAATCAATTTTTTGCTCTCTTTGATACAGTATTTCTTGTATTTTTTTTGCTGGTTCATTTTTGGAAAAATTTGAAAAAGGTACCACATCAGTTTTTTTACCCGTTTCAACAATCTCCTCAACAAAGGTATTCCATTCGCCACATGAGGGACAACGTCCAACCCATTTTACAGATTCATATCCACAATTCTTACAAAAATGAGTTGACCTCTGTTTTCCCATAATTCAAAGTTAGTAATAGTTTGTGTTTCTTTGAATTCTAATTTGTTTTTACTTTTGTTATAAATAAAACATTTACACCAAAATGAGAAAATTTTTTGTTATCACTTTTTTATTGGTCAACTTTATTTCTTTTTCCAAGATAAGATTTGTAAGAGTTGTATTTAATTCAGTAGCAAGTGAAGATGCTACAATACTATGGGAGCAGTTTGGTGGCGAGTTTCTCAGTTTAACTTATTCTGAAAACGATTTTAGCACAGAAAACAAATTGAACATCATAAACATAAAAAAAGCTTCATCTTCAAATAAATTTCGGGGAATGAATAATTACATGGTTCGTTTAAAGAATTTAAAAAGCAATACAAAATATTATTTCCAACTAGAAGATTCGGGAGGTAAAAGTAGAATTTATCATTTCTCAACATGTAGTAATTCGCCTCATGATAAATTATCTTTGATCGCTGGAGGCGATTCGAGAGATAATTCTGAAGTACGGAGAAAGGCAAATATTCTCGTTTCAAAATTGAAAGCTCATGCAGTCTTATTCAATGGAGATTTTACAGGTTTTGATATTCAATCGCAATGGATTGAATGGTTTCAAGATTGGGAGTACTCAATTTCCCCTGATGGGAGAATTACCCCATTAATTGTTACGAGAGGTAACCATGAACGAGCTAATTCTGTGATTGTAAAATTATTTGACGCACCTTCATCGGGAATTTATTATTCCACTGAATTTGGGGGCAACTTATTAAACTTGATTTCCCTTAATTCCGAAATTTTAAAAATTGGCCCTCAAAAAAATTTCCTTTCATCGACACTTCGGAAGCATAAAAACTTCCATTGGCAAATTGCACAGTATCACCGACCTATCCGACCACATGTCAAATTCAAGAAAGAAATGGAAACCCAATACAATAATTTTGTTCCGCTTTTTGAAAAGTATAAAAATTTAAGACTCTGCCTAGAAAATGATTCACATACTTGTAAGGTAACATGGCCTATCGTATCAAGCAAAGATTCTCTTTCCTTCGAAGGTTTCAAACGAGATGATGAAAGCGGAATTGTTTATGCAGGCGAAGGTTGTTGGGGCGCTCCGTTAAGAGCTGCAGATGACTTAAAACCATGGACAAGGGATGCGGCTGCCGTAAATCAATTTAATTGGATTTTTGTTTCAAAAGATAAAATTGAACTAAGAACAGTCCTTTATGAAAATTCGGCAGATGTTTCTGAATTAACTGAAGAAACACGTTTTTCCATGCCAGATAAAATCAACCTCTGGACTCCTTCAAACGGATCTTTGGTAGAAATTTATCAACAAAAAGATGGAAAAATCAAATAGATTTAATTTTCATTTTAATTAATGACTACCTTTGACTGATGAGCGATTTCGTTGTTTCTGCAAGAAAATATAGACCCCAAACATTTGACACTGTTGTTGGGCAAAATACCATTACAGAGACCTTAAAAAATGCGATAAAAAATGAGCATTTAGCACAAGCATTTCTTTTTTGCGGGTCGAGAGGTGTTGGCAAAACTACCACGGCAAGAATTTTAGCAAAGACCCTAAATTGTTTTAATCGAACGGAACAAATTGAAGCATGTGACACCTGTGATTCGTGTGTTTCATTTAATACCGGCTCTTCCTTGAATATTTATGAATTAGATGCCGCCTCCAACAATTCTGTAGACGATATTCGCAACTTAATTGACCAAGTTCGGATTGCACCTCAGCTCGGTGATCACAAAGTATATATTATTGATGAAGTACATATGCTATCAACGTCGGCATTTAATGCCTTTCTAAAAACGTTAGAAGAACCTCCAAAACATGCAATATTTATTTTAGCAACAACAGAAAAGCATAAAATTATCCCTACAATATTATCTCGCTGCCAAATTTTTGATTTTCAAAGAATTAAAATAAAAGATATAGCAAATCATATCGCTGTTATAGCTGAAAAAGAGGGAATTACGGCTGATCCAGAAGCACTATTCCTTATTGCTCAAAAGGCGGATGGCGCCTTGAGAGATGCTCTTTCAATTTTTGATCAAATTGTTACTTTTTCAGGAAATAATATTGCCTATCAAGATGTTGTCAAGAATTTGAATATTCTCGATTACGATTATTTTTTTAAATTCATTGAATTTGCTTGTAATGAAGATATTCCGACATCTTTAGTTTTATTTAATGAAATCGTTGAAAAAGGTTTTGATATTCATAATTTTTTAGTAGGCTTATCAGAACATCTTAGAAATCTTTTATTGTGTAAGGATCAAAAATCTGCTCAATTAATTGAAGTGGGAGATTTAGTTCAGCAAAAATACCAAGAACAAGCTCAATTATTGAGTCAACAATTCATTTTGCGCGCGTTGCACACCCTAAATAAGGCAGATGTAGAATACAAGGCAGCGAAAAATCAACGGCTCTTGGTCGAGGTAGCACTAATGCAGCTTTGTTCTTTAAAAAGTGAGGGTGAAAAAAAAAATCCCTAACGGAAGCAATTGATATTCTTCCGTTTGTCGGGCAAAGCCTTAGGCCTGAAAAATCAATTACACCTAAAGTAATCCCAAGCCAAAGACCAAGCGATAAAACTTCACCACCTAATCTAAATACCCGAAACAATTTAGAGAAACCCACCGGTAAATACGATGATTCTCATCTTTCAATTAAAGATTTACTAAAATATAATGAAAAAGAAATAGCCACTCAAATAGATGAAAATCAACCCAGGGAAGTATTTACGGAAGACCAATTGAAGATGGCTTGGAAAAAATATAGTTTCATTTTAAAAGAACAAGGACTAGAAACTTTTTACAACGCGTTAATAAAAAGAAATCCTATCAAAAAAAGTGATGAAATATACATTTTACAATTAGATAGCGATATCCAAAAAGATTACATCTCGGATTATTTGGATGATTTTCTTCATTTTTTGAGAAAAGAATTGAAAAATAATTACCTAACCGTTACTCTTGATGTTACGATTCAGAGTGATGAAGAAAAGTTCCTAACAAGTAAGCAAAAATTTGATTTAATGGCTCGCAAAAACCCGAACTTAAATGTTTTCAAAACAAGATTTAATTTGGATTTAGAGTATTGATTATAATGAAATATTTCATAGACCGATGTTAAGATAAGGATGAGATAATTCATAAAAAAAGTCAAGTCGAAATTGGTTTTTACAGATTATTTTTCAGTTAATCATTGATTAAGCAAAAGATACAGGGAGACAAAGTAAAGGTACTCATTACTTTTCACTTTAGTGTTTGGTAATGGCTATAGAGCTCCTGTTGGGCGTGAAATGGTGGTAAATTTCTTTTTCTATATCTGGTTTTTGAATCGGAGGAAATTAATCGTGCTTTAACGCTTCCTTTCCATTGGAAATCAAAAATACAATTGAGTTGCATTTGAATTTCTTTAGAATTTATAAAAACACCAACTTCAATCCGGTTATCGAGATTTCGTTCCATCAAATCAGCGGAAGTAATGATATATGTTGGCTTACCAGCATTGTCAAAAATAAAAAACCGTTCGTGTTCTAGGTAGCGATCTACGATGCTTATAACTTCAATATTTTCACTCAATCCTTTTACGCCTGGTTTCAAGCAACAGATTCCTCGAACGATTAATTGTATTTTCACCCCTCTTTTGGATGCTTCGTATAATTTTTCAATTATTTTCTTGTCTGTTAAGTTATTGAGTTTCATCCGAAATGCTCCGGTTTGTCCTTTTATGACGTGGGTAATTTCCCTGTCGATAAGGCTAAACAATTTTCGTCTCACATTAAATGGGTACACGAGTAAATGCTTGTGAGTTGTTCGTTCTAAATTATTTTCAATAAGTCTAAATACGCGATTCACCTCTAACCCAATCTCCCTATTTGCTGTTAACAGTGCGACATCTGTGTAAATTGTGGAGGTTCTTTCGTTAAAGTTCCCTGTTCCAATGTAGCTAATAAAGTGTTCTTTTTTGCCAGAAATCCTTGTAATTTGTAAGAGTTTTGAATGCACTTTTAATCCAGGTA
>VGFL01000060.1 GCA_016868915.1 Bacteroidota bacterium | reverse complement strand
ATGCAAATGATTACTCAACGCCATTCACCGTAGATGTATCGAATCAAGGAACTCCGAATACGCTCGGGCAATCTTTTGGTCGCGGAGATGAGCGAATTTATATTATTTATGGTCAGAATGCACATTCTTCAAATTCAGTGAGAACTGACGAAAATGGGATGTTTTCGTTTGAAGGACTTCAAAAAGGAAACTATACTATTTACGCTTTATCCGAGGATACATTGCAAAATGGAAAATTCAATAAGATATCTAAAACAGTACAAATAACCGATAAAAAACAACTTGTAGATGCGGGTGATTTTCATGTTTACTATTAATCGCTTTGTACCTTTTTTTGTCGTTGTTTTACTTACTTCGAGTTATGCGAATGCCCAATTCTCTTGTTGGTTGGGTGCAGGGGTAAATAAATCACTTGGAAAACACCTTGCTTTGGAAGGTGCTTATGAGTATAGATTAAAAAATACAAATGAGTTCGATAAATCGAATATTGATTTCAAATTCACTCAAAATTGGATCAAGGGGCTAGAAACTTTTGTAAGGTATCGTAATTCAATAGAAAATAACAAATTCAGCGGCTTGAATGCACAAATTTATGCATACAGCAATCGAGTTAGCCTTGGGTTAGATGTATCAATTTTAAGAATACTGGATATTTCCAAGCGTGTAAAGTTTAACTGGACCATTAGTCAGCAATTTGACAATAATCAATTTACAAGAAATAGTAGCATATTGAGAAACAAAGTGACATTTAAGCACGATATAAAGGATTTTTTTCTTTCCCCTTTTATTTCAATGGAACACTTTTATGGGTGGAATAGGGATATTATTTACACAGAAGATGATGTCATTATTTCATCAGGGACGAACGCAATAAGGTACTTTTTAGGCACTGATATCGAAATAAATAAGATACAGAAAATTAGTGCCTCATTTGGATTTAGAGAATCATTTTTAAAAAATAAGTCAACCTATATTTTTCGAATAAACTACAAGATAAGTTTGTAAAAACAGAGCGTATTCACAATTAAAGTTTAATTAAGTTTGTTGTAGAAAGAGGTGTGGTAAGTACTTCGTTTAAAATTCAGTATGATTAAATTCCTTAAATTTGTAAAAAAAGTATGAAGAATATTGCGGTTATTGGTGCTGGAACAATGGGAAATGGGATTGCTCATGTATTCGCACAATTTAATTATCATGTCAATTTGATAGATGTATCTGACGCCGCTTTGGGAAAGGCAATTGCAACGATTGGAAAAAATTTAGATCGACAAGTTGCCAAAGGTGCTTTGACTGAGGTTGAAAAATCAGCAACATTGAATAATTTAAAAACGTTTACCTCAATGAAGGAAGGAGTTGCAGGTGTTCAACTCGTTGTTGAAGCAGCAACAGAAAACATTGATTTAAAACTAAAGATTTTCAAAGAGTTAGATGAGGTAACTGATTCATCTGTTATTTTGGCAACCAATACATCGTCTATTTCAATTACAAAAATCGCTTCTGTTACGAATCGTGCAGATAAAGTAATTGGAATGCATTTCATGAATCCGGTTCCTGTAATGAAACTAGTTGAAATCATTCGTGGCTATTCCACTTCAGACGAGGTAACCAACCTAATCATGGACACTTCCAAAAAATTAGCGAAAGTTCCTGTTGAGGTGAATGATTACCCGGGGTTCGTGGCAAACAGAATTCTTATGCCGATGATTAATGAGGCGATTTATACCTTGTACGAAGGTGTTGCAGGCGTTGAAGAAATTGATACGGTTATGAAATTGGGAATGGCACATCCCATGGGACCGCTACAACTCGCTGATTTTATTGGTTTGGACGTTTGTCTGGCGATTTTACAAGTTCTACACGACGGTTTCGGAAATCCCAAATATGCACCTTGTCCACTATTAGTAAATATGGTTACCGCAGGCAAAAAAGGCGTGAAATCAGGCGAAGGGTTCTATTCTTGGACGCACGGAACAAAGGAGTTAATTATTTCTGATAAGTTTACGACATAAATACTTCTTTTCCCTCGAATTTTGAGGAAAATGAAAAAGATTAACGTTTTCATTTTTAACTTAACGTAACGGCTGTTTTTTTGCGTAGATTTGCGTATTAAATAATTTCGTCAATGTCCATTTCTAGAATTGAAAATCATTTTTTAGAGGCTGAAAAAATTTTGAAGGAATTTATCCTTTCAGGGGAGATTAAAAATATTGAAACTGCTGGTAAACTTATGGTAAGTTCCCTTAAAAAGGGGAGTAAAATTATAAGCTGTGGGAATGGAGGGTCTATGAGCGATGCAATTCATTTTGCGGAGGAACTTTCAGGGAAATACAGAGAGAATCGAAAAGCTATCCCTGCAATGGCGATATCAGATCCCGGTTATTTATCTTGCGTTTCAAATGACTTTGGGTATGCGCAAGTATTTTCCCGCTTTATCGAGGGTATTGGAAATACGAATGATATCTTACTTGCAATATCAACCTCTGGAAATTCTGAAAACATTTTAAAAGCAATTGACACAGCAAGAGAAAAAGGAATGAAAGTCGTAGGTTTAACGGGGAAAAACGGTGGTAAAATGGGAAAGCTTTGTGATGTAGAAATTCGAGCCCCTTACAGCCAATATGCTGATAGGGCGCAAGAAATTCACATCAAGATTATTCATTCCATGATAGACTATATTGAGACTAACTTTTAACTAAACCAGTTATGGCAAAGCAAAAGAAAAAACAAGCAAATTCTTTAGATCAAAATAGAGAGGCAATATTAAATCTTTTAACTTCAAAATCCGCGCTCAAACAAGATGTAGCAGGGGATTCAGAAAAAGTTTTTGAATCGTTTAAACAGATTATAATTTCTGAACTAGAGGAATTAAAAAAGAAAGTTAATGATGAACGAATTCGACTCAGTTACGAGGATAGGGGGAAATATGAAATAATCGTATTCGTTGGAAGTGATATGTTAGTTTTTCATCTGCACACGAATGTTTTTAGGCTTCCTGATTCAAGTCCCTTATGGGGGACAAAATATTTTGCTTCAAACGAGAATAACGGGTATTTCGCAGTTATACATATTTATAATTTTCTTGCAGAGTCATACCTGAGAAATCGTTTCGATGATATCGGCAATCTAATCGCCCGTGTAATGATGAATTATGATAACCATTTTATGGTTGAGGGACGTGGACATTTAGGAGCAATTTTCAGAGATCCCGAACATGCAATTTTGAATGAAAATTATATTCGTCTTGTAGTACAATTATCTTTCGCTTTTGCATTACAGTTTGATTTATATCTTCCACCATACGAATACTTGGAGGAGATTACAGTTGCCCAAGTATTAGAAATCAGCGATAGCTTGAAGATAAGCACTTCAAAACGAATGGGCTTCAAACCCTAGCGATAAGATTAGAATTATCCGCTATTTGAATCTAAAAAAATGGGATTCATTATTTGTATCAATTGAAAAAACCTGTATATTTGCAATCCCAAAAAATAAAGGATATTTTGGCCCATTCGTCTAGTGGTTAGGACGCCAGGTTTTCATCCTGGAAACAGGAGTTCGATTCTCCTATGGGCTACCAAAGTGATTTGGCCCATTCGTCTAGTGGTTAGGACGCCAGGTTTTCATCCTGGAAACAGGAGTTCGATTCTCCTATGGGCTACTGTTTAAATAAGTAAAGTAATAAATTTTAAAAATGGCAAACCATAAATCAGCACTTAAAAGAATTCGTTCAAATGAATCGAAAAGGATTTTAAATAAGTACCAGCACAAAACCGCGCGTAATGCGGTTAAGAAGTTAAGAAGCCTAAAAAATAAAAAAGAAGCTTCGAAATTACTACCAATTGTGGTTGGTATGTTGGATAAGCTAGCTAAGAAAAATATTATTCACAAAAATAAGGCAGGCAATTTGAAATCTGGCCTTCAATTGCAGGTTAACGGCCTTTAATGACATAATTTTTGTGTGAACACAGGGGCAAATCGGCCCCTTTTTTTGTTATGTTTGTTTTTCAAAATTAGTTTTTGAAGATGTCAAAAAAAATATATTTACTTTTTTGTTTTTTTTTGGGGTTATTCGACAATTTAAATTCTCAACAGTTAATACCTCGTGTTGATTTAGACTCACTTAAGTCAACCCATTCCATATCAGGAAAACTATCCACGATTGATTTATCATCTGGCTATGCGCTTACTTCACTCGGGTTTGCTTCAAATCAACCCTTTCTTTACGATCCACTTCAGCTATTATATTCTGGACTTCCATTTAATGCATTAGAATCTACTAATATACTTCGCTATACCTCCCTTCCTCACCTAGGTTTTGTCTATACTTTTGGTTCATCCGCTTTTCAATTCGCAAAATTTCAGTATTCTCAGGCTTTCGCTAAAAACTGGATTGTTAATCTTGATTATATTAATCAACAAACTACTGGGGTTTTAAGAAATTCTAGTGTTAAAAATCAACTTGTGACTATAAAAGCATTTAAGAAAAGTAAAAATCTAGAATCGATTTTAACAGCGGATTTTTCTCTTCGTTCTTATGGATGGAATGGCGGCATTATTAACGATAGCTTACCATTAAGTTATGCCCCTGAATTAATTCCAGTAAATAAAAGTAACGCTCTTTCAACTCGAAGGGAAGTTCTTTTAAACTGGTCGAACTATATCGATATTCATAAAGATTCGAATGAAAGATCAGGTATATATTGTAGGTCCAACTTTCATTCAAGAAACAGAAGGTTTTTGGAGTCGGGCGATCTAATTTCTCAGTACAGCCAAATTTATGTAGATAGTTTTGAAACCAATGATCACCTTCAAATTAGTAGTATTGCGAATGGAATTGGCTTTTTTACAACGAAAAGTAAATGGAGTCTTACTTTTGGAGTACTTCAAAATTTTTGGAATTATAGGAATGGATTATTTTATCGAGATACTCTCGAATTGGACATTGATGAGTCATTCATCTACAAAGCACGAAATTTTTCGCTAAATCAAAAGTTTGATTTCAATATAATTGGACGTGGACGAAGCTGGAAAAATGAATTTGCAATTTTAAAGAGGTGGGGGAAAACAATTTTTAAAATGGATTGGAAAATAGAAAACTCATTCCCTGAACTTTTTCAGAGGCATTATTTTTCAAATAATATCAAGTACCAACTTTCTATTTATGAACGGCAGCTTAAAAATAAAGTGGAGATAGCATACACCTTACCGTTAAAAAATAACTTGTTAACGTTGAAAGCTGCTCATATCTACTTAAAAAACCCCTATTTTTTTATTGGAAATACATGGTCAAATTCACAAATAACGAACGTTAATTCTTTCAATGCCTCTATCAGCTATGATTTAAAATACAAGCTATTCACATTTTCTCCTTCCTATTCGTTCTACTCTTTACCAACAGTTTGGAGAATCTATCCATCGCACCTGTTTAGGATGCGCATGATTGTTGAAAGAGGCGTTCTTAAGAAGCGAAAACTTAGCGGCTATTTAGGCGTAGAGCCACATTTTATTGGTGGGTTTATTCCATTTGAAATTTATCCATCAATGGATTTATTTAGGAATGCTGATGCTATATTGATACAGAGAGCATTTCTTGATCTTTCTGTATTCGCGGGAATTGAGCTTAAAGCATTTAAGTTTTTTGCAAGAGCAGAAAATTTAGGTTATTTTTGGAATAATCGAATGCTGCAATTGGCCAAAGGATATCCCATACCCCCGATGCAAATTCAATTGGGTATTTCTTGGGATTTTTGGAATTAATAAAATTATGCGAAATATAATTTTGATACTTTTCTTGGTTAGTTACTCCTCTGCATGTTTTGCAGCTAAACTTTCACTTGAAGGAGTTTATCAGGGAAAAAATATTTTTATTCAAAATCCAAATGATGCGAGTGGTTTTGGTTTCTGCATTTCGAAAATATATATTAATGGCGATTTAATTCCTATTTCATTGAATTCATCGACCTTAACCATCAATCTCAAAGCAATGAAAATGGCCATTGGGGAACCTGTTTTTTTAGTTGTTCATCATAGCGATGATTGTATACCAAAAATTGTAAATCCTGAAGTTTTATTGCCAAAAAGCACTTTTCAACTAAACTCAATTGCCGTATCTAATTCAACAGATCTTAATTGGTCAACAACCAGTGAATCAGGGAAGTTAAATTTTATTATTGAACAATATAAATGGGATAAGTGGGTTGAGGTTGGTGAAGTTAGGGGTGAAGGAACAGCCACTTTGAATAGTTATACATTTAAATTATTTCCTCATTCAGGAAAGAATGAGGTTAGGGTGTCTCAGGTTGATAATACGTTAAAGAAACGTTCATCGAAATCAATTACTTTTGTTTCAAAAGTAGCGTCAGTCTCAAAATCACCAACTAAGGTTAAAGATTTTATTACTTTTAAATCAAATAATTTAGAGGTAGAAACCTATTTTCAGGTCTTTGATGCGTATGGAAATATTTTGAAAAGCGGGAAGGCTTCTAAAGTTGATTGTCGAAAATTACTAAATGGATTATATTATCTAAACTTTGACAATAAGACTGAAAAATTCATAAAAAATTAATATGTTTCGAAAAATTGAACATCTGGGGATTGCTGTAGAAAATATAGAAGAGTCTCTTAAAATTTACGAGAATTTATTAGGTGCTGAGTGTTATAAAATTGAAATAGTTGAAAGTGAATTTGTTAAAACAGCATTTATTCAAATTGGAGAAAGTAAAATAGAATTATTAGAACCAACAGATGGGGAGAGTCAAATTTCAAAGTTTCTAAAAAAGAAAGGTCAAGGATTTCATCATGTCGCTTTTGATGTTGAAAATATTGATGACGAAATAAAGCGATTAATTGCAAAAGGGTTTGTTTTAATAAATCAAACATCAAAAGATGGCGCCGATAACAAACGAATTGCTTTCCTTCATCCCAAATCAACCAATGGGCTGCTTGTTGAACTTTGTCAGGAAAAATAATTTTTCCGCAGTTAAATTTTGCATTTTATGCAATGCAGCATAAGGGGGAAATTTTTCAGAAAGCGTTTAGAGAGGGGTTCCATTGACGAAACTAACCCAAAAAATCGCGTAAAAAGGCGATGTTGGACTTTTCATTCCTTTGAAAACCCAAATGTATCAATCTGGAGCAAATAAGGTCAATTACCAATGATACTCAATCTGTTTATTTTTCGAACAACATGTATTTCTTCCCTTCTGAAAAATAGATGAAATTTTGGAATCAGAATTCCACAAATATTTACCGGGTAAAATGTGAGACATAAGGAAGATTTGTTTCCTTTTTTTATTCCTTATAAAATTGGCTAAAAACAAGCTTTAGCCTATCTTTGCATTTCTTTCAATATTTAGATATGATAAACATAACATTGCCCGATGGGTCAGTTAGACAATTTGAAAATCCGATTTCCTCAATGGATGTCGCAAAAAGCATATCTGAAGGGCTGGCTCGAAATGTCCTTGCTGCAAAGGTAAATGAAGTAGTAATAGATGCAAGCCAACTAATTACTTCCGATTCGAATTTGCAATTATTGACGTGGAACGATCAAGAGGGTAAGTCAACTATGTGGCATTCTTCGGCTCATCTTATGGCAGAAGCATTGGAATTTTATTATCCTGGTATTAAACTAGCAATTGGACCTCCTGTGACAAATGGGTTTTATTATGATATTGATTTTGAAAGTCATTCAATTAGCGAAAAAGATTTAGAAAAGATTGAACAAAAAATGAAGGAATTGGCCAAACAAAAACTTCAATTTATTAGGCAAGAAATTTCAAAGAAAGATGCCATTGCTTATTTTGAAAACAAAGGGGATTCCTACAAATTAGAATTGCTATCAGAGCTGGAAGATGGGGCAATTACATTTTACAAACAAGGAAATTTTACTGATTTATGCCGCGGCCCCCACATACCCGATACGGGTTTTATTAAAGCTGTTAAACTCACATCAATTGCAGGGGCCTATTGGCGCGGGGATGAAAAAAATAAACAATTAACCAGAATTTATGGAATTACTTTTCCAAAACAAACTGAATTAGAAGAATATTTAGTTAAAGTTGAGGAGGCAAAACGAAGAGATCATAGAAAATTGGGGAAAGAGCTTGAGTTGTTTACTTTTTCTCAAAAAGTAGGACAAGGTCTACCTATGTGGCTTCCAAAAGGAGCCGCTCTACGCGAAAGATTAGAAAATTTTTTAAAAACTGCGCAAAAAAAAGCCGGATATGAGCAAGTTATTACTCCACACATAGGCAACAAGGAATTATATGTTTGTTCTGGGCATTATGAAAAGTACGGAGCAGACTCATTTCAACCAATAAGAACTCCTGATCCAAATGAGGAGTTCTACCTTAAGCCAATGAATTGTCCTCATCACTGTGAGATTTTTAAATCAAAACCAAAATCGTATAAAGATCTGCCTGCTCGATTTGCAGAATTTGGAACGGTTTATCGATATGAGCAATCGGGAGAGTTGCATGGGCTAACGCGTGTTCGGGGCTTTACGCAGGATGACGCTCATATTTTTTGCACCCAAGAGCAAGTAAAAGATGAGTTCAAGAATGTAATTGATATCGTTTTATATGTTCTTAAAACATTAGATTTCCACAATTTTAAAGCCCAAATTTCACTTCGTGATAAGGAAAATCGTTCGAAATATATTGGCTCTGAGGAGAATTGGCAAAAAGCGGAGCAAGCAATTATAGAGGCTGCGGCAGAAAAAAATCTTCCAACTGTTGTCGAATATGGTGAGGCAGCGTTTTATGGTCCTAAATTGGATTTTATGGTTCAAGATGCCTTGGGTCGTGAATGGCAATTGGGGACAATTCAAGTTGATTATAATTTACCCGAGCGCTTTGAATTGGAGTATGTTGGTGCGGATAATCAGAAACACAGACCGGTAATGATACATCGAGCCCCATTTGGATCTATGGAACGATTTGTTGCTGTTTTACTCGAACATTGTGCAGGTGAGTTCCCTCTATGGCTGTCATCTGAACAATTTGCAATTCTTCCTATATCTGAGAAATTCAACGAATACGCCCAAAAACTTTCTGATTTGCTAAAAATTTCCGATATTCGCGGTTTCGTTGACGACAGAAATGAAAAAATCGGGAAAAAAATCCGAGATGCGGAGATAGCAAAGGTTCCTTTTATGCTGATAATTGGTGAAAAAGAAATCGAGTTGAATCAAGTTTCTGTTCGACAAAGAGGTGAGGGAGATAAAGGTTCTATGTCGACTGAAGATTTTATAAAATTAATTCAGCGGTCAATAGAAAAAGAATTGGCGTAACGGTAAAAATGTAAATGAGAAATAACAACAGAAAACCATTTGTAAAAAGAGAAGAAGAGGCACTTCACAAAATAAATGATAAAATAATGGCCTCAGAAATACGGTTGGTTCAGGATGGACAAGAACCAAAAATTATTTCAATTAGACAGGCTTTAGCAATGGCTGAAGAACAAGAACTTGATTTAGTAGAAATTGCCGCTAATTCAGTTCCTCCGGTTTGTAGAATTATGGATTACAAGAAATTCTTGTACAACCAAAAAAGAAAACAAAAAGAACTTAAGGCAAAACAAAGTAAGGTTGTTGTAAAAGAAATTCGATTTGGACCAAACACAGATGATCATGATTTCAATTTTAAGGTTGCCCATGCTAAAAAATTTTTAGAAGAAGGAAGCAAAGTCAAAGCATATGTGTTTTTTAGAGGGAGAACAATTGTTTTTAAGGATAGAGGAGAGATTCTATTATTAAAATTTGTTCAAGAATTAGCAGATGCAGGTGTGGTGGAACAACTACCAAAATTAGAGGGAAAGAAAATGATTGTAATGATCAACCCAAAGAAGAAATAAGTAATAAAGAAGCTGATATAGAGTTAATCTAAAAATTGACGAAAAATGCCAAAAATGAAAACCAAATCCAGTGCGAAAAAACGCTTTACTATCACTGGTACTGGAAAAATCAAGCGGAAGCATGCGTTTAAAAGCCATATCTTGACAAAGAAGGCAACTAAACGCAAGAGAAACTTGACTCACGCCGGTTTAGTTCATGGAGCTGATATCTCCAATGTAAAATTGCAACTTTGCATGAAGTAAAGAGCAATTGGTTTAAATTGTTTAACCCGATAATGAGTAACTAAGATTCGCATAGGCGAGCACTCCTTGTCAAAAAACTTAAAAATTATGCCTAGATCAGTTAATCATGTAGCATCAAGAGCTAAAAGAAAAAACTTGATGAAGCTTGCCAAAGGATACTTTGGTAGGAGAAAAAATGTCTGGACCGTTGCAAAGAATGCAATTGAAAAAGGACTCGGCTACGCTTATGTTGGCCGAAAACAAAAGAAACGTAATTTCCGTTCGTTATGGATCACTCGCATCAATGCGGCGGCTCGTTTAAATGGAATGAGTTATTCCCAGTTTATGGGAGCTGTGAACAAAGCTGGAATTGAATTAAACCGCAAAGCGCTAGCAGATTTGGCCTTAAACCATCCTGAAGCCTTCAAAGCAGTTGTTGCAGCAGTAAAATAGACTTATTTAATCCTATATCGCCTTAAAAGCCGTCTCCCAAGGACGGCTTTTTTGTTTGGGGTAAGATTTAATTTTTCATCATAATTATTTACAATAAACAATTCCTGAGTTTAGTTTTTATTAGAAATATCAGTATTCATTTTTCAAAACAGTACATTTGTTCTTTATGAAAAATCATTTTTTTCTTGTGCCGTTTATTGTTACTTGTTTATCAATCAATTCTGTATTTTCGCAATACCAAATTCAAGCGGAAAAATTAATTGAACCAATTGTATTAGATGGGAAATTGAATGAATCAATTTGGAAAAAGGCAAAATTAGTGAGGGATTTTACTCAGATGAAGCCCCGACCCGGTAATCCTTCAGCAAAAAAAACCACTGTTCAAATTGCTTATGATGACCAAGCGATCTATTTTGGAGCTGTTTGTTACGACCATCCAGATTCTATTTCAAAAGTTTTGTCGCTCAGAGATGATTTTGCTCCAACATTAGATATTTTTTCCATCTTTTTAGATACCTATAATGATAACCAAAATGGATTTTATTTTGGAGTAACCAGTCGAGGCGTGCAAGTAGATGCTAAAATTGCGGCTAATGATTACAATGATCAATTAAACTTGGTTTGGAATTCAGTTATACACATTACTGATTCTGCTTGGGTTGTCGAAATACGAATTCCCTACTCAGCTTTTCGTTTTCCTAAAAAAGAAGTGCAAAATTGGGGTGTAAATTTTTCTCGCCAAATATCTAGATTACGTGAAGAAAGTACGTGGGCGCCAGTAAATCCTGATTTAGAGAATTTTCTTTTGGAGAGTGGCGATATTACAAATTTAAAGGGGATTAAACCACCAGTGAGACTAGCTCTTATGCCTTATTTATCAGCATACCTTGACCGAATCCCACAAGACGGAGAGGATCCACTTTGGACAAGATCCATGAATGGCGGAATGGACATTAAGTATGGGTTGAATGAAGCATTTACATTAGATGTGACCTTAGTTCCAGATTTTGGACAGGTTGTTTTTGATCAGAAGGTATTGAATTTATCTCCTTTTGAAGTTCAGTTCAATGAAAACAGACAGTTTTTTACGGAAGGTACAGAATTGTTTAACAAGGCTGGTCTTTTTTACAGCCGTCGAATTGGAATTCAAGCGCCCTATTCTATTTCCAATGCGCAGGTTGGTCAAAATGAATATTTAGTGGAAGAACCATTGCCTTCTCAGTTGTATAATGCAAGTAAAATCTCTGGTCGTATGAAAAATGGGTTGGGAATTGGGTTTTTTAATGCAATTACTGCTGAACAAGAAGGACTTGTTTTAGATACAATCACTGACTTAACAAGATCGGTGACAGTTTCACCATTAACTAATTACAATGTTTTTGTCCTTGATCAAAATTTAAAAAATAACAGTTCGATTACCTTCACAAATACGAATGTTTGGAGAGCGGGCGATTTTTACGATGCCAATGTTTCGGGTTTAAATTTTGTTCTCAATTCAAAAAACAATAATTATTATGTAAATGGAAGCGGGGCTATATCAAGTAAAAAATATTCTAATTCATTAAACCTTGGTCATCGATTGAATTTTAATATTGGGAAACAACGCGGCAAATGGGTATATGGAATAAGTGTTTTGCAAGAGTCAAATACGTACGATCCAAATGATTTGGGGTTCTTATATAATAATAATAATCAAACTCTTGAAATAGCTGGAGGATATCGTGTTTTTAAACCCAAATGGGATTATCTGAACCGATTTGTTGTAGGTGCTTCATTGAGTGTAGAAGGCCTATATATGCCTAAAAATTATACCGGGACTTACCTAGATGGAAAGATTACTCTTGTTTCAAAAAATTTCAATGCCGGAGGATTGCGTTATGACGGATCCCTGGCTGAAAGCTTTGATTATTTTGAACCACGGCAATGGGGAAGTTTTTTTATTAGGCCAACGTGGCATTATACTTCTTTGTGGGTCTCTAGTAATTATCAAAAGAAATTTGCAATTGATGCTGGAGTTGGATATGTACATGTTGGACGCCCAAATTGGTGGGAATGGGATTATCGATTTAATCCAAGATGGAGAATTTCAGATAATATTTCGGCAATTTACTCTTGGGACCAAGAATTTCAATGGAATAGTCAAGGATTTGCAGTTCAATTCGGGCAACCGATTCAATCAATATCAGGCATTTTATTTGGACAACGCAATAGAGTAAATACAATACAATCTATGTCATTAGATTATATTTTAACAAATCGAATGGGAGTTACGTTTCGTTTAAGACATTATCGATCTGCTATAAAGTATACTGCTTTTTATGAACTTACGGACAATGGAAGATTATCTGATTTAGTATCATTTGACGGTAAAGACAGTGATGGAAATTCAGCTTATGATATCAATTACAATGCATTTACAATAGACATGCAATTCCGATGGGTTTTTCTTCCTGGAAGTGAATTGAATGTGGTATGGAAGAATTCAATTTTTACGGCTGATAAAGCGATTCAAGAATTGTATTGGATGAATTTAAAAAATACGCTTGATAACGGACCTGTGAACAGCTTTTCATTAAAATTAATTTATTGGCTTGACTACGCCGCCATTGCCAAAAAACGGAAATAAAAAGAAATTTCGAGGGGATTAATTTTTTATCAATCTATAATACAGGTTTGAGTCTCCGCTAATCACCAATATATATACCCCTGATGGAATTTGATCTAGTGAAATTTGAGTTTTCTCTTCGAGTATTTTATTACATTGAACGACTTCACCAACACAATTTATGAGTAAATAGTAATTATGAAGAATTTTGTTGTCGACCTCTAAGAATACATATGTATCAATCAGCGTTGGATAAACACGGACAAGGTTTTTTGGCAAGGCGATTCCCCCCGTCAGGCATGATTGGCAACTGTCTTCTGTTTGATAGAAAGCGCTTTCATAATCAATAGTTCCTGAAA
>VGFL01000059.1 GCA_016868915.1 Bacteroidota bacterium | reverse complement strand
GTCCCTTGGGAGTTATTCTTTTTTGAAGAATATGCCTCAAGAGAAGAAGCAAGAAAACGAGAAGTCTATTTCAAAAGTGGAATAGGAAAAGAAAAAATAAAAGAATTATGGTCCCGTAGCTCAGCTGGATAGAGCAACTGCCTTCTAAGCAGTAGGTCTTTGGTTCGAATCCAAACGGGATCACATGAAGCGCCTCACAGAAATGTGGGGCGTTTTAGTTTTAATCTAGTCGATCTTGTCATCTTCTTCAGTTTTAGCTTGTGTTCCACTATCATCTCCATGCATTAACTCTGAATCATCTTCTTTTTTTCTCAGTCTTCGCTTAGAAAGGCTAATTATTAATATTATAACAAAGATTATAGTAACCAGAAAAAAGATACTTAAAACTGGATTTGTTAACATTATTAACTCTTGCAAAAAGGATTTAGATTGTGTACTTTCATATCCTTCAGGAATCCTACAGCAGTTCCCTTGACTTTCATGGATGTGTTCTTCAAAAAGTTTCTGCAATTGAATCTTACCGGTTTTGGATTTTAAACTCAAATTTCCAGACTCATCTATCAAGGTTAATTTATAATTACAAACACTATTAGTATCCCCGAATGTTAATTGATTTACAAGAATTTGAGGAATTGTGTAGTCATCTCCTAAAAGAATTTTAATAGGTCGATTCGGAGCTAAAAACAATTCTAAAATCCCTCCACAATTGGATTCGTCACTTTCACTCACATAAATACTATTATCTTGGTAATCACTTAAAATAGTATCATTAAATTTCGTGTCTTTTTTAAAGAAAGGGCGAGTGTAGTCATAACAATCAAAATCCATTGTTTTCCACATAAGCTTAGGTAATGCTAGGTTCGTTTGGTATTCTAAGGTATAAATTTGGTCTTTTTTTAATGGTGTTTTGGGCTTAGCGAGAATTTGTGTACAAGAAGGAGTTAAGTCAAAAATTTCCTGATAAACTAAGGGAATCTTATTTGTGCCATCACTTAAATAAAGTGGTTGTTTGGTTTTAAAATATGTTTGTGAATTTAAATCATAAACGGAAATATGTATTACCGGATTTAGATTTATTTTTTTTGGTTCATAGTCAGTTTCTTTTAATGAAAGCCATCCCGTAATTTTATCATCTAATGGTAAGTCTCTATCCGGGACTAATGATAATGAACAAAGGATAAAGAATGAAAAAAAGAGTATTATTAACCGGTTCATTGTAATATTATTTAATGATTTCAGAAAGATTTAGAACTAGATCAATAAGATTGAATCGCAAGTTAAGTTACTAAAATAGAATAATCCTAATGATTTTTTAACAATTATTTTGAGTGTTTACACCAATTAGTTTAAATCCGATACTTTTTTTCTTGATTTGGCAATTGTATTCAAAATAACTCCAAGTAGTATTACAAATACGCCTGTAATAACAATTATGTTTAACCTTTCATCGAGTATCAGATAACCCACTAGTAAAGCATATACAGATCCCAAATATTGAAAAGGCATGATGAGTGAAGAGCTTTCAAAATGAAGTGCCCTTGTTAATGAAATTTGAGCAATCTGGGTGCAAATCCCGATTATCAATAAAATTAACCACTCAATTCCACTTGGCATTACAAAGTCAAACAAACACCAAATTGACATTACAGGGATTGCCAACATCGGAAAATAACTCACAATATTAATAGGTTTATCCGTTTCTTTTAGTTTTACAATAGCAACGTATGCTATGCCTGAAAATGCCGCAGATAAGACTCCAAATCCTAACCAAAATGGATCTAGATAAATTGTAGTTTTCGTTTGAAATAAATTGTTGAATCCGATAAGAAAAACACCCGAAAATGCTATTAAAACAAACAACCATTGAATTTTTAAAATTCGCTCCCTCAAAATAAATAATGCGAAAATCATTGTGAAAATAGGCGCTAAATATTGCACTGTTGAAGCGACAGCAATAGGCATGTGTTGAATGGACTGAAAAAATATGGTTAAAGCCATCATACCACTGATTCCACGGATAGTCAGCCACTTTTTATTATTTCCAAAAAAAGGCAGTCCACGATGAACAATTACTGCAGAACTTATACTGAATGAAATGATTGACCTCGCGAGGACTAATTCATGGGCAGGAATTTTTTGTAGTCCTGGAATGACGGTATTTGTTGGACCTATGCCAAATAATTTCACAAAAAAATTGACCACCAAAAATGATAATCCAGACAAAATAATATAAAAAATTCCTTTTTTCAAGAAAGACAAAATTAGGGGGAAATTATAAACTATAAAGATTGTATGACCTGAAAATATAAGTTTGATTGCATCAAAAAAGTATTTCGCCCATTTAGTGATTGAATAATTTATCTTTACAGGGTATTTATTCAAAAATTAGTCATTCTAATTTTCTCATCATTAAAAAAAGTTTGAAACATAGAAAATTTAAGCGTTTTCAAATTTTTTAGAGTTAATTTCGTTTCTAGTTTATTTAATTAATGCGTCCTTTTTTAATTTTTATACTACTCTTCATCGCACTAACATCCCAAGGACAGGAAAGTCAAGTCCTACTGACAGGAATATGTATCGATAAAAAAGAGGCACCTATTGCAGATGTTTTTATTAAATTTTCGGGAAAAAAATCAGGAAGCACATACACAGACTCACTTGGTAAATTCAATTTTTTTGTTTCTCAAAATGACACACTCTTCATTACTTATAAGGTAGAGGAAACGATTTCTCAAAAAGTAATTACCAAATCAGAGAAGAATATTGAGCTTAAGCCCATTCAATTTAATTTCATTCAGCAGAAAGAATTTTTACTAAACCAGGAGAAAAAAGATCCTTTTGAATTGACAAAACTTCCGCTTCAAGACGTCAAATTGATGATAAATACAGAGAAATTTCTCACGCTAATCACCTCTGCCTCATCAAATAATGAGCTCACTAGCAATTACAATGTTCGTGGTGGAAATTACGACGAGAATTTGGTTTATGTAAATGGTTTTAATGTGTATCGACCCTTTCTTACGAGAAGTGGGCAGCAAGAAGGAATGAGTTTTATTCATTCAGCTCTTGTCGATGAAATCCGCTTTTCGGGTGGTGGATTTGAGGCTGAATATGGTGATCGTCTAAGTTCTGTGCTAGACATCAAATACAGAAAACCTTCTTCCTTTGCGTCATCAGCCGTACTATCCTTATTAGGAGTTGAATCTCATGTGGAAGGAAATCTCACAAAAAAAACTGATTATTTAATTGGGGCTCGTTTTCGATCAAATGGCTATTTTTTAAATTCATTACCAACTCAAGGACAATACAACCCTGTGTTTGCCGATGGTCAATTTATTATCAATCATAAACTTTCGAAAAAGGTAACTTGGTCAACGTTGGGTCATTTTTCAACGAATCGCTACAGTTTCAGTCCCCAAACGCAACAAACTGATTTTGGAGTAGCCAATGAAGCTTATACATTTATGATCTATTTTGATGGACAAGAACGCACTTCCTTTCAAACGATGATGGGCGGAACTTCGCTGAAATATCAACCTAACAAACAGACTAACCTTGATTTTTATGCGACCGTTTTTAATACAGACGAGAAAGAATACTTTGATATTTTAGGTCAATACTACATCAATCAGTTAGAAAATGATCCATCCAAGGAAGAATACGGTGATTCAATTGCAGTATTGGGTGTTGGTTCTTTTTTAAATCATGCAAGAAATCGTTTGAATGCAACCATTGTCAACGTCTACCATGATGGAGATTATCAATTTAACGTTCGTAAAACCTTCACTAAAAAATTTGAAAACACCTTGAAATGGGGTGTGAATTTCCAACATGATCTGTTCAAAGACAGCTTAAGTGAATGGAAATTAATTGATTCTGCGGGCTACAGCCTTCCGCAAGCTGATCCAAATCAAGTAGAACTTTTTGAGACGATTAAAGGATCACAAAATGTAAGCGGACAGAGATACACAGGATATCTTCAATGGAACTTTATCCGTTCAACTGTAAAGAGAAATTATATTGCAGAGGTAACAAAAGTTAAACGTTCAAAGGGAGGAAAATCAATAATCACTTTAAGAGACACAGTATCTGAATCCGCTTCAAGATTTGCGATGTCGGTAGGTGTTCGCTCGGGTTATACCTCGATAAATGATGAATTTTATGTCACACCACGAATGAATTTTCAATATTATCCTCGTTCGTATATGGTATTGGGGGATAACGTTTTGCGAAGAAACAACAGTTTTAGATTTTCTACTGGTTTGTATTATCAACCACCTTTTTACCGTGAATTTAGACGCTACGACGGTTCCGTAAATTTTGATGTACAAGCCCAAAAATCTTTTCATGCCGTTTTGGGAAGTGAATATTTTTTCCCGATGTGGAAACGAAAAACTCCTTTTAAATTAACATCAGAAATCTTCTACAAATACATGTGGGACATCAATCCCTATGAAATTGACAACGTTCGGACACGCTATTTCGCTACAAATGATGCCGTAGCCTACGCCTATGGATTCGATGTAAATATTCACGGTGAATTTGTGGAAGGAATTGAATCATTTTTCAAATTAGGATTACTATCTGTGAAAGAAGACATCAAAGGTGATTCGTACAAAGAATACTACAATGCAGCCGGTGAAAAAATACTTTTTGGTTATTCGGAGGATCAAGTGGTGGTTGATTCAGCTACGATTTATCCGGGATACATTCCGCGTCCGACGGATCAATTATTGACAATAGGAGCAATGGTTCAGGATCGCATGCCGGGTTTTGAGCGTTTCAGCGTACAGATGGGGCTTCAATTTGGAACAGGATTGCCGTATGGTCCGCCGGATGTAAATCGCTACAAAGATACCTTGCGATTGAAATCCTATTTCAGAGTGGACTTGGGAATGTCGTATGACTTACTTTATGGGGATGAAAATAAAAATAAAAAATTGAGAAAACTCTTTTCAAATGCGAAGGTGAGTTTAGAAATTTTCAATCTATTGGGTATTAAGAACGTAATGTCAAAACAATGGATTCAAGACGTAAACGGTGTATATTTTTCAGTACCAAATTACCTCACAAATCGCCGAATAAATTTGAAATTAATTGTTGGCATTAACTAGAACAAATGATTGAAGTAACGTTAGATTATGGAGTGCTCGCAGTTAGTTTTCTCGTGGTGACGGCTTTTACGGCATCTTCCGTTTTCCTTTCAAACTATCGTTTTGGAAAAGAATCGAATGTGAGTAGGTAATTGAGAATTAATTTTTTCCAACTTCCATCTGCTTCCCACACGCAAAATGACCAAGCGGACATTCTTTTTTTCCATGTAACCCACACGGGCGACATTCCAAATTTTCAACTTGTATAATTTCGGATTTTTCGGCCAAAGGCCCGAATCCAAAATCTGGAACTGTTGAACAGAAAAAAGCTGTGGTTGGAACATTCATCGCTGAAGCAATGTGCAAAGGACCTGAATCATTGACATAAACATGTTCACTCTTGGAAAATAAAGCAGCCGTTTGTAAAAGGGTTAATTGTCCAGCTAAATTTTGTGCTTGCCCTTCCCTACCCGACTTATCTATGATTGATTGACATAAAACCTCATCAGTTTTACCACCGACTAGATAAATTTTCAACGCTGAAGGAAATGAATGAATTAACTCTACCCATTTTTCTTCCGGTAATTGCTTCGTAAACCAAACGGATGCAGGTGCCAGACAAACAAATTTTTTATTCGTGTATTGAGACACACTATTCTTATCAACTTCTGATGGAAATAAGGATGGTCGACAAAGAGAATCAGCACCAAAATCTGCAAGCAAAGATAAATTTCGCGTTACCTCGTGAGTTCCATTACCAATTTCATGCTTGAATCGTTTGGAATATAAGAATGCGAAGGGATTTTTGTCAAAACCATAAATTTCTTTTGCCCCTGAAAATGCTGCAATTATACCCGAAGAACCAAAGCGATGCAAATTTAATGTAAGATCATATCTCCGTTTTTTTGATCCATGAATGAGCCGCCAAATTTCTGAGATTTTACTCTTTGATTTGTCCAAAATGAATACCTCTCGAATAAAAGGATTATTTGCCAATAAAGACTCATTCCCTTTCTTAACTAAAACATCAATTTTTATTTGAGGAAATAAACGGTTTAGCTCTGAAATGAGAGGTGTAACCAATATTACATCTCCGATAAAGGAAGTTTGTATAATAAAAACAGTACGCGGAACATTCATACCTCACAAATTTTTTTGCATCACAAAATCATTCATAAAATATCCGTTTCCAATGTCAAAATCCTTTTCATCCACCTTGAAAAATCCAAGTTTTTCATAAAAGGTAACTGCTTTATTACCTCTATTTACTTGAAGAGTAATATGTTTAATTTTATTCTCTCTTGCAAATAAAAAAGTATAGTCCATTAAAGCAAGTCCAAAACCCAACTTTTGTTTTTCAGGAAGAATGTAAATTTTTTGCAATTTAATCCATTTTTGGGCTGGACTATTTAGTTCTAAATCCAGGAAACCAATAGGTTCACTTTCAGCATAAATAGCAAAAAATGAGTGATTACTATTGAAACTTTTCTCAAGTGATTCAATACTATACATCCAATTTAGCATGTATTCCATTTGTCCCTCAGAAATAATTCCAGAATATGTTGAGGGCCAAATTTTTAAAGCCAAATCCCTTATTACTTGTAATTCATTTTTTTGTATGCGACGAATCTCCATATTATAATTTGATGAATTTTTGTTGCTGAATTTTACCGTTAAGTAATACCCTAATCCAAAAAGACCCTGACCCAAGATTTTGAAGTGAAATTGAATTATTTTTAATTTTAATATACGTTACTTTCCCATTTTGATCGATGATTTCAACTTCCTCTATTGAAATTGGCAAATTTATAACATTCAGATTATCCTTTGCTGGATTGGGATAGATCAACCAAGAAATATCATTTTTAATTTCAAGTTGGCCAATAGTTTGCAAGGCCAACTGAACTGCCGCATAAGCATTCACTTTTCCCGCGCCCCAGCGGTTACTCCCTTCTGGTGGAATACTCCCAGTGTAATTATCTTGCCGTGCTGTTTGCATCAAGATTTCTTTTACTTGTTGTGCAGATAAATAAGGATTTGCATCTAACAATAATGCTGCAATCCCGGCAACCATTGGCGATGCCATGGAAGTTCCCGATAGCTTAGCAAAGTGATATGTTCTTCCATTAAAATCTACAGAACCTTGCGATGTAAATGCTACATCTGTAAAGGAAGACATACTGGAGATAATTGAAACGCCCGGTGCGGCAATATCAGGTTTCATTACACCATCGTATCGAGGCCCAAAACTCGAAAATGAAGCGATAGCACCTCCTGCATTACTACCTCCTGGAGTTTGGTATTGCGTTGCGTACGCAGCAACGCTGATTACATCATCAGAACACGAGGGTTCACTTACCCCATTTAAATTATCCCCAGCAACGGTACCTGGCCCAGATGCTGAAAATGGCATTCCCCAATTTCCAACATCAGTAGTCAATTCTGTTACGTTCCAATAATGCACGATACCATTTATTGCTGTTGACTTTAGCAGAATCTTCAACGAAGTATTCGTATTTTTTACCCTCAAACGCATGGTTGGACGGTTATTAAGGCTATGGGCACTGTCTGCTGAAATGTTATACCAAATTGTATCCGTTCCGGTCACGAGAAATGTATCAATGTACGAGGTAGTGTTATCCGTTGAGTAAAGTGGGCTCTCAACAAGAAGTGAATTCAGGTTATTATTGACCAAAATACCTGCTGAAAAACTTTTTTCGGGCTCCCCCCACGCATGTATACTTTGCCCCCACATGTTTGGATTGGATGAATAAGGATAGAAATCAATCTTGGATTTCAGTAAATCATTATTGAATTCTTTTTTGATGTGAAAATTGACGTTACCATTATTTCCTGCGGAGTTCGCAAATACAACTCCTAAATCGCTGTAGGCAGTGATCGCCTGACTCAAAAGGGAAGTTCCGTCTAGCGTACCGAAATGATACAAGCCCCAGCTCATGTTTACAACGAGTCTTTTCCCATCAGCAAGCGCTTTCTGATACATCCATTCCCATGCATCAAGGACCGCTGCTTCATCGACTAAAAAGGTAACAAAAAGAAATTTTGACTCGAAAGCCATTCCTCGGTTGGGTGTTCCTGCTCCACTACCACCTGCGATTCCAGCAACATGAGTTCCGTGAGTAGCGAAAGAATATATATTTGATGTGTCGGAACCGGCTTCTTGGAGCGCTGTTTGTGTATTGTATTCTGTTCCGTAACCGTAACCCAAAGGAGCTGGTCCACTTGTTTTAAATTGATCCCAGGCAGCAACGATTCGTGATTCTTGGAGAGCCGTATCGTAAAACATGGGTGAAGTGTAATCAAATCCCCAATCGGTAATACCGATATAAACGTCCTTTCCGGTATATCCCTCAGGCAATCCAATACCCAGATGAACACTATCAGCTCGAGTATCCTTCAGTGCCTTTTCTAAGGTTGGTTGATTTTTTTGAGATAATTCAACATAAACTCCTGTGAAATCGTTCGTGTAAAGATCCTGAAGTTGGTTTGGTGACAATCTTAATGAAAATATTCCAAAAGAATTCGTTTTATCGGTTGGCTCATTGCCAATAAAACCACTTACCCAGTAGCCTTTCGAAACTAATTCACTAAACTTAAACTTATCGGACTTACATACAAAAGAAAAATAAGATTTACTTTCCTTTTTTGATGTAGATAAATTCAATGTTGAATACTTATCTGGAATCGGAAGCTTATTATTCACTATCCTATCAATATCTTTCAAATCGCTTTTGGAAGTAGCTGATAAAATTGCTTGAGATAATGCTAATTGAATACTAAAAAGACATACAAAAATCAAAAACAAAATTCGAGAGGACATAATTTTTTTATTTCGAATTGAAGATACAGAAGAATTTGGATATAACTCGTGAAATTGAATTAAAATTATTAGAAACAAAAATTAATTACCTTCGCACAATGGAGAGATGGCTTTTAAAATTCATAATACTATTCCTTACTTGCCTTTCTATTTCAGGATGTGCTGAGGAAGTTGTAGAGGAAGAAGCAACAAAAAACAACCAAAAAATAGAACCGGTTGAAGCAATTGCTAAACGGTTTGTAGAATCGAAATTAGAAATCCTTCCTTCAGAGAAATATACGTTGGAAATCTTCAAAAGCCAATTAGATGGTGATAATCAAGAGGATGCAGTTATAACGGTAAATCGATACAATTTTGCAGTTGAAAAAGCTGCTCAATCGAAAAATCCGGGAAAAGTTGCTGAAATTGGATTTATGGGCCCGTACAACTACATGTTTTACTATGATGGGGCAACAGGAACGATGAGCGGCCCTATGGAAATCCCTTCTACGCCAATATCACCGCTAAAAATAACTTTTGAAAAAATTATGAGTGATGCTTTTTCGGATATTATACTCTCTTATCGAATTCGCAACAGTTGTTTTAAGAATATTTACACCGTGGAGAATAAAAAACCTCGGATAGTTTTCAGCTGGAATGTTTTTGATGGGTTTGGAACACCAGAAGCAAAAGCTGTTCATTTTGTTTATGAAACCAATGCCGTTGGTTTGCCCAAAGACATACGCATTATGAAGGCAAATATTATTTCAGGAAGTGGGAAACAAGATTACAGTATTGACGAACCAAAATTGGAAAAATTAAACGAGGAGGAATACCGTTTTTTTTACAACCAGAAAGAGGGAAAATATGCTATTAAAATTTCGGGATTAAAACCGCAGGGCGAGAAAAAATAACATGAGAAGAATTGCTCCATATATTATTGCAATTTCGATGTATTCCTGTTTTTTAGTTTTGGTATTTGATGCTCCTTTTTTTTCACTTTTGGGTGCAAAATCTTTATCTTTTATAAAAGATTCATCATGCTCTTCAATAAAATTCTGCCAATTAAAAAAAATAGTTTCTGCCAAATATACACGATCATTTTCCTGAAGCTGAGTGTAATCTGTTAATCTTCTGCTATTCACTCGAGTTCCACTTTCTGTATTCAAATCAGATATAAAGACATTTCCTTCCTTATCACGAAATAACTCTAGATGAAATCGATCAATATTTTCTATGACGATATCGTTACTCGAATCACTACCAATTTTTAAGTATAACTTTTTACTCATTATTTTATTTAAAAATAAATTGACTCAACAAAACAATGAAAGACTTTGAGTTTTACTCAAATGTATAAATAAAAAGTAAAAAAACTGATGATTCAGAAAATGATTTCTAGTAATAAAGAAAACAACATTTCCACCATTTGTACATTGAATTGAAAAATGAAACACATTCCTTTTTGTATATTTGCATTCAAAATCGTGCAATATGGGGGTTTCAAAAACTGAATTAGACTTTAATTTCAACGAAGATCAAATGCGGTTGAAAATCAGCGCATTGGAACGAGAACTCGGAAAAATTTCTTTGGGTGGTGGAAAAAAACGTATTGATAAACTCCACGAACAAGGAAAATTAAGTGCAAGAGAGAGAATAGACTTACTTCTCGACCCCAATACGAATCGAATTGAAATTGGAGCTATTGCTGGTTATGCAATGTACGAGGAACACGGCGGATGTCCTGCTGGTGGGGTGGTAATTGTTATTGGCTATGTTTCTGGAAAACAATGCATAGTTGTAGCTAACGACGCAACTGTGAAAGCAGGAGCTTGGTTTCCAATTACAGGAAAAAAGAACTTGCGAGCGCAAGAAATTGCAATTGAGAATAAATTACCGATTATTTATTTGGTAGATTCTGCGGGAGTTTACCTTCCGATGCAGGATGAAATTTTTCCAGATAAAGAGCATTTTGGAAGAATTTTCAGAAACAATGCCGTGATGAGTTCTATGGGAATTGTTCAAATCGCTGCAGTAATGGGAAGTTGCGTTGCCGGTGGTGCCTATTTGCCAATTATGTCTGACGAATCATTAATCGTAAATAAAACAGGAACAATATTCTTGGCTGGATCCTATTTGGTGAAAGCCGCAATTGGCGAAGATATAGATAACGAAACTCTAGGTGGAGCTAAGACTCATACTGAAATTTCGGGAGTTTGTGATTACAACGTCGAAAATGATCAGGAATGTTTGAAAACCATTCGTGATTTGATGGATAAAATGGGGCATCACGAAAAAGCAGGTTTTGATCGAAAAGAACCTATTGCACCGAAAGTAGATCCGAAAAAAATGTATGGCATTTTACCGGCGGATCGCAATAAGTCTTACGATATGAAAGAATTGATTCGCTGTTTAGTGGATGATTCAGATTTTACAGAATACAAACCAGCTTACGGAAAATCAATCATCTGCGCCTATGCCCGAATCGATGGTTGGAGCGTGGGAATAGTCGCCAATCAACGAGAAGTGGTAAAAAACGCCAAAGGAGAAATGCAATTTGGTGGGGTGATTTATTCGGATTCAGCAGATAAAGCAGCACGCTTCATCATGAATTGCAATCAAAAAAATATTCCGTTGGTCTTTTTACAGGACGTTACCGGATTTATGGTGGGTTCGAAAAGCGAACACGGTGGTATCATCAAAGACGGAGCGAAAATGGTAAATGCACAAGCTAATTCAGTTGTTCCAAAATTCACCATCGTTATTGGAAACTCTTACGGAGCAGGAAATTACGCCATGTGCGGAAAAGCTTACGATCCTCGATTAATCGTGGGTTGGCCAACCGCTGAAATTGCCGTTATGGGTGGTGCAGCAGCAGCAAAAGTTTTATTGCAAATTGAAGTAGCCACCTTGAAAGCGAGAGGAGAAGAAATCACACCAGAACGCGAAAAAGAATTATTTGATTCCATTAAAAACCGCTACGATAAGCAAATCTCACCGTATTATGCGGCAAGTCGACTTTGGATTGATGCCATCATTGACCCGATTGAAACACGCAAAGTTATTTCCATGGGAATTGAAATGGCGAACCACAAAAAAGCAGAGAAAGCGTATAATGTTGGGGTGATTCAGACGTAACTACTGTTTCACCAACGATTTTGTATATACGCGATCGTTCGTTGTAATTTTAACTAAATACGTTCCTGATTTATAGCCTGAAACATCTACAAACGCTTCAGCAAAAGTTGCAGACGCATTCATTTTTTCTGAATGAACGATTCTACCCGTTAAATCAAGTATTTCAAGGCTCGCATCGTTATGTACTGCTCCACTCACTTCAACGGTTGTTAATCCATTCGAAGGGTTAGGGAAGATAGCAATCTCATGTTTCAACTCATTTTCAGGTACATCCATGGTAAAGCCAACTGAGAAATCGTAACGGTGGTAGTTTCCAAAATCACCTGGGAAAAACTCGATGTAGCTTCCACCTACTAACCTCACACGCATGGATCCGTTCGTTTCTCCCTCCACCTGCGCTGAATACCAAAATGACAACCCATCGCTGTCTGAGTCCTCAATAATAATTGAATAACAACCTGGTGCCAGATTAAACGTGTCTTTGTATTGAGTTTGATTGGTTAATTGAGTACGCTCAAAAATAACATTCCCCGCGTGGTCTTGCAAGCGGTATTTATTTTCATTTGCTTTGTTATTGGTTGTTAACCAAACGAAAAATGGACCGTCAATGCGCTCAGGGGCATCAAATCGGACAGTTTTTGTGCTATTTTGACTGTATTCATCGTGACCTGCACTTCCGTTTACTTCATGAACCATTGCCTTGAACGTATTACTTCCATCCCAGCCTCCCCAGAAATTGTAGTCAGAAACAGGAATCTCAACGATTTGCTCCTCTAAAAATCCAAGATTGCCTGTCCAATCATACGAAATGTTATTACCATAGGAAACCCAACACGTTATTCTACAAGAAGTTAATGGATTAGCTCCTGTATTTTTCAAAATCACTCTCGGATTAGCACACGTTGGATTCCATTTGCTGAAATACTCGTAATTGTTGGGATTTAAAATTTCTTTAATAGCTGCATCATTTTGAAAATTTGGCGCAGAGTACGAAATCAAATCAAATGCTGCGATGTAATTTCCCCCTGCCTGACCCGGATCATTTGCAGGTACTTGATTGATCACATAATCTAATTCAACGCTATCGCCTGGAGTTACATACGGCGTAAGTTCAAACTCATATTCTTTCACTTGATCTCCCGGGCACCACCCTTCGCGGGCATAAGGCCAGGTTCCTCCTTGTCCAATATTTGGATTGTCACCACAATCTGTTTCTTCCCAAATATTCCAATTGAAACGAGAAACGCCATCTACTTTAATTTGGTGACTATTCGGAACCCACTCACAACAAGCCAAGTTTCCAACTTGACCGTGTCCAGACATTCTCGTTTTTATTTTAAAATTATCAGATGAATCAGCAAGGTGAATTTTTTTCGCTTTTAGATCAACATCATTCGCCATATTCGCAAAACCATACGATCTGAAATCAGACCAAATAGGCTCACGTTTGTGTAAATCTCTTGGTGGAATTCCCTCAATAAAAGCAAATTTCAAATCCAATAATTCTTGCGTGTTGTGCGCAGCAAGGTCAACGGTATTTCGTAAATAGTCTTGGTAATCTGTTACATCGT
>VGFL01000058.1 GCA_016868915.1 Bacteroidota bacterium | reverse complement strand
TTTCTCTATTGTGCCTAAGTCCAATCATAAGTTATCTTGCTCAACATAAAGAATTATCTCTCGGAGGATCTTACTATTCGTGAAATTCGAACTCTTGAACCATTCGACACTTACCTAAATGCGGGACATGGATTCACATTTTCTCGAAAATTAAAGGAAATTAGAAAAGCACTGAAGCCGAATCTTTAAAGACGGCTAATACTTAATATATTACAAAAGCGCTTCAATTATCTTATCTATGGAATATCCTTCCGCTTCTGCACGGTAATTTCGAACTAATCGATGTCGTAATATCGGTTTTGCAATTGCTTTTACGTCATCTATATCAGGCGAAAACTTTCCTTGAAGCGCTGCGTGGGTTTTCGCCCCTAAAATCAAAAATTGTGAAGCCCGCGGACCGGCCCCCCAAGTCAAATAATCTTTTGTTATTTTAGGAGAAATTGGGTCGTTTAAACGAGTTTTAGCCACTAATTTAACGGCATATTCTAAAACATTATCTGCCACAGGAATTCTTCGAATTAGTTGTTGATAGGCGACAATTTCTTCACCAGTTATTAATGAATTTATGACAGAATTTTGGTTCGATGTGGTTGCTTTAACAATCGCCATTTCTTCAGCAAATGTTGGATAATCTACCCAAATATTGAACATAAATCGATCAAGTTGTGCTTCTGGTAAAGGATAAGTTCCCTCTTGCTCAATGGGGTTTTGGGTTGCAAGAACAAAAAATGGACTTGGTAATGTGTAATTTATCCCCCCGGTAGTAATTGTCTTTTCTTGCATTGCTTCAAGCAGGGCCGATTGAGTTTTAGGGGGCGTTCTGTTTATTTCATCAGCTAGAATTACGTTAGAAAATAAAGGCCCTTTAATGAATTTGAAATTACGTGTTTCATCTAAAATTTCAGATCCAATAATGTCAGAGGGCATTAAATCTGGCGTAAATTGTATTCGATTAAAAGAAAGCCCAAGGGTCTTTGATATGGTATTTACCAGTAGCGTTTTAGCAAGACCGGGTACACCAACAAGAAGGCAGTGACCGTTTGAAAAAATAGAAATCAATACTTGGCTGACAACATCATCCTGTCCAACAATAATTTTGTGAATTTCTGCTTGAAGATCTTGGTATTGTTTTACCAAATTTTGAATGGCTTGTGTATCTGACATAATTTAGTTTGTTTGTATTGTCCATTTGTAGTCAAAACTACAATCTTTAAAAGAGTCGTCAAGTCGAATATAAACAGTATTTATTTTTGAGTCCACCCATTTTTTAATTGTTTTTTGCATTTTATCATTTTCAGAAGCACCTTTTATTAATACATAGTCGTCTGTTAGATTAGCAACATGTGGAGGAAAACGCTTTATTAATCGGACGATTCGGAAGCCTTGTTTTCTTGATATAATATCAAAATATACTCCAGGTTGCGTATATTTATTTTCTTCCAAAGCATCAGTTAAAACATATATGTCGCGGTCAATTTCATTCAAATCTTTCATATCCCAACTTTGTTCGCCGGTTCTTGGGTTGGTAATAATACCGTTATTTTGCTTCGTATTGTCATCATCTGAAAAACGCAACACAGCTTCTTCCCAAGACAGTTTTTTTTCTTCTAAAAGAGTATAGCAAGAATCAATTTTGGTGGCGGCGTCATTTAAAGACTCTTCACTGGGTTTGATGGTAAAGAGAATGTGTTGACATGTGTAATCTTCTCCTAACCGTGAGTTTAATTTTACAAGGTGATACCCGAATTCAGATTCAAACACTTCAGAAATTTCATTTGGTTTTAGCGAGAACACTGCCGCCTCAAATGCTGGAACCATCATTCCTTTAGAACCTGTTATTTTTCCTCCTTTAGATGCGGATCCTGGATCTTCAGATTTTGTCCGCGCAAAGTATTCAAATGATTTTTCACCGGAAATTATTTTTGAGCGGATGTCACGAAGATCGGCATAAATTTTATTTTTATCTTCTTGTGTAATCAGTGGAAAACAAGCGATTTGTTGAAAGGATAGTTTCATGTTAATATAGGGCAAACTGTCTTTAGGAATGGCGTTAAAATAAACAGCAACCTCTTTTGGAGTAACTGAAACAGATGAGGTTAATTTTTGCTGCATGTCTCGAGCGAGAATTTGATTGCGAATTACTATTTTAAAATCATCTTTTATTTGAGTTATGGTTTTTCCGTAAAACTTTTCAAATTGTTCTTTTCCGCCAGGCATTGTGTTAATGATATAACGGATTCTATTTTCCATTTCTGAGTCAACTTGTTCATCAGATATAGGTAAACTGTCAATTTTTGCTTGATTCAGAAGAAGATTTTGATACATTAAGTCTTCTAATAATGCACAATCAGAAAACGAGGACAAGGCAGTGATATCACTGGTTTTATCTTGTATTTGTTGTAGTTTGAGCGCTTGTATATTAGATAATAATATAATTTCATCTCCAATTTGTGCTACAATCTTATCAATAGTTTGAGCATTGTTTTTTTGTGAGAGAAGATAAAAACACGAAAATAGTAAGATCGGTATTTTCATCTTATTTATCTAGATTGTAAAGTAAATCGAAATTAAATGACACGGTATGTTTCTTTTCCAATTCTTCTAACCAAGATTTTTCGAGGTAGTTTTGATAATCGGAGATAACTAGACCCTTTACTTCGGAAAGTTCTTTATTCATAACAGGAAGAATTTTATTTACATGGACGACATAGTATTTTCCTTCAAATTCGTATGGTTGATTTCGCCCATCAGCAAATTTTCTATCTTTTAGATAAGTTGTTTGTTCGGGTACAAACTTATTTGCTTTAACACGTAAGGATAATTCTGATTGTTTGTTTACTTTGGCAATAATTTTTTCTGATGTGTTTTTCTTGTTTTTAAGCATCTTGTATACGAGCGCGGCATTTTTTTCGGAGTTACATTCATAAATGGTAGCGTCTATTCTTGGGGGCCACAAATAAGTAGATCTTCGGTTGTCAAAAAAGATTTTTAATCCCGAGGTGTCTTTAATCCCTTTATTCCAGACTTTATCTGACATAATTTCATAGAGCAATATTCCATCATGATATTCTTTTAGAAGCGCTTTGTAAGCAGGGTATTTTGCTTCAAGTTTCGATTCTTCGTATTCAAGAACTGTTGCCTTGACCCAATTTTTAAATACACCATCAACAACTTTTTTATTATCCTCTTTTTTAATGCCCCGATATGATTTCTCTAAATATGAGGCGAATTGTTTTTGGGTGTATGGTTTTCCGTCGAGATTGAACACCTCGAAATTTGTTTTTAAATTATCCGCTTTCCATTTTCCTAAGTAAAAGGTTGAGTCAAGATTTGCGACAAACCAGTCTAGCCCATTATTTTTTGGTATTTTGAAATTGTACAATTTTTTAAGTTTCTCTACAAATGAATCTTGCGTAGTTTTCGCTCTATCGTCTTTGTTTACTTTAGATTGAATCTCCTTTTTCATTTCACTGTATGGACGAACAGGTTTTTTTTCAATTCGCTTTATTATATGAAACCCAAAGTCAGTTTGAATAGGTTCACTGATATCTCCGTCATTTTGAAGTGCAAAAGCTGCCTCTTCAAAAGCAGGAATCATTCGTTGATTGGTGCCCGAACCAAATGTAGGTAGTTCACCCCCTTTCTGGTTTGAACTTGGGTCATCTGAATACATTTTAACTAAATCTTCCCATTTTTCACCCGAAGTGAGTTTAGCTTTAATTTCTTTCGCTTTTTTCTCTGCATTAGCTTTTTCAGAATCTGTTGCTGATTTTCCGGCAGAAATAAGTAAATGAGCCACTTTGATAGATCCTCGCGAAGGCCTTTCACCTGTCGTTTTCAAAATATGATAACCAAAGCGAGTTTGGAAAATATCAGAGGTTTTACCAATAGGTGTTTTGAAAGCACGATCTTCAAAATCATAGATCATCTGAAAAGCAGTAAAATAACCTAAATCACCGCCATTATTTACAACGGAAGGATCTTCTGAGCCATTCTTAGATTTAGCAACCTTTTCAAAATCTTCTCCTGTATCTAAGCGTTTTTTAATTTCATTGATTTTGTTCCATGCAATTAATGTGTCTTGAGGCTTGGCGTTTTGATCAACACGGATTAAAATATGGGAAGCACGAATTTCATTTATAATACGGTTATATGCCTCTTTAACTAAAGCTTCATTTTGCGCAGAGTCTATTAAGTATGGGTTTGCCAACTGTTTTCTGTAGCCGTCTAATTCTTTTTTTAATTTAGGAATTGTATCGTATCCTAATGACTCTGCCTCACATACTTTTAATTTAAACTTTTTAAATAATTCTAAATATTCATCTATGGATGCTTTGTCGAATTTAGGGTTATTATTATTTTTTAGATAAATCTGTAAAAATTCACTTTTTGTAACTCCTTTGCCATTTATTTCCATAACAAAAGGATCATTGGTATTTTGCGAGTTGTAATTAAAAGAAATAAAAAGTAGACTAAGAAGTAAGATTTTTATCTTCATGGGTGTTTTGTATTTATTGAATTATTTTAAACTGTAGTTTGGTGCTTCTCGCGTAATTGTAACATGATGGGGGTGAGATTCTTTAACGCCGGCCGAGGTAATTCTGACAAACTTGGAACCTTTTAGTTTTTGGATATTTTCAGCTCCACAATAACCCATGCCCGCTCTCAAGCCGCCAATAATCTGAAACATTACTTCAAGTAAATTCCCTTTGTATGGTACGCGCCCGGAGATTCCCTCCGGAACAAGCTTTTTAATATCGTCTTCTGCATCTTGAAAATAACGGTCCTTCGAACCTTGTTGCATGGCTTCAATTGAGCCCATTCCGCGATATGACTTAAATTTTCTTCCTTCGTAAATGATGGTTTCACCAGGAGATTCTTCCACGCCGGCAAACATAGAACCTAACATTACTGTGTCGGCTCCCGCAGCAATTGCTTTTACAATATCGCCCGTGTATCTGATACCTCCATCTGCAATAACAGGAACTCCTGAGCCCTCAATAGCCTTGGCAACATCATATACCGCTGAAAGTTGCGGAACTCCAACTCCTGCAATAACTCTGGTTGTGCAAATTGATCCAGGTCCAATACCAACTTTTACTGCATCGGCCCCAGCGGCCACTAAATATTTTGCCGCTTCACCGGTTGCTATGTTTCCAACAACAACTTCAAGTTTTGGATATGCTTTTTTAACTTCTTTTAATTGATCAACAACGCCCTTGGTGTGCCCATGTGCTGTATCAATAACAATTGCATCAACGCCAGCTTCAACCAGTGCTTTTACGCGCTCCAAGGTATCGTTTGTTACACCAACAGCGGCAGCAACACGCAATCTCCCTAAATGATCTTTGCACGAATAGGGATGCTCTTTAACTTTAATAATGTCTCGGTATGTAATCAAACCAATCAATCGATTTTTATCATCGACAACGGGAAGTTTCTCAATTTTATTTTCTTGTAAAATACCTTCTGCTGTTTGTAAATCTGTTCCGTCAACTGTCGTAATAATATTTTCAGAAGTCATGATTTCATTGACAGGTTTTTCCAAGTTTTTCTCAAAGCGCAAATCGCGATTTGTAAGAATTCCCTTCAATGTTTTATTTTCGTCAATTACAGGAATTCCACCAATTCCATATTCACGCATAACATCTAGGGCGTCTTTTACCAAGGCGTCTTCGGATAAAGTAATGGGATCTATGATCATGCCGCTTTCAGAGCGCTTCACTTTGCGTACATGGGTGGCTTGAAGTTCTATGCTCATGTTTTTATGAATCACACCAATTCCTCCTTGTTGGGCAATGGCAATTGCTAATTTTGCCTCAGTAACGGTGTCCATCGCTGCAGAAATAATCGGAGTGTTAACTTGAATATTTCGTGTAAAGGGACTTATTAATTGAACATCTTTGGGAAGTATTTCCGAATAGGAGGGGACTAAAAGAACATCGTCGAAAGTTAACCCTTCTGATACTTGAATTAAATTTTGCGAAGACATTAGAATCTATTTAAAATAAATTCTTACAAAGGTACAAAATCCAATCAAGTTTTTAAAATACTTAAAATTTGATTAACGTGTCTTGTTTTTATTTTACTTTGTATCAAATTACTCGTTAGATTTACAGAAAAAAAGATGAATAAAACTGTTCCTATCGGAAGTGATCACGCAGGATTTGAACTTAAAAAACAAGTAATCGATTGGTTGGTTGAAAAAGGGTTTGAACCACAAGATAAAGGATGTTTTTCTGCTGAGAGCGTTGACTATCCAGATTTTGGGCATGCGGTTGCAAATGTAGTAGAATCAGGATTAGCAGAACTAGGAATTGTAATTTGTGGCAGTGGAAACGGAATAAATATGTCGGTGAATAAACACGATAATATTCGTGGTGCCCTGTGTTGGGAAGTTGAAATTGCCTCTTTGGCGCGCCAACATAATAACGCAAATATTTTGGCGCTTCCTGCTCGATTCATCTCTGAAGAAAAGGCGCTTCAAATAGTTTCAGCATTTTTAACGACGGAATTCGAGGGCGGCAGACATCAAAAACGCATCGAAAAAATCACCGTTTTTTGATTGAATTCGTTGGAAAGAATCGAAAATAAATTTGTGAGTAGATGAAAATACTCGTTGTTCGTTTTAGCTCCATCGGAGACATCGTTTTAACTTCGTCAGTTGTTCGATGTCTGAAAAACCAAGTTCAAAACGGACAAATACACGTGCTTACAAAAGAGCAATTTACACCGCTTTACGACGCTAATCCACATTTGGATAAGATTTATAGTTTAACTGATAATTGGGGGAAATTAATTTCTGAATTAAAAGCTGAAAATTACGATTGTATCATTGATTTACACAATAATTTACGGACAAAACGATTAAAATTAGCATTAGGAAAACAGAGTTATTCTTTTCCAAAAAGAAATATAAAGAAGTATTTACTTGCGAGATTTAAATGGAATTTACTTTCAGAAAAGGAACATGTTGTTAATCGCTACTTTAAAGCGGTCGAAAAAATAGGGGTTATTAATGACAATCAACCTAACGAATTTTTCATTAACGAGGAGAATGAAATAGACTTATCCAGTACAAGCATTGTTTCGAAAAATTACCTAGCCTTTGCAATTGGGGCTCAATTTGCAACAAAAAAACTTCCTTTTGAAAAGCTAATTGCCATTTGTGATAGAGTTCAATTTCCAATTGTTTTATTGGGAGATAAAAAAGATGCATTAGTTGCCGATGAACTCATTTCAAAATCTACTAATAAAGCGCTTTATTCGTTTTGCGGAAAATTCAACATTCAACAATCTGCTTCTATTCTAAAACAGGCGAAAGTTGTTCTTTCGCACGACACCGGGTTGATGCATATTGCAGCCTGTTTTTCAGCTCCGATAGTAACAATATGGGGGAATACAACCCCTATTTTTGGAATGTCGGCCTACACACCAATTCAACTAAATCAGTCAGTGAATGTCGAAGTTGAAGATATTTCTTGCCGGCCTTGCTCAAAAATAGGTTATACTTCCTGTCCGAAGAATCATTTTAATTGCATGAATTTACAAGACGTGGAGAAAATAAATAATATAATTGCTGTTAAAATGTCAGAAGTTGATTAAACAAGCCCCTCGTAGAACGTTACCAATTCTTTAGTAATTTTTTGATTGTCTAAGTGTTCTTCTGCAAAACTTCTAGCTCCAGCTTCAATTTTTGACAATAAAACGTCATCTGATAAAAGATTCGTTATTTTATCCACGAATACTTTCGGTTCATTTACTAAAAAAATATTTTCATTGGATTGAATAGGAATGCCTTCAGCACCAAGATCAGTTGAAACAATTGCTTTTCCATGTGCCAACCCCTCTACTATTTTAATTCTTAACCCGCTACCAGATTGTAAAGGAACAAGCATAATGTTGTAGTTCGAGTAAATCTCTTTCGCTTCTGCAATATTTTCTTTGATTATAATTTGCTTATTCTGTAATTGTTTTATGTGACGCGGAATGTTTCTTCCAGCGATAATGAAATTGCATTCGGGAACTTCTTTAAGAGTTAATTCCCAACAGTTATGGAGAAACCAATATACGGCTTGTTGGTTTGGAAGCCAATCCATTGAACCAAAGAAAAACACACTGTTTTTAATAAAATTTGGATCTTTTTGCGTTGAATAATCAGACAAGTTAATTCCCGTTAAAATTGTTTTGCAAAGCGAATTTGGAACTGCTCGTTTAATCCATTTTTCATCTACCGAAGTAATAGGAATAATTCCGTCCACATTCTTAAAAGCTCGAATTTCAGAATTTTTTAAGCGGGCTTTTTGCAAACTCAAGTATGCTTTTTTGAGTGGGTTTTTCTCTGCGCTAATGTGTCTTTCCCAGATTAAATGTTCGATGTTGTGTGCTCTAAGGACAATTTTAGCATTTGAATTTTTGCGAATAGTTTCAATATAACACGCCATAAACAAACCCTCCAACTGAATTACATCAAAAGAGGTTTCTTGTAGTTTTTTAATGAGTGCTGTTTCAAATTCTGGGAAATAAAACCGAGATTCAAAATATGATTTTGGTGAAAATAAATTACGTATTAATCCAAAAAAGCTTGTGTTTGTATTTTTAAATACTGCTTGATAGTTTGATTTTTTAACGAAATCTTTAGGGGTTTCCTTTATTGATTTAAAATGTTTTTTAGTATTAATAGTTAAAAGGTGAAGCTCAACCTGATTTGCTAAAAGTCCCTGTGCCATGTTGTAAATGGCAATACTACTTCCGTCATTAGCTGGATAAGGCGCTTTATTACAAAGTTGAAGGACTCTCACTTTTTAAAATTGATGTTGAGTCTTTTCCAAAAAGAAAACCTTTCTTTCAAGTCAATATCATAAGACGCTGAATAAGAAAGAAATAATGCGATGGGGGTCAATATAAGCCCGGCAAACCACATTCCGACAAAAGGCGATACAACATCGGTTTTGGCTAAGTTTTCTCCGATTGATATTAAAACAAAATAAACCATGAATAAAATTGCGGCAATTACTACGGGTGCGCCAAAACCACCCTTTTTTACAATTGCTCCCAATGGAGCGCCTATGAAAAATAAAACAAGTATGGCGTACGTTAAGGCAAATTTTCTATGAAATTCAATCCAGTATCTATCAATGTCTTTATTCATTCCTTTAAAGAACTCTCCTTGATTCTGCAGCTCGGTTTTTTTTCTCCGAATTTTTGTTTGAGAGAGTGAAATGGCTTGTTGTTTCTCCTGAGGGGATAATTTAGAAAATACGATTGGTATCTTTGGCGCCTTTTTGGTTTTTATTCCGCTTGTATTCTGGGGCACATTGTGAAGGGGTTTTTTAAGAAAGAATGCATTTTCCTTTTTTGTGGAATTTAGAAATGATTTCATTATTTGTTCTCCACGATAATTTATCGAATCAACAGCATCAGAGATTTGAAAAACATTCAACATTTCGTGCTTATCAGCAAAAGTTTTTTCATCAGACCTTCTTAAGTTAAAGCCGGTTAAATCCATTTTATATGTGGCTTTTCGAAATGTAGACCTACGACAGGGCCTACTGCTTTTTGCAAAAGTGCGCAATTTACCTGTTTGTTCGAAAACAGGATTGTCAATTTCCAATTCCTCCATGATATAGCCATTTTTCAGTTCAAAAAATAAATACTTTCCATTGACAGATTTGTACAGGTTTCCTTTTTCAGCCCGGATGGTTTTAAGTTCGTTTGATTGTGAATGATCGTGAATAATAATACCCTCAAAAAAACTGTCTTTTCCTTTGTCAACTTTGATTGCGTAGCCTTCAATTCCTTTGCTGTAAACTCCAGGGGTTAGGATAGCAGAAATTTTTGTGTTTTGAATATCAAAAATTAAAGAATGCCATTTTAAATTAGCTACAGGAATTACGTAATTAGCAAAATAAAAGGTAAAAGCAGTAATGATTAGTATTACAACAGTTAGGGGCCTAAGAATTTTAAAAAGGGACATTCCCGCAGATTTAAATGCATTTAATTCGTTGTTTTCGGCCATATTTCCAATTGTCATAATCGAAGAAAGTAAAATTGATAAAGGAAGGGCCAGGGGGATTAAACTCGCTGAAACGTAAAAAAGTAATTCTAAAATTATACTGATTTCTATACCCTTTCCAATTAGGTCGTCAATATATACCCAAAAAAACTGCATAATTAACATTACCATCGAAATAACTAAGGTTACGATGAACGGCCCAATGAAGGATCGAATGCTAAATAAATATAATGTTTTCAAGAAAAAATTACAAAAACAAAAGTAGAAAATTAAACTATGTTATAACGCCGAAATGAATGAATTATTTATTAAACTTGTAAAGCCCCGTTTTAAATTAGTAATGATGTAAATAACGATACGTTTATTTACAACAGTTTTTTAATCGGGGAATTTGAACAAGACAAAAAAGAACTTGTTACATTGGTGATGGAAAATCAATCCGTGTTACACGTTAAAAATCTTTCGAAAAAATTTGGAAATTTTGAAGCGGTGAAAGATGTTTCTTTTACCGTGAACAAAGGTGATGTTTTTGGTTTTTTAGGGCCAAATGGCGCCGGAAAAAGTACAACCATACGATGTTTACTTTCACTTATCAAGCCCAATTCTGGGAAAATTGAATTGTTTGGAAAATCATTGGCAACAGATCGTGCTGAGATTTTGCAGAACATAGGAAGTATTATTGAAAAACCAGACTTCTACAAATATTTATCTGCTCAGAAAAACCTAGAAATTTTTGCGCGAATTTCTGGGGCTACGGTTACGCAAAGAGAAATTGCTGAAATGCTCGATTTTGTTGGATTGGGTAATCGAGCAAAAGATCGTGTAAAAGGATTTTCTCATGGCATGAAACAACGCTTGGGAATTGCTCAAACACTACTACATAAGCCGGACTTAATTGTTTTGGACGAACCGACTACTGGACTAGATCCACAAGGAATTATTGAAATTCGAAATTTAATTCTGCGATTAAAAGCAGAACAAAATAAAACAATTCTTCTTTCTTCTCATCAATTGTCTGAAATTGAATTAATAGCCAATAGAATGGTGATTATTAATCAAGGATGCTCAATCGTTGAGGGAAACGTACAAGAATTACTAAACAATGAGGAAACCGTGGTTCGTGTAGAAATTGATTCATCCGATAAAGCCATCGAATTGATTAAAAGTAATCTTCAAATTTCAACCGTTGATCGAATTTCAGCCACTATTTTTGAAGTGGTGATGGTAAAAAGTCGCGCTCCAGAGTTGTCAAAACTTCTTGTGGAATCAGGATTACAGATTCAAGCGATTGAACCGAAGCGTAAACTGGAAGATTATTTCATTAAAATTATTCAATCGTAATGTTGCTTCGAAATACATACAATGAATTTATAAAAATCGTTTCCAAACCCCGAAGTTTTTTAGGTTTTGGCGCGCTAACCATTTTGATTTCGCTTATCATTTTTGCCATGAAAATGGACGGCGAAACGATTGTTTCTTTTATTACTGCAAGTTTTGAACAAACACTTTCATTTAATGGAAAAATTGTAAACGGAAACTTGATCGCCTTTATTATTTTACAAATGTTGGTCGTGCACATTCCTTTATTAGTGGCATTGGTTACAGGCGATTTAATTTCAGGTGAGGCAGCGATGGGAACGATTCGCATGTTGGCGAGTAAGCCCATTTCACGGACGAAAATTGTGTTTTCAAAATTTTTAGCTGGTGCAATCTACACGCTGTTACTAACCATTTGGCTCGGGATTTTATCATTGGTTGTTTCTCATTTAGTATTTGGTTCGGGAGATTTAATCGTGTTAAACAGCGATGGTTTGGTGATTTTACAAGAAGCCGATATTCTGTGGCGCTTTGGACTCGGTTTTTGTGTGGCTTTTCTTGCGCTTTTAACCGTGGCAACGCTTTCTATTTGTTTTTCGGCATTTGCAGAAAACTCCATCGGACCCATCGTTGCAACAATGGCGGTAATCATTGTCTTTACTATAATTGGAAGTTTAGACGTGACTGTCTTTGACTCAATAAAGCCGTATTTATTCACCACCCACATGGCTTCGTGGCGTAGTTTTTTTGAGGATCCAATTCCCTTTGAATCCATTTATCAGTCTATCATTGTGTTAATTATTCACATTGTTTTATTAGTATTAATTACGATTTTTAAATTTAACAAAAAAGACATAACCTCGTGATGAAAAAACTAGTTGTTCAACTCTTGATCTTTACGTCTGTTAGTGTATCAGCGCAAACAGCTAATGCCGTTATTGATAATATTAACTCGAAATACAATGCAGTAAAAGATTATACGGTAAATGCCAATATTAAAGCGGATATCCCGATGATCAAAATTTTGCCAAACAACGTAAAAATCTATTTCAAACAAAAAGACAAATTCAAAATTGAATCAAAAGGAATCGTAATTGTTCCCAAGCAAGGATTCACGGAATTGAATAATTTCATCTCCAACAAATCGAAATACACAGCTGTTTTTGGAGAATATTTGACAATTGGAAATGTTAAAACTAGATTGATAAACATTATTCCGAATGAAAGTTCAGGAGACATTGTTCTTGCTAAAATTTGGGTGGATATGGCCAAAATGGTCATTATGAAATCTCAAATAACAACCGTAAGTAATGGAACTGTTAATGTGGATTACACTTACGGAGATCAGGTTTCAAGAGGGCTTCCTAGTGTGATGAAGTTTGAAATTGATGTTAAAAAATTTAAAGTGCCCAAAAGTGTTGCCGCAGACATCAATAAAAGCTCTGCCTCTAAAAAGAAAAACACAAAAACGAAAGGAACAATTACTATTTCTCTTTCAGGATATAAAATAAATTCGGGCTTGAATGACAAAATCTTCACAAAAAAAAATTAAACAATATTTAGTTAAAAGCATTTGCATCGCTGGGCTAATTTTTTAGTAAAAAAAAAGGACCAATTACGGTCCTTTTTTTGTAAAAAGAGAAAAGGAATTTAATAACCTGATACAACTAAACGCACTGTTTCCGTTGTTTGAATGGATTTAAAGTTTACAAGGTAAGTACCATTTGGCAATCCGTCAATGCTAACGCTTATTTTTCCAGTTTCTGTTTGAAAAGACTTTAATAACTTTCCATTTAAATCAGTTATTTCTACGTTGCCCGGAACACTTGTTTCAATTATGAAATTAGCGTTTGTTGGATTCGGGTAGATATTCATGTGTAGTGCAATTTCATCTATTCCAGCTACTTCAAATTCAACGCAATTTCCTGGGGTAAAACAAAAGGTAGTTGGATCGAGAGATACATAGGTGTATAAACCAGTGGTTGTTGGTGTATATTGGGCAGGCATAGGCGGATTGCCTACTGGTTGTTGTGAAATACAATCTACCCAAACACCCAAATAATTTGGATCTGCAGTTGCTACTAACTCGTTGCCATTATTTACCACCTCAGGAGCAGTAGGAACAGGATTTATGGTAAGGTCCAAAACTTCTGTAGAACATCCATTAATCACGGTGTAAATTCCAGTTTCATTATATGTCAAACCATCAACAGACCATATGTAACTTCCACATTCAGAAACAGTTGTAATATTTTCAGATGTCGGAGTAATTGTTAAATCCAAATATTCCGTGTTACAACCATCTACAAAAGAATATAATCCTGATTCCGTATATGTTTGTCCATCAACTGCCCATGTATAACTACCACACTCAGACGCAGAAGTTGTATTTTCAGTTAATGGGATAATAGTTAAATCCAAATATTCCGTGTTACAACCATCTACAAAAGAATATAATCCTGATTCCGTATAGGTTTGTCCGTCTACTGCCCATGTATAACTGTCACATACAACCTCTGTTGTTGTGTTGGAAGTTGAAGGTGTAATGGTTAAATCCAAATATTCCGTGTTACAACCATCTACAAAAGAATATAATCCTGATTCCGTATATGTTTGTCCGTCTACTGCCCATGTATAACTGTCACATACAACCTCTGTTGTTGTGTTGGAAGTTGAAGGTGTAATGGTTAAATCCAAATATTCCGTGTTACAACCATCTACAAAAGAATATAATCCTGATTCCGTATATGTTTGTCCATCAACTACCCATGTGTAACTGTCACATGCAACCTCTGTTGTTGTGTTGGAAGTTGAAGGTGTAATGGTTAAATCCAAATATTCCGTGTTACAACCATCTACAAAAGAATATAATCCTGATGTCGTATAGGTTTG
>VGFL01000057.1 GCA_016868915.1 Bacteroidota bacterium | reverse complement strand
TAACATGCATCATGGTGGTCCATTCCCAGCAACTACAGATTCTAGATTTACTGCAGTTGGAACTGATAGTATCCATCGATTTACTAGAAGTGTAGTGTTTCAAAATTGAAATAACTTTCTGCAAACTGATTATAGGATAATACAGCTCTCCCTCCTCAAGGAGGGAAAACAATAGACTTCTCTGACGGAATTTGACACTCTGTGTCTTGTCACCTCCCTTGAACCCTCCTCAAGGAGGGAAGACAAAGAAAAAAGCCGGCTTTAGGCCGGCTTTAAAAAACTTTAAGACATTTTTTCTAGAAATTCCAGACATCGTGCTCAAAGGTACGAATAGTATTCTTAACCTTTTCAGACTCATACAAGGCGTCTACACCGAAACGAAAATCTCTTATAACTCCGTCAGTTAGATTTGACTCTTTATAAATAACAGCATTGAATTTTCGAGTCATAAACAAATGATCAAAAGTATTCCCTCCAACAGTATTCTTATTGTCGTATACGTAATAATTTTTAAGTATATCGCGAACATGAGGAAAATATACCCAGAAAAGTATTTTTTCTTTCATTGAATTACTATCCTCATAAATTACTGGAGCTAATCCTATGGTTCGTACCTCAATTTTTGAAAGATTTCTGTCAAAATACCAATCCTCCTTAAGTAAATATTTCACAACTTGTTTCGGATCAACATATTTTTGATTTCTAACTCTATACTCAACTGGATAAGGATCACTTGTTCCGGGAATAATTTCGGCAAGCGTCGGATCTGTAGTCTCAGTTTGTGGATCTACAGTTTCAATCATTGCATCTCCATTTAAATAAACTTTAATTTCTGGTGACGAACCAAGCAAGACGTATATTGGTGTTGCAATACCATTTATCATTGCCATTTTTTCATTCTTATCAGGATCTGTAATAGAGATACCAATCATTTCACCAATATCTGATTGATAATTCCCATCAGATTGAGCACTTTTTGAATAATCACGGCGAGCCGGGAAGATAAAGGCATCTCCACCATCTTTCGGGGTCAAAATCCCTTTCGATAAATCAGCTTCGATATTATTTGCATAACCCATTAATTGCCCTTTTTTCATCGCATTTGCAAGAATATAATACAAACTATATCTTCCTTGGGCGGCAAATTCTGTTACCAACTCAGGTTTTGATGCTTGATTTTTTTGATCAATTATTTCGTGAGGAAAATATAACGGATAATTAATCTTTTCACGCAAATCAATGTAACTCCATGTTCTTTTACCCCAAACGTAATCGCTTTCTCGAACAAATTCATAAGGAATCGATCTTTTTTTGGCAAGTACATCTTTTTTCTCATAAACACCATCTACAACACCAGATTGAGGCTGAGGTGAGCCATTTACATTAGGGATAATAACATTTGAAGGTCCAACATTACCTTGTGATGTAATGTTAATTGTAACGATAAGAAATAATGCCTTTATTAAAGTTTTCATGTTAAAAATTTTAATTTTTAAATGTTGCACTAACTAATCCACCACTCGTTCCAGCATATCGAACTTGAACTGCAATATTTCCTCCGGTAGCACCTTTCAAAATAGCCAGATGAGGAGCAGAAATAGAACTTCCTACACCGTCCAAAGAACCCTTTATGCCCGATACAGTTATACTATAATTTACTACTGAAAATTTACCCTTTCCAGGAGAAAATGGTACATTATTTCCATAGGCACAGGATAAGTTCCCTCCAGATTTCATAGCTCTTCCACCATCAGTAACTCCATTCCAAGATAATTCAGGTTTCGGAGCTTTTTTGACTGTAAACTTCTTAGATCCTAAACCAACAGAATTTCCTTTAGAGTCTGTTCCAGATAACGAAACAGTAACGACTGACCCCGCAGATCCGGCAGGCGCTGTGTAAGGCGATGGCACACTCATTCTAACATTTTTGTACATACCAGTTGCGGATGCCTTCAATTCAATCGGAATTCCTTCATAAAATACCTGCATTTCAGGTGTTTCAATAGATGCTTCTTTCTCACTTGTCAAAACTCCTAGTTTTGCCTCCCAAGGCATTTCTTTGATTGCACCAGTTCTAGATTTGATTGCTATAGTTCCTGAAAAGGTTTGATCTGAGGATCCAGCAGATGTTTTCCATTTTCCCATACCATTTTCAACAACAAAACTTCCCCCGGAAACTTCAGGCTGATTATCAGTATCATAGGCTCCCATCACAACGCTAATTTCAATTGGATCACCTGGTGATGCAACACTCGGCGAAACTGAAGCAAGAGCAATTAATTTATTGAATGATAATTCTGCAACTACTACCTTTGAGGCCAATGCTCCTGCAGCAGTGGCGCGTGCATTTAAAATTTCTAACTGCATTGCAGTTAACGAAGCCAAGCAAGCTACGAGCGGAGAATGATCAAAAGTTTTCCCAATCCAATGAACATTTTTTACATCATTCACCTCCTCAAAAATTTCCTGTTTCGTTAATTCCATGTACAACTGTTTTAACAATCCAAAATCTTCATGGGCTTTTGTGTTGCCGTTATTTTTATTATAAATCTTGGATTTGTTCAACATGGCCGTAACTTGTTTATCCAAATCAAGGTTATCTTTAAATTCGTTAATTGGAGTTGTTTTAACTGTATGTAATGTATTACCTATTCCCGTTCCTTTCACTGAATCTATCTTCTCATGAAGAGATCCTACTGATTCAACAATAAATGCGCGGTAATCATTATACATTTTCCACAACTTCATACCATCTTTTTCAGAATCGGGTTTGGCAATTTCATCTCCAATAATCTCATGCATTGGGATGTCGTATTCATCTTTTTTCTCAACAGCCATTAAATTCATTCTACTTGGACGCAAAGGATCTGTTTTGTTATATTTTTTCCAAATAATAGTTTCCTTATCGAAATTTTTTTCACTATCCACCGCTTCACCGCTTTCACTTAGAATTTTGAACTTCATTTTATCAATAAAATCAATTAAGTCTCCTGTTTTTTTATCTATTTTTTTGATAATATTAAGATAGTAAATACACTTTGCTGCCTTCAGTGGTGCCTCTTTTTTATTTTGCTCTATCCCTTGCACTAAATCATTGACATACGCATTTCCTCGGTCCAGCTGTACAATTGCAGATTTCTGCGTGTTCTCTTCGATCGCCACGAAGGCATCTAAGATAGATTTAGATACATTCAACGCCAAGAGCGCTGTAAGTACCAAGTACATCATCCCGATCATTTTCTGTCTTGGGGTTTCCTTACCACCTGCCATTTTCTTTTAATTTAATTTGGTTAAACTTTGTTTTACTTCATTTAATTAAGCTCTCATGGCTCTTAACATATTTCCATAAACATTATTAAGATCAGTCAAGTTTTGAGATAACAAAGCCATATTTTCTTTATACAGTCGAGTATCTTCTGCCGAAGCTGATAAATTTGCCATCATTTCAATAACTTGAGCATGAAATTTCTCAGATGCCTCTAAGTGGGATGTTGAACCTTTAAGTTGGAGTTCATATACATTGTTTAATGCAGCTAAGTTTTTTGAAACTTTTTGCATTTGCTCCCCAAATGACTCGCCCTCAGCAGTATTCGATGTTAATCCCGCGATAGAAATAGATGCTCTCTCATAAGCATCAGATAGCGCCGATACTTTCTCAGAAGCTGCCTGAAGAGAAGTAACATAGCCATCTGTTGCAGCAGCGGCTGAAGATACTCCTTTCAATTGAGCTGCGTTATCTCCCAAAGTTCTCATTCCATCACCTAACCGCTCCAAGAGGGCCTTATCTATTTTTGCCTCTTCTAACATTTTATCTAACTCATCAGTAATCTTTCCACGAGATACTCTACTTTGACCTGAATCATTTGAATCTTCTGCCATTGCCAACTCTGGATATACTAGCTCCCAATGCGGATCTTCATGGATAGGTTCTAAAACTGATAGAGCAAAAATACCTGCTTCAGTCAATAAACCAACCGTAAGTAAAATTCCTGAACCGGGCCAGTGCATAATTTTAAATAAGGCCCCGACAATAACTATGGAAGCACCAAGGCCATATACATACTTCATAATGTTTTTCCATTGTTTGCTAGCGAAAAAACCTCCTTTACCTGAACTCATAATTTAAAATTTAATTTAGATTTAACAATTAACTATTTGATTTTTATTTGGTTACAATTTAATTAACGAAGATTGATATCGCTCTGGATTTCTTCTCCTCCTTCCTTGGTGATATCTTTACCTCCTCGACCTAAATGCGTCATTACGTTTCTGAAGCCAATATATGATTTAGCAGTATCTTGATATTCATATGACCTTGCACCAACGTTAAGATAGTGCCCAATATCTTTCCAAGAACCGCCACGTATAACCTTACGCTTCATTACCTCCGGTTCCCACTTCTTAGCACTGTAAGTAAATTCCGGATTTATATCATCCATAAATTCGTAGCTTGATTCGTCGTAAGCTGACTCGCACCATTCAGAAACGTTTCCAGCCATACAATACAGCCCGAAATTGTTCGGATTATATGAATAAACCTTGACTGTATAAATTCCTCCATCTTCAAAATACCTTCCGCGCATTGGTTTAAAGTTACCAAGAAAACAACCCCCAACATTTCTGATGTATGGACCTCCCCATGGATAAAACCCTAAAGGTAAATCTCCACGAGCAGCTCTTTCCCATTCAGCCTCAGATGGCAAACGAAAATCATTTACATATACATCCCCTCCATCTACCAAATAATTATTTAATAATTGAGTCCTCCAGACAGAAAAGGCCTTTGCCTGCTTCCATGTTACTCCAACAACTGGATAGTTGTCATAGGCAGGATGCCAAAAATAGTTAGCCATATCTTCTCCACGAGAATAAGTTCGATCATTTACCCAACAAAGAGTATCTGGATATACCGGAATTTTTTCGTGAATTATAAATCTACTTCTGTCTGAATGACCACGGTAGGCATTCCATTCCATTTTCCGGTTCATGTAACCCATATCAAGGTCTTTTCCAGAAATAAACCCATCCCTATCTACACTTGATCCGCTGTCACCGCCATCCTCCCCTATTCTCGTTTCATCGTTTTCCTGTTCCTCCTCCGGGTTTGTTCGACGGGTATTATTATTTAATTGGGTAAACGTACCATCACTATTTACCTTGTCAATTGGTTGCCTGTTATTTGGCTGATTGTACTTAGTTGGATTGTTTTCATCTCCTAGCTTCTGATAAAGCAATGCACCATCTCTGTCATCCAGTCTATTTGATGCGTCTTGAGGTTTTTCTGAGAAATTGTATGACCCGGGAGCGTCATAATAGGCTATTTCACCTTTTTTGGCTGCTTCTTTATAATCAATCCAATAATATTCGAAAACTAATTGTCTAATATCTATTTCGCGACGTTTGTAAAAACGTTCTTTCGCGGAATAATACATATCTGACAACAGAGGCATTAGCTGGGGATTTTCCCACATGTTAAAGCTTGATTTTGAATTCCAATTCAAGTTTAACCAATCATTTTTAATTTCTCTTGATGTAAGAGGATAAGTTGATTCTCGGTTAAAATCTGCAAACAAAATATTATAAATTTCGCGGGCATCTCTTTGCATATCTTCGGGAAGTATATCAACAGTTTCGTCTTCTGTTGTTCCGTCAGCGCTGATTTTACTAAAATCTAAAGATTTATTATCGTAATAATAGTTTGCCAATTTAAGTTCATCACCTTCACCTTTGACACTAAATAAAATTTCTTGATCAAAATTAATATACTCATCCATTTGATCTCTCAAACCTCGATCTACTAATTTTTCTAAGGCAATTGAATCTCTAACCCACTCAACGAACTGGCGATACTCATTATTTGAGATTTCGGTTTGATCCATGTAGAAAGGAGAAATGGTCACCACTTTAGGGCGAGCATCATCGGCATTAAACATATCTTGTTCATGGAGCCCCATAGTAAAGCTTCCTGAAGGCACATAAACCATACCTGTTGGTATTTCGGGATAAAATGGTTTTCGCCCTTTAGCCCCCGTTAATTCATAAGACCTAGGATTATTACATGAATAAACCAATGCACTTACTAAAAATAATAAAAATAATTTTTTCATTTTATCAATTTTTCAACTAACCATTAACCATATTTTACGAACCACTTATTAAAGAAGGTCTAGTATAACGAATTAACATTGTAAATGGTTACATTTTTCAAAAACTTCTTACAACCATCGCGGATGTCTAGATTTTTCTATTCTCGGCAAAGGTAATAAATATGTATATTTAACCATTATTTCATGAGAACCTCGTGAAATACTTGCTAGCTTATTTATTGTAATATCATAGGAGTATCCGACAGTAAGATAATCTAATGGGACATAACCTAACATAATCGCAACTGCATCAGAGGTTCTGTAAGTCAAACCTCCTATGTATTTTTTATCATAAATGTAACGCGCATTGACGTCCATTGACATCTTAACAAGGTCTGTTCTAACTAATAAGTTAGTTTCAATATCTCCGCCTGCAATATTTGATAGTGTGTAGCCCCCCATCAGGTAATAGTGCCTTGCAGTTTGGTAACTTTGCATTAAACCACCGCTATTGGAAACGCTATTCTCCAATAACGTTTCGGACAAGTGAGTAGAAGATATACCTGCGTAAAAGTTAGTTCCCTTGAAATATGCACCAAAGTTTAAATCAAGGTTTGTAGAAGTAAATTCATTGGGTAAGCTTGGATCATTTAAAGTTGTTGGGGGTACCCAATCAGGATTCATTCCATAGTTCATTATTCCAACTCCAATACCCAACCCTAAAGTTCCTGCATTACCAAACTCAATAGGGAAAGAATAATTGAGGAGCGCATTATTTTGCCTAGCAAAGCCAATAGCATCATGATAAAATGAAATACCTAACCCTCCTGGAAAATATCTATTTAAATTTGCTTCTACATTCAAAATTGCTGAGTTTGGAGCACCATTTATTTTATCCCATTGGTTTCGATAAAGTGAGGTGACAGAGATCCCGTCATTCAAACCAGTTGCGCCAGGATTAACGCTCATTTTATCAAACATAAAATGAGTCAACAACTTATCCTGCTGTGCAAGTATATTTACATTGTACAATAATAAAAAGAGGCCTAAAATACTCGTAATCAGTCGCATAGATCAAATTTTCTAAAAATTTATACTTGTAATAAACCGTAAAATAACATTTTAAAGGGACTAAAGTACATAATTTTTATTGATTGTTCCAAAAAAAATTTGAAAAAAACAAAGCATAATATATTGTGTTATAAAGGTTCAAAATTAAATTTGTTCAAAAACTGGTTAATTTAACAATAGATTTTCCAAAAGTTTTTATGAAAAATATTGTGAAGATAAAATCAAAATTCTCATTAATTGAATTTGGAAACATTCATGCGTCTTCGTTAGCTATGCTAATAGAGGGTCGTGATAGGTCAGGCAAAATTGGAATTATCGTTGATGAAAATACACACGATTACTGCTTGGACCATTTTTTAACTGTTCATCCAAAATTTGAAACAGCGAAAATCATCATGATACCGGCAGGTGAAGAAAACAAAGTCATGGAAGTTTGTTCCCAAATATGGGAAGTATTAACAGAATATAATTTTTCTCGTCAGGACCTGATTATTAACTTGGGGGGTGGTCTTGTTACGGACATGGGGGGCTTTATAGCCTCCGTTTTTAAAAGAGGATTGGATTACATACATGTACCAACAAGCCTCCTTGGAATGATAGATGCATCAATTGGTGGGAAAACAGGAGTAAATTTTGGTTGTTTTAAAAATCAACTTGGTTTAATAAATCACCCAAAAGGAATTTTTATAGATCCTGTATTTCTTGAGACTGTCCCTGCAGACGAAATAATTTTTGGGTACGCTGAAATGTTAAAGCACTCACTAATCAGAGATAAGAGTCTGTGGGAAGAAATTAAAATTATCAATAACGATCAAGATCTCCTCTTAAAAAGTATTTTAATCAAATCAATCAAAATTAAGGTTGACATAATCGATCAAGATCCAAATGAAGGTGGCGTAAGAAAAATTTTAAATTTTGGACATACTATTGGCCACGGCTTAGAGGGGTATTATTTAGGTAAAAAAAATCTTGCTCACGGACATTGCGTTGCTCTTGGAATCTGTGCAGAGTCGTTTATTTCTATGCAAAAAGGATTTCTAAGTAAACGAGAATACTTGGATATTGAAAGTTGTATACGTAGATCATTTTATTTTATTGCCATATCAGCAGAGGAAATAACCGAAATCATTCAAGTAATTCACAACGATAAAAAAAATTCATCCGATAATATTAAATGCTCTTTACTTTCAGGAATTGGTTCTTGCATATTTGATCAGATTGTATCAGAGAAAGAAATAGCAAATTCTTTATTCCACTTAAATTTACTTGCAAGCTCTATAAACTAAAATAATAAATAAATTATTTTGTGTTAATTCGTGCTATGTCGTATTTTTGTTTCCAAAATTTTGCGAATGAAAAACTATGATGTGGTTATTGTTGGTTCTGGTCCTGGAGGGTACGTTTGTGCAATTAGATGCGCACAACTTGGATTATCGGTGGCAATTATTGAAAAGTATAACACACTAGGTGGTACTTGTCTGAATGTTGGTTGTATTCCGTCCAAATCATTGCTTGACTCATCGGAGCATTTCCACAATGCAACTCATACATTTTCAGATCATGGGATTGAATTTCAAAGCGTAAAGGCAAATATTACCCAAATGATTAAACGTAAGGACGATGTTGTTTCTCAAACATGTGCTGGTGTAAAATTTTTAATGGATAAAAATAAAATTGAGGTTCATCATGGAGTGGGTTCATTCAAAAACAAAAACATAATTATAATTAATGGAAAAAATGGATCCTCTGAGATTAGTGGCAAGAACATCGTAATTGCGACGGGATCAAAACCTAATTTTTTTGCTGGAATGGAACCTGATAAAAAACGAATTATCACCTCAACAGAAGCACTGAACTTGACTGAAATTCCAAAAAAAATAGTAGTAATCGGAGCTGGGGTAATCGGCTTAGAAATGGGTTCCATATTTAAACGACTTGGTTCGGAAGTAGAGGTTGTTGAATTCGCTCCTTCCGTGCTTCCAACCATGGATGGAACAATTTCGAAAGAATTCACTAAAATTTTAAAAAAAGACGGATTCAAATTCCACATGGAACATAAGGTTCAAAGCGTTATAAATAAGGGTAAATCGATTATTATAACAGCCCTCAACAAGAAAAATGAAAAAGTAGAAATTGAAGGAGACTACTGTTTAGTTGCAGTGGGAAGAAAAGCATATACGGCTGGATTAAATGTTGAAAACATTGGTCTAACTTTAAATCAACGCGGACAAGTTGAAGTAAATGATTACCTACAGACTTCGATTCCAAACATTTATGCGATTGGCGATGTGATTCGTGGAGCAATGTTGGCCCACAAAGCGGAGGAGGAGGGTGTTTTCGTGGCTGAAACAATCGCCGGACAAAAACCACATATAAATTATAACTTGATCCCTGGGGTGGTATACACATGGCCAGAAATTGCTAATGTGGGTAAAACAGAGGAAGAATTAGTTTCGGAAGGAAGAGAAATTAAAATTGGATCTTTTCCAATTAAAGCCTTAGGCAGGGCAAGAGCGAGCATGGACACATCGGGGTTGATTAAAATTATTGCAGATAAAAATTCAGATGAAATTTTGGGAGTTCATATGATTGCGCCTAGAGCAGCTGATTTGATTATGGAAGCGGTTACTGCGATGGAATTTAGAGCTTCGGCTGAAGATTTAGTTCGCATTTGTCATCCACACCCAACCTATTCAGAGGCAATGAAAGAAGCGGCTATGGACGCCACAGAGGCAAGAGCGATGCATGTTTAATCAAGAACAATCTCGATTGCCACTTCATTTCTTCGATTGATTACATCCCACGGAGCATTGTATCCCATGTACATAAATGACCCTTTGGTTTTAATTTGGTTTTTGACTAAAACTTTCATTAGTTCTTTCTGATGCTTTTCGATTTTTTTATCAGACGAGTAGCCACCGTAAGAAACTACAGCTAAGGTTTTAGGCTCTTCCTCAACAATTCTCACGTTTTTGGAAGATGGATTGGGTAATTCCTCTTTTTTATATTGTTTAGGCATCACAAAGTACATAGTTGCAGAATCGCTCATTTCCATAACCACCGGTGCAGTCATAGCAATTTTTTGATTTTTTTCATTCCCTCCAAAAATGTAATTCGCAATTGTTCTAAATCCGTTACTCCCCTGATTTTCGAAAGATTTATCTGTTAACGAAGTTTTTGCAACAATCATTTTTGGGTACAAACGTAGCTCCACATCGTCAATGGTTTTGAGAACTTTGTATTCGGGAGATTCTATATCTTTAGATGTAAATGACACGACAATAAAAGTGATTCCTACTAATATAATAAGCGAAAGCGAAATCCAAATAAATTTATTCATTACTCAAAAACATTCGTAAGCAAAAAATGTTCTGAATTTGAAATAATTAAATCTCTGTTAATTACGATTCAATTACTCCAGAACCAATCAGTTCTTCACCTATGTACCAGGCGGCAAATTGTCCGGGAGTTATACCGCGTTGTAGCTTATTGAATAACATATAAAACTGAAAGTTCTTTTTAATCAATTTTGCTTTTTGCAGAGGTTGGCGATATCTGATTCTTGCGTCTATTTCCACTTCAAATTCTTGCTTTTGAGCCCAGTCTGGAAATTGAATCCAATTAATTGCATTTAATTCGATCTTCAATGCCCAACGATTTAGTGCTGGATGGTCATCGCCTTGACAAGAATAAACAAGATTATTTTCAGTATCAATTTGAATGGCAAAAGAAGGTAGGGGTCTACCACCAATTTGCAATCCTTTACGTTGTCCGACTGTGAAGAAATGGGCACCTTGGTGAGTTGCCACCATTTTTCCTTGATTAGAATTAAAAACGAATGGCTCAACTAATTTTTCAATATTTTCAGTTTTTCTATCAAGGGAATGGTATTCCGTTAATTGAGGTAAATCAGCTGGAATTTCTATGACTTTACCATTTTTCGACTTTAATTGTTGCTGCAAGAAATCCGGCAAACTTATTTTTCCAACAAAGCAGAGCCCCTGTGAATCCTTTTTTTCGGCAGTTAATAATCCTTGTTCAGTGGCAATTCTTCGCACTTCAGATTTTTCTATATCGCCAATAGGAAATAGAGCTTTGGCCAATTGATTTTGTGAAACTTGACATAAAAAATAGGATTGGTCTTTGTTTTTATCTAATCCTGAAAGAAGAGATGAGCTTCCATCCGTATTAATTCTTTTACGGCAATAATGCCCGGTAGCGACATAATCAGCGCCCAATTGCAATGCTGCATTTAAAAAAACATCAAACTTAATTTCTCGGTTACAAAGCACATCTGGATTAGGAGTTCGCCCTATCTTGTATTCATGGAACATATAATCTACAATGCGTTCCTTGTATTCCACGCTCAAATCAATTACTTGAAAGGGTATACCCAGGTGTTGTGCGACCAAAAGCGCGTCGTTGGCATCATCTATCCAGGGACAATCATCAGTTAGGGTAACGGATTCATCGTGCCAATTGCGCATAAATATACCAATTACCTCATACCCTTCTTTTTGAAGTAAGTATGCCGCAACACTCGAATCAACACCCCCTGAAAGACCAACAACGACGCGTTTCATGTGGCAAAAATACGACAAAAAGAAGGTGTTTTTTAAAATAGCGGTATATTTAAAATCAAATTCAATGATGAAACAAGCTCTCGCTTTTAACTGGAAAAACTATTTATTTTTTGCATTATTGCTAAGTTTCTTTGTATCAATTCTACTAACGGCAAATACCAACCTATTTTGGAATGCTTCGGCACTTGGAGTTTTAATGATTATTTGTTGGGTATTTGAATTAATCCCGATTTATGTAACGGCACTTTTTCCACTAATTTTTGCAATTCCATTAAAATTAATAAGTCCGTTTGATCTTGCTTCATCATATGGAAATAGTAATATATTTCTGTTTTTTGGTGGATTTATTCTCGCGTTAGCATTGGAAAAATGGAAAGTTCATGAACAAATCGCACGAACAATAATCCAAATTTTAGGAAATAGTGTTGAACGAATTTTACTCGGTTTTACAGTGAGTACATTTTTATTAAGCATGTGGATTTCGAATACAGCAACAGCTCTTATTATGCTTCCAATGGCCATAGCTGTCATTCACGCACTGCCAAGAAGAGAGCAAAAACAGAAATTTCCTCTTTTATTAGTTTTGACAATAGCCTATAGTTCAAGTATTGGTGGGATGGCCACGTTGGTTGGATCACCTCCAAATACGCAAATGGCAGCATTATTAGATAAAAATTTTCAAACGGCTATTTCATTTTGGGATTGGTTTAAAATTGGTTTTCCGATAAGTTTGGGAATCGCCATTTTTATGTATATATTTTTTCTAGTTCTGCTTGGTAAGGAGCGAAAAGAAAAGCACCATTTCGAAATCAAAAGAGAGGTCTGGAATAGGGATCAGATAAAAGTTTTGGGGGTTTTTGGAATTGTTATCTTGGGTTGGATTTTTAGAGTTCCAATTACAGAATATAGTGGATTCAAATATGGTGATGAAGGAATTGCTTTACTTGGGGCGATCGTCTTATTTTTGCTTCCCTCGCAACATGAGAAGAAACCTCTTTTAGAGTGGAACGACACCGAAAAATTGCCGTGGGGAATTCTACTACTTTTTGGAGGTGGATTGGCTTTAGCAACAATTTTTGAAAACAATGGGGTTATGCAAGCGATTAATCAAGTGCTGGCGAATTATTCAGGTTTTTCAATCCTCTCGATTTTATTTATCGTTGTATTCATCGGAATATTTGTGACTGAAATCATGTCTAATCTGGCTTTAGTGACAATCATGGTCCCTTTAGTAGGTAATTTTTCAAACACTTTGGGATTACCTCCTGAATATTTGAGTATTCCAGTCACGTTGGCTGCGAGTTGTGCGTTTATGTTACCTGTTGGAACGCCGCCAAATGCAATTGTATTTTCTTCAGGTTTAATTAAAATTCATGAAATGGCAAGGATTGGGTTTATTATAAACATTTTTGCCATTCTATTTATAACATTTTTTTATTTCATAGTGAAAGTTGTTTGAATTAAACTTAATTTTGTAAAAAAAAATTATGTTTATAAATAAATATCTCATAAGTTCTATAATACTTATGTATTTTTCATTTTCTGTAATTGCTCAAAACACAATTAATTGGTACAATGGTGAAGGAACAGGAATGTACACGGAAGCAGCTTACAAACTAGTAAAAAAGAAAAAATCAACTACTGTTACGGTTGCAGTAATAGATTCTGGAATTGATATTGAGCACGAAGATCTTCAAGGAAAAATTTGGGTAAATCCAAAAGAAATTGCCGGAAATGGAAAAGACGATGATGGAAATGGGTACATCGATGATATTCACGGGTGGAACTTTTTAGGGAATGAAAAAGGTGAGAATATCGATGCAACAAGACTAGAAAAAACCAGAATTTTTGCCGAATTAAGAGATAAGTATGAAGGTGTTGATGCTACCTTAATAGAGCAAGATGAAGAATATGCGTTATACTTGAAGGTGGCTGAGGAAGTAGGAGAACAGTATCGCAACATGCAAGCTGAATATGAGCAATACAAAGCAATTATAGATTTAACTCCAGAATATAAAAAGTATTATGACGATAACCTTAAATACAATCTAAACCCTGATTATGACGATCGTTCATTAATCGGTGATAACCCAAATGATATTAACGATAGAAAATATGGGAATAATAATTATGAAGGTCCAGATGCTTTGCACGGAACTCACGTTGCTGGGATTATAGGTGCTGTTCGCGGAAATGGAAAAGGTGGAGACGGAGTTGCAAGTGATGTAAAAATCATGTCAATTAGGGCGGTACCTAATGGTGATGAGCACGACAAGGATGTTGCATTGGCTATACGGTATGCAGTAGATAATGGAGCTCAAGTTGTTAATATGTCATTTGGAAAAGCTTATTCGCCTAATTCAGAGTGGGTGTGTGATGCAATTCAGTATGCTGATTCTAAAGGTGTTCTTTTGGTTCACGCCGCTGGAAATGATAATAAAAACATTGATATAGAACCAAACTTCCCAGCAGCAAAATACAGCTTTCAAACGGTTGAATTGAAGAACTTTTTAACGATTGGTGCGTCAACAAATGATATCAAAGTATTGAAGGCTGAGTTTTCAAACTTCGGAATTTCATCTGTTGATATTTTTGCTCCTGGGCAAGAGATATACAGTACCGTACCTGATAATCAATATAAGAATCTTCAAGGTACTTCTATGGCGGCCCCGATGGTTTCAGGTGCGGCAGCATTCTTAAAG
>VGFL01000056.1 GCA_016868915.1 Bacteroidota bacterium | reverse complement strand
AAAACGTAATGTATAGCCAAGATTATGGTTTGTCTTGGCAAAGCCTAGGATGGCCACCAAGTTTTAATTCACAATTCAGGTTATTATTCAAAATAATTGTTCTCGAGAACAAATTTTTTGTAACAACTAGATATTTATATGGTTTAGAAAGCTATTTGTTTAGAGGTGATTTTACAGTTTCAGCTACAGGTTTAAGTAATCAATGGTCTTCTGCTTTAAATGACAATTTTGCATCTGGGGAAACGGTTACTTTTGTTGATTTTTCAAATAAAATTGGTAATCGATTTTATCTACAAGTAAAATCTACGACAAATAAAAGAACCTTCAAAACCATGGACATGGGAAATTCTTTTTCATTGTTGAATTTTCCAGTAGAAATAGGTACTTTTTGGAAAAATGAGTTAATAGCCTCGCCCAATAATCCTAATGCATTTTATTGGGGACAAATTGGTTATATGAGAAGGTACAATGAAATAAATGGTACAGCAGTTCAAATTGTAAATGCAGCAACAAACCCAGGACACCATAATGATTATAGATGTTCACATATATTAAATATTAGTGGTGTGGATAGAATATCTTTTGGAAATGATGGGGGAGCCGCTATAGTTTTTGATGGTTTAGCTTCGAATCCTAAAATATCATCAATAAATGGAAATATTTCTATAAATCTTCTTCATGCTTTTGATATTCATGAGCCCACTGGAAGAATCGCATATGCATTCCAAGATCATGCGATGAAATATAGGAACGCGGATATGACATATTCAGATGATTTTCTATGGGAAGGTTCAGCAGCACTTATACAACAATTGTATCCAAATGGAATAGTTGGTGAAAATGCTTATACCTTTATACAAGATAAAGATGAGTTAAACCATCCAATTGTAAATGGTATTTTAGGTACACCTGGAGAATGTTATTTAGGAGGTTATTTTATAACTTATAGACACTTTCCTGATCGATTTGCAAGAGGGCTTAATGCGATTTCTTCAGAGCCTTATGGAAAAGTCGCTATGAATCGTGGAGAAAATATTTCAGAAGAATCAAATATACTAATGTCAAAAGGAATTGGCCCAGTTGCTATTTGCGAAAGAAATCCAAATTACATTTACGCTGCAGACAATGTACCAGGAGATAATGTAAATAAGTTTTATAGATCCCTTGATGACGGTTTAACATGGGAGAGTTTAACAAATTCAACAGTTACATTATCTCAAGGGACATATAATCTTAGTCAACAATTAACTTGGAATGTAATAAGGGCTTTAGCAGTAGATCCGTACGATGGTAATATTGTTTATTGTGGCATAGGGGGAACACATGTTTATAACAATTCAATCACTGATCAGAGATTTAGGGTAATAAAATCAAACGACGGAGGATTAACCTTTACAGATTTTTCAGAAGGGCTACCTGCTTTGCCAATAGAAAGATTATTAACAATTGAGAGTACAAACGGTTTAATGTTTTGTGCCACAAGTGTTGGTGTATATTACAGGACAAATACAATGAGTCAATGGGAGTGTTTTTCAAAAAATCTACCAAAAGTTGAAATTACAGGCATCAAATACGATTATTGTAATAATACCTTGTATGTTTCAACATATGGAAGAGGAATGTGGAAAACTGAAGTTAATTTGGGAGTTTCTTCTGATTTTTCTGACTTAATAACTGTAAACACCATTTGGAATACAAATAAAGTCTTGACTGACAACTTAATCATCAAGGCAGGGGCAACATTAACAATTAATAGCACAGTTAAAGTATATACTGGTAAAAAAATAATAATTGAACCAAAAGCTCGATTAATACTAGATGGAGGTATTTTGACCAGTTTTTGCGGTGATTATTGGCAAGGAATTGAGGTTTGGGGAAATTCGAATCTAACACAAACTGCTGCAAATCAAGGAACAGTAATTTTGAAAAATGGTGCGACAATTGAATATGCAAGAGAAGCTATACAAGTATGGAAATACAATGATTGGTCAAAAACTGGTGGAATTATAGATGCATCCAATAGTTATTTTAAAAATAACTGGAGATCAATTGCATATTATCCTTATCACTCCTACTCTCCAGTATCTGGAAATGAGTACCCAAATAAAGGAAGAATTACGAATTGTGAATTTACTTGGGATGATAATTTCCTCAATATAAATGGCGTTGCTCCAGCAATAACAATGAATCATGTAAATGGTGTGGTCATTGGTGGATGTGATTTTATTGACAATAGAACTACAATTGTAAATCCTCATCAAAGACCGAACGGAATTTACACTATTGATGCTGGTTACAAGGTGGTCGGAAGAAATATAGGAGGGTTAAATACACCAGTCCATCATGATTACAGCGAAACAAATTATGATGTTTGTAAATTTAAAAATTTACAACACGGTGTTTACGCCATGAATTCAAATTCACAATTCACAGTAACTGTAGATCATTGCAAATTTGAAGATATGATTTATGGAGTTCGATTAAGTTCAGTGGACAATGCGCTCATTACAAGAAATAAATTTGATTTTACATTAACTCACCCGACTGACATCACTGTCATGCATGAATTAGTATTCGATAAATGTACGGGATATAAGGCAGAAGGGAATAAATTTAATAGTCAAATACCAAGTGCACCAATAGAAGGTACTTTAGTTTATAATTCTGGTGTTTCACAAAACCGAATTTACCGCAACGATTACACCAATGTAATGACAGGTAATTATTCAAATGGCCAAAACACCAACGATATGGGAGGAACAAATGCTCCATCCGGGTTACAATTTCTCTGTAATGATCATTTGAACAATCAAAATTTTGACGAATATGTTTTTACATTTCCTAATGCAAACGGAAATGGGCAAGGAATACGGTTGAAGCAAGGTTCTTCGGCGGAATCTGCAGGAAATACATTATCTTCAAATCTAAATCCTCTTCAAGGAAAAGCTAACATTAAAAGTGATGATTTCGATAATATAATTTATTTCGTTGGAAGTGGGAATAATCAAATCCCTTCCGTTATTGGAGGAGTTGGAACACAACTTTCATTTCAAAACAATGGTTGTCTTTCAACATTCTCAAATACTATTGTTATACAACAAAAAAGTATATTAAGTCCAACAGTTAAATCCGAATTAATTGCAGAACTGCAGTCAATTGGAACTCAACAGTTAGAAAAGGCAATCGAATTGGATAATTTGCTACAAACGGGAGATTCTCCATATTTACATGAATTAGTTGCCAATTTAACTCCGTATAATAAACAATTTGTACGATCTGAGCTTTCAGCAAATAGCCCCTATTTATCAGAACTTTTACTCAAAGAAGTAGGTGATAAGACTCCTGGAATATACCCTCATGCGTGGTACAAAGATTTAATTTTGGCGAATATCGAAGTGGCTCAAACAAAAACATTTATTGATTATTTAATTTCCAAAAATGTTCCTCTGCCATTTGGTTTGATTAATCAAATAAATGAGCAAAAGCTAATTACGACAACCCAACGTGGTGAAAAAATAGATTTTTTAACCGATTTGAATACACGTAAAACGGTTATTCTGGATTTGTTGATTCAAAATGAATTGAGCGATACTGTTGAAATAGATTGGCAAGCTTACAATAATTGGATAACCCAAAGGGAAGACATTATTTGTAAATCTCAAATGGCCGATATGCATCTTGGTAAAGGTGAAATCATACAATGCAATGAAAAACTGGATTATATCGATGTGCATATAAATGAATTCATGATGGATGAAATCAAACAGGAAATGTCGGACTATAGTACATTTAAAAAATATGTACTCACTTTTGTAAATGAAGATGGAATTATTGAGAGTTTGGATTCTACTCAAATTGAACAATTAGAATACATCGCTAATAATTTTTCAGGTAAATCTGCTGTTCAAGCACGAAATTTGTTATGTTTTCATGTTGGATTATGTGAAGATATTGAGGTTGTTTATGCCACTCCTAACAATGCTAAATCGGCACAAGCCACAAATGAATCTTCCGAAGAATCTGCCTACACTATTAATCAAACTTTAAAAGTAATTCCTAACCCAAATAATGGTGAATTTAAATTGGTAATGCCTGAAAATTGCACGATTCAAAATCTACAGATAATAGATATTCATGGAAAGGAAATCTTATTTGAGACAATTGAAGATAATGGGGAATATTTAAAATTAAAAATGGAAAATACTTCTACGGGTATTTATACATTGAAAACTAATTGTTCAGATGGTTCTGTATTTGTAACTAGATTATTAATAAAATAAATCCACAATTAAATAAAAATAAAGCACCCTAAATTCAGGGTGCTTTTTCTATTCGAGATAATTGCCCCCAACAAAATGAATTTAAAACAATAATCTACAATTACAAGTATTTCGGTAAATAGGTTAATGGGATATAATTAGTTAATTTAGTGGTTAATAATAGGAAATTGTCATATGAAGATTGCGCAATATATATTGATTTTTTGTAGTTTGATTTATTCTAAAGTGGAGGCGCAACAAAATTTTCAAAAGGTATATACGTTTCAGGACACCTTTGCAATATTTAACGATGTATTTGTTACGGATTCTTGTTTTTATTATACTGCTACAACAGGTGGGGGCAACAGAGCATTTTTTAATTTCGGTAAAATTGATTTAACTGGAATTGAACATGTTTTACTATTAGATCAGGATGTTACGAGCCATCAGCGTGTGATGTTTAGTCAGGCTGATATGGACACCAACTTTAGAGGGAATTTCGTAACAGCATACGTAAACGCTTCGATCATTGGTACATATCCTCGCATTAAAGAGACTACACCTCAAGGGGTTATCGTAAATGATTTTTCTTTAATTGATTATTGGATCAATGATAGTTTATCTTTTAATACTGACCCAACAAGAATAATAATAAATAATGGAGATAGTTCATATCTATTAGCCTTTCAATATTATGATCATACCACCGACGACAACAACGGTTACAGTGGATCGGCAGGAGTCATTTTAATAAAATTAAAATATGACGGGACCATTCTGTGGGATAAGAAATTTCACTATTCACCTGTAGGTCTTTATAAGCCATTTTGGGGCTTACTTAATTTTATTAAACTCCCTAACAACGAAATTTTAATAATCATTGATGAAAAAATGTCGTATGGATCTTCACAATTGGATTTAAATTGGACAAAATCCCATTTTATTAAACTAGATGAAAATGGAAATGAAATTGAACACAAAACTTTTCATGATGGGCAATATAGTCCAGGTGCATTTGCTGGTACTCTATTAGAGGATGGAGGCCTTTTATATTCTTACTATGAATCCGAATTAGGAGGAGTACCTCCTAATTCGGATTATTTTAGAACAAGACCTGTAATTGCGTGCTTTGACAATAATTATAACTTGGTTTGGAAAAAGTCTTTACGGGAATTTTATGGCACGGATTATTCATTAATTATTGGGCAAATGACTGAAGTTCGAATTGTAGAAGATTCCCTTTTCGTTGGCGCATTTAATTATATCGAAGAAATCGAAGAAAATATGGCCTACAAAGAACGATTGCGCTTGAGTCAATATAATTTGAATGGAGTCAATAAATGGAACAGAGATTATATTTACTACCCTACAGATGACTTCAATGATCCGGAATATGGTATTTACGACTTAGAATTAACACCTGATGGTGGGTACATTATGTTAGGAGAAGTCCAAATTTTGGATTCATTATTGACAAATGCACCCGGTCAATTTGGTTATGTTCTAAAAACAAATTGCCTTGGATTTCTTGGGGATCCTATTGCAGAATTTGCCTATTCAACCAACTATGGAGACGTTCAGTTTGTAAATTCTAGTATTCAGGCCGGTTCTTACCAATGGATTTTTGGTGATGGAGACACGTTGAGCACTACAGAGTATATAGATTCGGTCAAACATAACTACTTGAATAATGGGAATTATACAGTTCAATTGATTGCGTATGGATGTAATGGAATAAATGACACTATTTCAAAAACAATTCAAGTTTCTGGAATTTCAAATGGTTTCACAGGGGATGGAACTTTACTTACACTTTTTCCAAATCCAATTTCAAGTGGTGAATCAATCGCTTTTTATGTTGGGAATATTACTCAAGAAAATGTGACTGTTGAAATAGTTAATACTCACGGACAAACTGTCTTTCAAGGAAAAATACAATTGCCTAATACTACCTATATTATCCCCTTGAAAATGGCTTCTGGAGCGTATTTTGTTTCATTAAGAAATGATTCAGACCTTCTGGAAGTCGAGAAGTTGATTGTAAAGTAACTTTTGTATTGAATAGATTATAAGCCTAGTATCAAACCTTCAGAAGTAATTTTTAAGCGACACCTTAGATAAAATCGGAATGGAGAAAAAAAGATTAAAAATAGCAGAGACTTACATTAAACTGGATATAGAGTTTAACGAAGATATAAATCGTGAATTAGAAATAATATTCCGAAAAGCTGTTACTCAAAGTATCAAAAAGTTTAAATACAACGAAACTCTTATTTTCTGCATTGATTTCGACAAAGGTTCAACAAAAGCTAAAGTTGCATTTTTTGCCTTTTTAAACGGAATGATTTTTTATGCAGACTTAAAAGAAAGCATCAATACAATTTATAACGATGTAAAATTGCTTTCAGAACAAGTTATTAATAACGCAAGACAAGAAAGTAACTTAATTGATAATAACGTAATTAGGACAGAAAGAAGGACAGGTATTATTGGTAGGCTTAATACTGTTTTAAAAAGAATAGAATTTTTACAAGCGAATTTGAATAATTTAGGTAACAATCAGACTCAAATTGAATTAAATAAGCTTTATCAAGAGGTGACAGACTTAATACAATTACTAGATGTTAACTTACAACAAACATTTATTCAAGGACTTCCTGAAGGAATTAGAAATAATTTACCAACACCTAATCCAAAAGAAGTTCAACATTATGATCGACTATATGCCATAAATCCTGAAGACAGTGATGAATAAAACAACTCCATACATTGTATTGATCAAATAGTGGCTGACAGTTATTAACTCAACATTTTTAACTCTATTACATTTATACATTTTGTTTTGTCCGACTCACAACCCAACGCTGTGCAAACAATTTTTCCGCACCCAACAATTAATGATATTGGGAATTATAATAATTATCTTCGCAAACAAACAAATAAAGTATGGTATTAAGCTGGAACACAAGTTATAAAGCAAATAGAAAAAGTAAAAAGAAGAAACATCAGAAAATAAATAGCCAATTTTTCAAATCAACAAAGAACACTTTAAAAGTTAATTAACAAAAATTGAATTGATATTCAAAAAAGGTAACTTTGCGAAATGTTTTACAGACGAAAAATCATATTGGCTTTATTACAATTGTTTGAAGGGGAATTAGACAAAATTCGCTTACAAAAATTATTATTCCTTTTTACCCAAAGACAACAAAAAGCTGAGTATGACTTTATACCTTACAAGTTCGGCTGCTATTCCTATTCTGCCAATGCAGATTTGACAACAATGGTAAACAAAGGAATGCTTAGTGAAACTGAAAGTCTTTTTAAAAGCAGTGAAACCATTGATTATTTAAAAGCCTTAAAAGAAGTAGACAAAATACACTTACAAGAAATCAAACTGCTTTACGGAAAAATGAATGCTAATGCTTTGATGAAGCACACTTACATTAACTTTCCATATTGGGCAATAAAAAGTATCAAGGCTGAAAGTATTTTAACTCCTGATGAATTTGAAAAAGTAAATAAGAGCAAGCCGAAAAGTAATAAAACAGTTTTATTTACTATTGGTTATGAAGGCATTTCGTTAGAGGAGTATTTAAATCGTTTACTAAGAAACGATGTGAAGATTTTGGTTGATGTTCGCAACAATCCGTTAAGTATGAAATATGGATTCAGCAAAAGTCTATTGAAACGATATTGTGAAAATTTAGGAATTCAATATATGCACTTTCCTGAGGTTGGAATACAATCGAACCAAAGACAGGAATTAAATACTCAATCCGACTACGATAAATTGTTTGCCGTATATCGTGAAAGTAATCTTACGAAAACTATTCCGACTCAAACAATTATATTAAACTTATTAAAGGAACATAAACGCATTGCATTAACCTGCTTTGAAGCTAATATTTGTCAATGTCACCGTAAGCATTTGGCAGAAGCAATTGAAACTCTGCCCGATTTTAATTATGAAGTAAAACATATTTAAAAATGGCTTTAACAAAAGTTCTGATTACTGTAAAAACGTATCCGACACTTTCCGCTAAGTATGATGAATTGGTTTGCACGGCTGGTTTTAGAGAGGATGGTACTTGGATAAGGCTTTACCCGGTTCCGTTCCGCAAAAAATCTTATAACGAGCAATACAAAAAATACGACTGGATAGAAATTGATTTGGTAAAGAACACAAGCGATTTCAGACCTGATAGTTTTAGACCAAAAACAATTGACTCTGAAATTAAAGTTGTTGGACATATTGATACCGCGAACAATTGGGCAGAACGAAAAAAAATCTGTTTAGGTAAAATTTATTACAATCTCACAGAGTTAATTGCAGAAGCCAAAAATAAAGACATTCGCACTTCATTAGCCGTTTTTAAACCAACTGAGATTTTAGACTTTACAGCCGAATTAGTTGACCGAGAGTGGGATAAAGACAAATTATCCAAATTGAATCAACTCAATCTTTTTGAAACAAGTAAAGAGGGGAAATTTGAGGTCGTACAAAAGCTGCCTTACAAATTCAGGTTCATTTTCAAAGACAATCAGGGAACAGAAAGTCGAATGATGATTGAAGATTGGGAAACAGGACAACTTTATTGGAATTGTCTTGCAAAACATGAAGGAAACGAAGCAAAAGCCATTGAAGACGTAAGAAAAAAGTATTTTGACGATTTTGCAAAAACGAAAGATCTTCATTTCTTTTTAGGTACTTCACAAGTTCATCATCATGTTTCTCATAATCCGTTTATGATAATTGGTACGTTTCATCCGAAACTAGAGATACAAGGTAGTTTGTTTTAACCTACCTTTTTTTCCAAGCACTAGCAATTTTGGTAAACCTAGCCATAGATAAAGACTATTAGAACATTGTTGTTTTCTGGGGTCTTGATTACAAAAAAACACAATCTATTTGACACTAAATTAAATCACCTCCTATTTTGTGTGTCTTATCACTAAATGTGACTTGTAAAATAATCATTTAGTACAAGTACTATTTTTTCTAGTACATATACTAATTTTTCGGGTTATATGAACAATCGAAAATTGTCGGATTATTCAGACAGCATAAGGCTTTTAGCGATTTACAGGTTGGGATTTGTATGGTTTTGGTGAAATGTTGCAAAAATTACGGATTTGGATTTGGGGTAAGTTTAGGGGATTTGAAGATCAAAACCTTTACTTTTTCTTCCTTTTTGGATGGATTGGAGAGGGTTTGATTCGCAATTTAAATGAGAGTTACTTGCAAGCCGTGACTACCGTTATAACATCAAACATTTAACTTTAGAATAAGATATTTAAAAAAATGCAGGCAGACAAATTTTTTGACCTTAACAAGGACCATCGTGCTCAACAATTTTCGTTTGACAAGTCCTATTCATACATATCAATAAATAAAATTGTTATCACTTCTTTATTCGGAAATAAACCTGATGAATGGTTTTCTAAACTCATGCAATCAAATCCGTTCTTAAAAATAAAATGCGCAAAAAGTAGCGGAGAGACACTTGAATATCCAATAATGATTGCTAGTTTGGTTTCATCATATCATACTCAACCTATTTTTGAGTTTCAGGACGACTTTATTGTTCCTGAACAAAACATGCTTAATCAATCAGCTTTTTTTGCGCATTATGACAATGCGACAATTGAGCTTTGTTTCTCTGGCAGTGAGGACACAGAACTTAAAATGACTTTGCTTTATCAAACTACACCAGGAGCAAATGCCAAATATTAAAACAATCAAAAAACTCAAATCTCTAATTGAGAATTTCGGCAAAGTTCTTTTTATTCCGATAACCATTTCATTTATTATGTTGTCTTTTATTTGCATTTGGTTGGCTTTCAAAAACATTTGCCCTGTTGAAACGCTGACATCATTTCTTGACAATATAAATAAGTATGGCAACATTTTTACTATCACAATTGCACTTATCACAGTTGGTTTGATCCTTAATCAAATCACCTTGGCAGTGGAGGCAAACAAGTTGACACCACGAGCACAATGGACAGAGAATTTCGAAAAATTTTTCAAGGACAAAAGACCTTCGTCTCAAAAGATAAGTTCTATTATTCAAACATACTTTCTGAAAAATGCTGACGATATTTTTGATTTTTTATATGCGCTTGATACGCCTCTAAGAATTGACAAATCAGCACAGCTTAACAACTTTTTCAATGTTTTTCTTAAAGGAAAAGTTAGAGAGTTTGAACTTGCCTCTGACGGCTATCATCAAAACCAATCTTATAAATCTCTTGACACTTCCTATTCTATTACCGACATTCAAAAAGTATTGCCGTATGTTTTAAAAGCAACAAGAAATTACCAAACACTCGAGAACGATTTAATCAATTTGTATAAAGCAGAAGTGAATAAAATGATTGAGGAACATAGGCTAAAAAAATAACGATGACAACAACAGAACAATATGAATACTTCAAAGAAAGGTTCAATGATGAACTTGAGGAAAAAACGCATTTTTTCGTAATACACAATTATATTTCTCTGTATTTACTGTTCTTGCGACTTTGGTATTTACCAACTTATCCAAATAAAATGGCTTTAGTGAAACAATTCCAACTTTGAAAATTTCGATACCAATTATCTTATGTGTACACTTTCTCAATCTTGTTTCCTTTTTTTTTAGTTAGAATGCAAAATTATTTTCCAACAATTAATATTGACAATTACTTAGATGATCTTTCAAAAACAAATGAAGACCAAACTAACGAGGATTTTTTTGATAATCGAATTGCAGAAATTATAGCAGTGATTGAATTAAATCAGAAAACCAACAATATGAAGGCTGATTATTTGAAAATAAGTGACTATAGCGTGATTAGTTTTCTTTTTATACTATTATTAATAACACTCCAAATAATATTACAATGAGTAATAATGAAAATAAAAAAGCAGAAGCTAAGTCTTATCAAGAAAAATGAAAGAAAAGGTTCAAAAAGCTAAAGCAGAGACAAAGCGAATCTCACTAAATGAACAAAAAAAGAAAAAAAATTAATTTAAATTAATAAATGGATACCACAGAAACTATAATTCAATTTGACACCCTAGTTAGATCGAAAGATTCATTGGGCAACGATTATAAGGAAATTAGTAAAATCAAAACAACAACTGTTCATGAATATTATGAAAATAATTGTTTCAAATTTTGTGATTGCACGCTAATAAATAGTTTAATTTGGCCAGCCACTATCATTTTTATCATTCTTTTGTTTTTTAAACAAATCAGAGGGTTAATTAGAGATATCGGCAATAGAGTTAAACGCGGTGATGGCTTTAAAATTGGCCCTTCTGGATTTGAAATGACTCGTGAAATGAATGACCATGAAATCCAAGTGAAAGCAGAAAAAGAATATGAAGAGACGGTTACAACTGAAGAAAAACAAAATATTTCAATAAAGAAAGTGGAATTTATTCCAAAGTACTTTGGAATCGAACGCAGAATTTTTAATCTCCTATTAAAACATCTTTATCCAGAATTTAGGATATTAAGTAATCGAAAAATGCAAGGTTTTGAATACGATTTAATTATTGAAACTCTCGGTAATAAGGAATTCGATTTAATTGCAGAGGTTAAATACATTCCAAATCGAATTAATAAAACAAAGCTACAGGACACTGCATTAAAACTAAGTTTTCAAAAAGACATTTACGAAAATACTACCCAAAGAAAAGCAAAACCAATACTATTTATTGTGGTTGGAAACGAGATTAAAATTGAAGATTATAAGAACTTATTTGAATATATAAATAAACCTTTCACTAACAAAAACTTCATTCGCACGATTGTCACAAAAGAATCTGAAATCGAAACAATAAGTAAATTGGAAGTAATTAATTTGATAAACGTAATTGAATGATACTGCTAACAAACACTAAGCAAAATATTATACAATTAAAGCTCCTAAGAAAGTGCCACTTAACCTAGTGCTGAACGTTGGCATCATTAGTAAAAACGAAAACACAAAATGATATTGACGGATGAAAATAAAAAAAATCAAACTCAAAAATTTTAGAAGCTACAAAGACGAAGTTGAAATTGAACTTGGCGACTTGACTGCATTTGTTGGAAAAAACGATATTGGAAAATCAACCGTTTTAGAAGCGTTAGACATATTCTTCAATGAAAGCAAAGGAGTAATAAAACTTGACAAAGACGACATAAACAAAAAAGCACTTGTGACAGGCGACAATGAAATTGTAATTTCGGTTTGCTTTGAAGAATTACCAGCAAAAATCGTGATTGATAGCACAAACGAAACTAATTTGATTGCTGAGTATTTACTAAACTCAAACGGACAACTTGAAATAATAAAAAAATATCCAAATGCAGGAAAAGAAAAAATATTTATCAAAGCAAATCACCCGACAAATGACGATTGCAAAGATTTGTTATTAAAAAAAGTCGGAGACCTGCAAAAAATTATCAAAGACAAAACCATCACTTGTAGCGACAGTACGAAAAACGCAGTGATGAGAGCTGCAATTTGGAATCATTATAGTACAAGTTTAGGTTTAGCCGAAACTGAACTTGACATATCAAAAGGCGAAACAACAAAATCTATTTGGGAACAACTAAAAAATTATCTTCCACTTTACTCTTTGTTTCAATCTGACAGAAAAAATAGTGACGGAGATGATGAAGTGCAAGACCCTTTGAAAGAAGCCGTAAAACAAATTTTAAGCGATAGCAGTTTAAAAAAAAAGTTCTCTGAAATTGCAACAGAAGTTGAGAAAAAACTAAAAGAAGTTTCAGACAAAACTTTGGAAAAGTTAAAAGAAATGAACTCCGAAATTGCGGATAGTTTAAATCCTGTAATCCCAACAGCAGAAAGTTTAAAATGGGCAGACGTCTTTAAAAATGTTTCAATTGCAGGAGACGAAGAAATTCCGATTAACAAGCGTGGTAGCGGTGTTAAACGGCTTGTCTTATTGAACTTTTTTAGAGCAGAAGCAGAAAGAAGAAAAACAGCAGATAAAATCCCAAGCATTGTTTATGCCATTGAAGAACCTGAAACTTCACAACACACAGAACACCAAAGAAGACTTATTTCAGCGTTCTTAACACTTGTAGGAACAGCAAACACACAAGTAATTATTACGACACACAGTCCTACTTTGGTAAAAGAATTAGAATTTAAACATTTGCGATTAATAAAATTAACAAGTAGAGGAAAAACTATTGAAACCGTTTCGCCACATACATTGCCCTATCCTTCACTTAACGAAGTTAATTACTTGGCTTTTTCCGAAACGACAGAAGAATATCACAACGAATTGTATGGCTACATAGAGTTTGAAGGAAAAATCAATGATTTCAAAAGTGGTAAAACTCAAATTGACTACGTTAAAGTTGAAAAAGGCGCTAAAAAAACTATAAGACTTACTTTGACAGAAAAAATTAGACACCAAATCCATCACCCAGAAAACAAAGAGAACACAAAATACACAGACATAGAACTCAGACAATCTATAGACTTAATGAGAAGTTACATCAAGACATTAACTACAACGATATAAAACATTTGCTACCAACATTATGTTTGCGGTAAATTTTGAGCGACACCCTCAGATAAATTAGAAAAAGATTAAAAAAAAAAGAGAATTAAATTAATTTAAATTCTTGTTAAAATCACGAGCCCACTTTCGCAGGCTCGTATGATCTTTTTCGTAATTAAAAAGAAGAAGCTGCAGCCAGTTCTTTGAATTTGGAGGCCAATTGTTTCATGTCGTCGCCGACTTTTTTATCAATAATTTTGGCGTAGTGTTGGGTTGTTCGGAGGTTTTTGTGTCCAAGCATTTTACTCACACTTTCTATGGAAACACCATTGGTGAGTGTAACGGTTGTGGCGAAGGTATGACGCGCTATGTGGAAAGTGAGTTCTTTATTAATTCCGCAAATGGCCGCAATCTCTTTCAGATACGCGTTGGTTTTTTGGTTGCTCGCAACGGGAAGTAGTTTTCCGGTATTTTGGCAAACGGGGTCGTTTTCATATTTGCTGATGATGTATTCTGCAGGAGGCAACAAGGGAATGTTGCAAATGGAATTGGTCTTTTGTCGCTTGGTCAATATCCATTTCTCGCCACTCATGACGTAATTTATGTCTGATTTTCGCAATGCGGCCACATCGGCATACGCCAAGCCTGTGTAACAACTGAAAAGGAAAATGTCTTTGATGCGGTTCAAGCGCTCGGTGCTGAATTGCTTTTCCATCATCGTGTTGATTTCGGCTTCTGTGAGGTAAACGCGATTGACTTCTTTGACCTTGGCGGTGTAATTGACAAACGGACTTCTGTCCAGCCAACCGTTCTTCAAACAAATACGGATTATCTTGTTGAAGTTTTTGAGGTATTTCACCGCAGTATTGTTATTGCATTTCCGAACGGTGCGCAGGTAGAATTCGTAATCGCAGATAAATGCATAATCGATGTTCTTGATGTCTATGTCGGAAATTTTGTACTGGTACTGCATGAATTCCAAGGTGTGTGAATAGGATGTTTTGTATCGCTCTAGTGTTGCGGGTGAAAATTCGTCGTTAATGAGTTGTTGCATTCGATCGTTGTGTTCTCGGAAGATTTCCATGAGCATGCGCGGTCGGTCGTTTTTTCCTTGTACTTTGTTTCTCAAGGTCTCTGCCGTGATGGTCTCATTGTTAATCATGAGTTGTCGATGAGCTTCGTACACATTGACTCGAATGGTGTCAAGGTACATATTGAATGCTTTGACGTCGTTTGAGTTTCCGATGCGTTTGGAGGCTTTGGTATTCCAATGGGCTGTGGGGCAGTCACGGCCTGTTGAAAATTCTGTTCTTACTCCATCCACTGTGATTCGAACGAAGATGAATACTTCATCCGGATTTGATCTTTTTCTTTTCCCGAAGAAAAGCAGGCTAAAATTCTTTTGCATTTGCGCAATTTTAAGTTAGTAAAATTAGATCAACCTACTATGCAAAACAAGATGTTCATTCTTTGAACTGCTTGATGTACGGGCGTTTCAGCGGTTTTAGGTGCGTCGCAAAATTGAAAGTGTCGCGACGCACCTTTTTACGCTTTTGACGTTGATGTTTTTTGATTTCTTTTGGTACGTCAAAAAACAAAAAACCCCGTAAAATCAAGCGTTTTACGGGGTTTTGGTTTCTTTTGAAATCTTTTCAGCGGAGAGTGAGGGATTCGAACCCCCGGAACCTCTCAGTTCAACAGTTTTCAAGACTGCCGCAATCGACCACTCTGCCAACTCTCCGCGGCAAAAGTACTAATGTTTTCAAAACTGACAA
>VGFL01000055.1 GCA_016868915.1 Bacteroidota bacterium | reverse complement strand
GCGTGGTGACTCTTCATCCAACAAAAAGTTACGTCGAGTCCTATCCAATCAAGTTGTTTGAATATATGGCAGCAGGAATTGCGATTTTAGCGAGTGATTTTCCACTTTGGAGAACCATTACTGATCCTGCCCAATGTGCGTATTACGTTGATCCAAAAAATTCGTTGGAAATTCAAAGAGTTTTACTTAAAATGTTGGATACTCCCACGGAAACGCGGCAAATGGGAATAAATGGAAAACGTGCCGTTCAAACAAACTATAATTGGAAAAGTGAATTTGAAAAGCTCCAAGCGTTTTACCATAAATTAATTGAAAACTAGTAAGAAATGACTTTTTCAATTGAGAATCTTAAAGCTAAATTCACTCTTGCAGACGCAGGTCTTTCCTGGATTATTTTCTTCTCAATCGTCTATCAAAAACTTGTTCCGATTGGTTTTGGATTAATGCTTCTTTCTCTGGTTTTTCAGAGGCAAAAAATCACAAAAACTGACCTGATTTCTTTTTTCATCACAGGTCCAGCAATGTGGTTTGTTTTGTATTATTTTTTATTGGTCTTTGGTTTGTTATGGACTGAAAATCAATTATTTGCCTTTTCAAAATTAGAGAATAAAATGTCTTTTGTTTTAATGCCTCTTCTTTTGCTTTTTACAGTGCGTAAATGGGGAGATTTAGAATGGAAAAAACTATTAATTTATTCCCTAACGTTCGCGCTAAGTATGTATGAAATACTTGCAATTTGGCGTTTTTTTACAGAATCTGAAAATTCCTGGCAATTTGAATTTCTTTCTTCCCGATTTTCGATTTTCATGCACCGCAGCTACTTCGCTTGCTACCTGGTTATCGGTATTATTTTGCTCTTTGAGAATGTGCGAAGAGAATTTTCTATTTCTGCAATAGCTCTCCTCTGTTTTTTTAGTGTTGGGGTATTGCAAACTGAGTCGAAAGCAGGGATTTTGTGCTTGTTTTTAGTTTTTGTAGTTCAATTTTTTTCTTTATTGAATGCAAAACAAAAAAAGTTTAAATGGATAATGACTTTTTCAATTTTCTTGTTTTCTTCAATTTTAATTACAAATAATCCAATAAAATCTAGGTTTGAGACCATGTTTAGTGCAATTGGAAATATTCAAACTAGAAATAATAATTCGGTTGAAAGCAATACTGCACGTGTACTCATGTGGAATACATCAATTGATGTTTGGAAAGAAAATTTTGTTTTTGGTACAGGAACAGGCGATTACGACGATGAATTAACGGCTAAAAATCATGAATATAAAAACCTAGGCGTTGCACAGGTACGATTAAATTCGCACAATCAATTTTTAAATACAGCAGTTCAGTTGGGATTAGTAGGTTTTTTTATTCTTATGGCAATTTTCTTGTCTTCCTACTTTTTTTCTGAAAGAAAATTATGTCAATTACTAATATTAGGAGTGTTTCTAATTAATTTTTTGGTAGAATCGTTTCTTGAGACCCAAGCAGGAATAATTCTTTTTTGTACGTTGTTACTTTTGTTTTACCCGCGAACTAAGGACGATAAATTATCGATAACAAACTAAGATGAGGATACTTTTTTTAACACAATATTATCCACCTGAAATTGGAGCTCCGCAAAATAGATTGCATGAATTAGCGGTTCGTTTAAAAGCAAAAGACGTTGATGTTGAGATTCTTACAGCACTTCCAAATTATCCAAAAATGGAGGTTCAAGAGGAATACAAAAATGGAAGAAACCGCGAAGAGTTAATTGATTCAATTCCGGTGCATCGTTCGTGGATTTACGTATCAAAATCAAAAGGAATTATATCTCGATTATTAAACTATTTCAGTTTTGTTTGGTCGTCCTATTGGCGTGGAAGAAAATTGGGGAAATTTGATTTTTTACTAGTTGAAAGTCCGCCACTTTTTTTAGGATATTCTGCAATGCGCTTATCGAAAAAATTAAACGCCAAACTTATTTTCAATGTAAGTGATTTATGGCCTGAAAGTGCTGAAAAATTGGGGATAGTAACCAATCAACGATTGTTAAAATTAGCATACAACCTCGAAGCAAAATGTTATACTCAATCAACGCTTATAACTGGTCAGACACAAGGAATAGTTGACGATATTAAGAGTCGTTTCCCTCAAAAAAATGTATATTGGTTGCCCAATGGAGTGGATGTAGAATTTTATAATCCTGACCGAATTGAAGATTCTGATTTTCGTCAACGGAATAACTTTAAATCTGATGATTTGCTCTTGTTTTATGGCGGAATTTTAGGTCATGCTCAGGGGCTGGAAATTATTTTAAAAGCAGCGAAACTCCTTAAAGATAAAAATTCCATTCAATTTATAATCCAAGGTTCCGGTCCAGAAAAGACTTTTCTTTTGGAATTAAAAAAAGAGTTGAAGTTATCCAACGTTCATTTTTTTGACCCTGTTACTAAAGCTGAAATGCCTGCCATAGTAAAAGCTGTCGATGTTGCGCTTATCCCTCTGAAAAACTTACCCTTGTTTCAAGGAGCAATTCCTTCAAAAGTTTTTGAAGCCCTAGCCATGAAAAAGCCTCTTTTGCTTGGAGTTGATGGTGAAGCGCGAAAACATTTTATTGAAAATGCAAAGGCAGGATTGTTTTTTATTCCTGAAAATGAAGAAGATTTAGCAAAACAGATTTTGGATATGGCGAATAATTCTGAAAAACTCATCCAAATGGGAATAAATGCTAGAAATTATGTATCAACTCATTTTAACCGCGATAAAATCGCCTCTCAGTTTTTAGAAGTTCTTGAAGAAAATCTTTAGATTTTTACACTATTTCAGTTTAATCATTTTACTTATTTTTGTTTCATGATACCATTTTCTCCCCCTCGCATTGACCAACGTGTAATTGATGAAGTAAATGCAGCTTTGCTAAGCGGTTGGATTACGACTGGTCCCAAAACAAAGTTGTTTGAAAAGAAAATCTCGGAATATTGCGATTGTAAAACGACTATAGCTGTGAATTCTTGGACGATGGGAATGCAAGTTTTATTGGATTGGTGGGGAATAGGTGAAGGTGATGAGGTGATTTTACCTGCCTACACGTATTGTGCAAGTGCAAACGTAATCGTCCACTCGGGAGCTAAGCCGGTAATGGTTGACATTAATCAGGAAGATTTTAATATTTCTGTTGCCGCTATCCGAGAAGCCATCACACCACGTACAAAAGCAATAATGCCCGTGGATATTGGTGGTTTTCCATGTGATTACAACAAAATAAATAATTTGGTGAAAGAGGATTCTGTTCGATCAATGTTTCAACCAACCAATGAATTCCAGCAAAAATTAAATCGCATTCTTGTAATAAGTGATGCAGCTCATAGTTTTGGTGCTACATTCGGAAGTAAAAGAGCTGGCTCTCATGCTGATATTACTGCTTTTTCTTTTCATGCTGTAAAAAATTTAACAACGGCTGAAGGTGGCGCTTTGTGTTTTAATCTGCCAGAAGGATTTGATCATGACGAGATTTACACTCAATTCTGTACGATGATTCTACATGGTCAAAACAAAGATGCCTTGGCTAAAACACAAAAAGGAAATTGGCGATACGACGTTGTTGAACCTGGATTCAAATGCAATATGACTGATTTACAAGCAGCAATTGGTTTGGTTGAATTAGAACGTTACCAAGAAAATCTCGATCGACGGAAAAAAATTTTTCAAATGTATGACAAAGGATTTTCAAAGTCTAAATGGGCACTAACACCCCTTTATGTTGATGATTTAAGAATTAGTTCTTTTCATTTATACCAACTTCGTATCAAAGGAGCGAATGAGCCACAACGTGACGCAATCATGCAAGAGATTTTTAATCAAGATGTTTCAGTGAATGTCCACTTTTTGCCTCTTCCAACCTTAACAGCGTATAAGAAACGAGGATATAAAATGGAAGACTACCCGGAAACATGGAATAAATACCAAAATGAAATTTCACTACCGGTTTATTTTAATCTGACAGATGAACAAGTCACTACGGTGATTCAATCGGTGATTCGTGCTGTTTCAATTGTTTTAGGCGAATAATGAAACGGATTTTTGATATTCTGTTTTCTAGTTTTATTCTGCTTTTTTTCTTACCTGTAGGATTGATTATTAGTTTATTGATTTTTTTCGGGTCACCTGGAGGTATTTTTTACAGACAAGAACGAATCGGGAAGGGTGGTAAACCATTTTTTATCTTGAAGTTTCGTTCAATGAGAACTGATTCTGATGCAAAAGGCAAACTTACGGTTGGAATGCGCGATCCGAGAATTACATCTGCCGGTTATTTTATCAGAAAGTACAAGTTGGATGAATTTCCGCAGTTTATCAATGTGTTGAAAGGTGAAATGAGTGTGGTTGGTCCAAGGCCGGAGGTTAAAGAGTATGTTAATTTATATAATGAGGAACAGTTGAAAGTTCTGAACGTAAAACCTGGAATCACGGATTATGCCTCCTTGTATTATTTCAAGGAAAATGAATTACTTGCTCAATCTGTCGACCCACAAAAGACGTATATTGAGGAAATAATGCCTGCTAAATTGAAATTGAACGAAAAATACTTGGAAAATCCGACTGTTTTTCACGATATTAGAATTATTTATTTAACCTTTGGTAAAATTTTAACCTAACTAAATTGCGCTATGAAATCATTATTTTTTTCAATCCTATTGTTTTTGTTCTCATTTATTTCCTTGTCTCAAACCAATTTAACGATATTTAATAATGGAGATTACGCCTTCCACATTATGTTGAATGGCATCAAACAAAATCAATTTCCTCAAAAAAATGTTACAATTTCGAATGTTAGTTCGGGTGGACATGCTTTGAAAGTCGTTTTTGCCAACGGTGCGAGTGCAGATATTGATAAAAAAATGTATTTAGATGAACCATCTGATATTCGAATGTCAATTGAATTCAAAAAAGGGAAGGGGAAACTTAAAATAATAAGTTACGAACCTACCAAAGGTGCTCAGGTGAATTCGCTTGCCTTTAGACCAAATGATAACTCGGTTTATGGTGATGCAGTTGTAACTAATAGTTCGCAACAAAATGTTCAAAATCAAGGAACTGTTCAGGGTAATATAAATGGTATTTCTAATTCAAATGCTTCATCGACCTCAAATTCAACAACAACTGTAACTACAACCACAATAAATTCAAGCAACCAAACACCAACCAATGGAAATGTAAACCTAAACGTTGGAACCTCAGGAAATACATCAAATTCAACGAATGGAAACGTAAGTCTAAACGTTGAGATATCTGGGAATGCATCAAATTCAACAAATGATAACGTAAATCTTAACGTTGGAACCTCAGGAAATACATCAAATTCAACGAATGGAACAATAAATTTAAATGTTGGATCGAATGGAATGAATATGAATGTGGTTGATCCGGTTACAGGTCAAGCAATGAATATGAATGTTGATATTAACGTGAATGGAGTTGAAAGTACGAATGTTCAATCAAATTCCTCAACGAGCACGACCACAACCGTAACATCAACTACTACAACTGTAAATGAACCAACTTCAACAGTAACACAGACAAATACAAATAATTCAATCGTTACAACAAACTCATCAACTAATCAAGTTAATTCCTATTCGGGTTCAGCCAAAATCAATTGTTCAAAAGTATTGTCGAATTTTGATAGTTATTTGAAACAAATTAAGCAACTTTCTTTCGAATCAGACAAAGTGGAAGCAATTCTGAAGGATCTTGAATTCACCTGTTTAACATCGTCTCAAGCATATAAAATCGTTGAAATTTTAACTTTTGAAACAAATCGTTTGGACATTGCTAAATTCTTATCTGACAGGATGACTGATCGCGATAATGCAGGTGATTTACTTCCGCTGTTTACATTCGATTCAAATAAAATGGAATACAAAGATTACATTCGATAATAATTACCGCAACTGGGCATTTACATCGGTTTCTAATTTTTTAGTTTATAAAAATAACAACAATGAAGAAGTTGTGTTTAGCATTCCTAAAAATTGTTGAATTCGAAGTTCTATATTTTCTATAATGAATCCTAGCGATTTTGTAAGTCTTTAATTTCAATAATTTTACCAACCATACAAATGCTGCCACCTGAAACTTCAATGTACTTTACCCAGATTTTTTGATTGTCTTCAATTGTTGCATTACTTGAAAAATCCGACAAATTAATTGGTTCTAAATAAGATTGATCTTCTAATTGAATGACCATGCCACAGCCATCAAAACCTGTCAAATCTTTAAGCGTTGCTTTGACCCATTCGGTGGTCGATTTGTTACAAGAACCTATTAGAGGTAAAAGGAAAAGAAGGAGATAAACAAACTGTAATCTCATCGTAATTGTGCTTTAAGTTCTGTTTCTAAACCTGCTTTTATTTTGTCCATCATGGCATCTATTTGATGGTCAGTAAGTGTGTTTTCATTGTCTTGAAAATGAAATGAAACTGCATACGATTTTTTTCCTTCTTCCAGATTTTTTCCTTCGTAAACATCGAATAACTCAACTGATTTTAATAGTTTTTTCTCCGCTTTTTGAGCAATTTGCTTAATCTCTTGGAATGATACACCTTCATTCAAAAGTAAAGAAAAATCACGTCGGACGGCAAATGTTTTTGGGATTTCTTGGTATTTAATTGAATTTAATTTTAAGAACTCAATAACAGAATCCCATTCTAATATTGAAATATAAACCGTTTGTTTCAAATCAAATTGTTTCTGAAGTGTTGGATTTAAAATACCTAATTGAGCAACTAATTTTCCTTGAATTTTTAGATCTTGACCTTCTGAAAAAATTCCGATATCTGTTGAGTCAAAAGTACAATGCTTCAATAAACCAAGTCTTGAAAATAATGCGTCAACATACCCTTTCATGTTAAAATAATCAACTTGCTCCTTTCCCGAATTCCATCGTTCTACTTGTTTTTTCCCTGTTATAGCGATAATAAGTTGTTTTGATTCTGCATATCCTTTTTCGTGTTTCTCGTAGGTTTTTCCAAATTCAAAAATTTTCAAATTACTTTGTTGTCTATTTTGATTGTATTCGATATTTTCAAGAATTCCAAAAAGTAAGGACTTTCTCATAATTCCTAAATCTTGACTCAATGGATTTATAATAGAAACCGATGTATTCTCTTCCTGGTCTATATAATAGCTACTTTTGGTGAGTGAGTTATTCATCACCTCCATAAAACCTTTATCAACCAATAAATTAGCAATGGTATTGTGTATTTTTTCCAAATCTATTTTTGGAAATGAGGTGATTGAGGTATTTAATTTTTCCGGAACAGGAACATTATTAAAGCCATAAATTCGTAATAATTCCTCTGAAACATCGCATGCTCGCGTAACATCAACTCGGTATGAAGGAATTTTTAATTTCCAATTTTCACCATTTTTAGAATCAACTTGAATGTCTAATTCTGTTAAAATTGATTCAGTTTCTTTGTGGGATAAATTTATTCCTAATAACTGATTTGACTTTCGTGTGTTGAATTGGACCTCTTTTGCTTTTGGAGCTGTATTCTCAATTCGGATTGGCTGCATGGAAATTTTTCCTCCAGCAATTTCTTTTATTAGTAAAACAGTGCGTTTCAGAGCAAATTCTACAAGTTCAATATCAACTCCGCGTTCGAACCTGAAACTTGCATCTGTGTTTAAGCCAAAAAAGCGAGCCGTTTTGCGAATGGAAATGGGATCAAAACAGGCAGCCTCAAGGAAAACGGAGCTTGTTTTTTCACTCACACCAGAATCTAATCCTCCGTATACTCCTGCAATACATAAATTATTAGTTCCATTTGTAATCATAAGATTTGCCGAATCTAACATTCGTTCTTGACCGTCTAAGGTTATAAATTTTGAACCGATTGATGCATTCTTAACCACAATTTTACCGTTCAATTTTTCAGCATCAAAAGCGTGTAAAGGGGTTCCCAGTTCGCGCATTACAAAATTGGTAACATCAACGATATTGTTAATTGGAGACAGTCCAACCGCACGTAGTTTATTTTGCAACCAAGCAGGAGATGGTTTCACCGAGACATTCGTCAAAGAAACTCCACAATAAAGGGGACATGCTTCCTTATTTTCAACAGATACTGCAATTTGTAAATCTTGATTATCAACCGAAAAAGCAGAAATATCTGGAAGTTGTAGGACTAAATTTTGAGCGTTATGAAAATTAAGATAAGCTTTTAAGTCCCGTGCAACTCCAATATGTCCCATGGCATCTGCTCTATTTGGCGTAAGACCAATTTCAATTTGGTAATCGTTTTCCAGTTGAAAATATTCAGCTGCAGGCGTTCCAGGTAAAGCTTGTGGATCTAGCACCAAAATTCCGTCGTGAGAAGTTCCAATTCCAAGTTCATCCTCCGCACAGATCATTCCTTGAGACTCAACTCCCCTAATCTTGGATAATTTTATTTTGAATGCTTCATCGGGTTTGGGATAAAGAGTGCATCCAACAGTTGCAACGGGAACTTTTTGTCCGGCAGCAATATTATTTGCTCCACATACAATCTGCAAAGTCTCAGAACCAACATTTACGGTTGTTACTTTTAATTTATCTGCATCTGGGTGTTTTTCACACGTTAAAACCTCTCCAATAATTACGCCTTCTAATCCACCTTTAACTGCCTCAATTTTTTCAATTGATTCAACTTCCAATCCGGTTTGTGTAAGTATTTCTCCTATTTCCTCTGGAGAAAGGGTTGTATTGATGTAGGTTTTAAGCCAGTTGTATGAGATTTTCATATCTATAAATATAATGTAAAAGTACATATTTATCAATTAAAAATAACCGAATTTGAAGTAGCCATATCCTGAAAATAAAGAGCAGGGAATGAACTCTTTTAGTTTCAAAATTCATTGTTTCTAATTTTATCTTAATTTTATAATTGAAATTATAATTAGAAATTTTTAATCCTTTTAGCCTTTTGTCGAACTCGGACACACATACTATTAAAAATATCGTTCAGGGTTTGCAAAATGAATTCAATGAACTGAAAAGGAGATATTCCATTTTAAAATACCAAGATTTTTTGGGGCTTTTGTTTTTTGGCGTGAGCATTATTGCCATTTTAACGAGTATTTATATGTGGTATTCGAAAAGTATAAACACTTGGGTAATGGTTTTTTGGATAGCTTTTTGGACCTCTATTTTACACGAGCTGGAACACGATTTAATTCATGGATTGTACTTTAAAAAAAATAAATGGATTCACAATTTTATGTTGTTTTTCGTTTGGTTTTTTCGTCCACTCACATTGAATCCATGGATGAGAAGGTATTGGCACAATTACCACCATCAACATTCTGGAAAAGTAGTTGACATTGAGGAAAGAGGAGTGACGAATGGGGAAAAATGGTCGCTTAAACGGTTACTCATTACACCTGATTTGGTACTTGGGTTTTTACTGAGATTTCATCGGCTTCAAAAGGAAATTTTGGATGAACATAGAAAAGGAAATTTTTCTGACAAAGACTTTAAAAAACTAAGACAGACCATACTTTTTGGTCTTTTGCCTTTTGGAATTCCTTTGACCTTTTATTTTTACTTTTGGGTTATTATTCACGGACTGACATATTTTAATCTTTTAGATTTGGGTCAAAATGCTTCTTTTCAATTGCTTGACTCCATTACTTCACCAATTATGTTTGTTTTTGTTATTCCTAATTTAATTCGTCAATTTTGCCTACATTTCATTACATCCAATATGCATTATTATGGGAATGTTGAAGATGGTAATATTATTCAGCAAACACAAGTACTCAACGTTTGGTGGACATGGCCATTTCAGTTATTCTGTTTTAATTTTGGGTCAACCCATTCCATCCATCATTTTATTGTTATGGAGACGTTTTATAATCGGCAATTGATCGCCAGAAGAGCGCATTCGATCATGAAAAATAATGGCGTTCATTTTAACGACATTAAAAGTTTTTCAAGGGCCAACAGAGGAGACTTTGAAGTGCTTTAGTTGAAAGAGGTTGACTTTTAAGAAATGAAAAAAAGGTGGCTCTTGATTAGCTCAATTCATCAATTTTTTGTGTAAGGACAGCAATTTTACTTAATGCATCGCTTTCTTTCTTGCGCTCAATTTCAATAACCTTCTCAGGAGCACCCGAAATGAATTTTTCATTTGTCAGTTTAACACGGACGCTATTCAAAAATTTTTCTGTGTAGGAAAGATCAGCAAGTAATTTTTCTTTTTCACTTTCCAAGTCAATTGTATCTCCAAATGGAATGAAATATTCATTGGCATTCACAATAAATGAATTTGACTGACTGACTTTTTGCTCCGTGTATTGAAGTTGGGAAAGGTTGCCCATTTTCAAAATTACCGAATCAAAACTACTATCTATAGGCTGGTTTTTTTTGATGAACAACTCAATTTTTACTTTATTGGCAATGTTTTGTTGTTTGCGAATATTTCTAATTTGATTGACAACTTTTTCCATATATTCAAACTGGGAAAGTAATTTTTTATCAATGAATCCACCTTCCGGCCACTTCGCAACAATAATATCCTCTCCGAATTCTCTCTTTTGAATAAGGTGCCACAACTCTTCAGATATAAATGGAGTAAAAGGGTGTAAAATTTTGAGTAATTCACTAAAAAAATGTTTCGTTTCATTCAATGTTTTTGAATCTATGGGTTGCTCATATCCTGGTTTAATCATTTCTAAGTACCATGAGCAGAAGTCGTCCCAAATGAGCTTGTAGGTTAACATTAGCCCATCTGAAATTCTAAACTTATCGAATGCGCTATTTATTTCTTCTAGGGTTTTATTGAATTTTGATTGAAACCAGTCTACTGCTATTCGAGCTGCCTGCGGTTGTTCAATCTCTTTCACTTCCCAAGCTGAGACTAGGCGGTAGGCATTCCAAATTTTATTTGTAAAATTTCTTCCTTGCTCACATTGCGCACTGTCAAATGGTAAATCATTTCCTGCAGGTGATGAAATTAAAATTCCAACGCGAACACCATCTGCTCCGTAGTTTTCTATTAAATCCAATGGATCTGGTGAATTTCCTAAAGATTTTGACATTTTTCTACCCAGCTTATCTCGAACAATTCCAGTGTAATAGACATTTTTAAAGGGCAAATCACCCATGTATTCATATCCTGCTATAATCATTCGTGCAACCCAAAAGAACATAATTTCAGGTGCAGTTACCAAATCATTGGTGGGATAGTAGTATTTAATTTCCTCATTTCCTGGTTTTGTCAGCCCATTGAAAACAGAAATTGGCCACAGCCAACTTGAAAACCATGTATCCAAAACATCCTCATCTTGCTTCATTTGATTTTCTGTAATTTCTCTGCCCGCCTTTATTTTGGCAAGAGTTATTGCTTCTATTTTTGTTTTGGCCACCACAAAATCATTCGTATCTGGGCCGTAGTACCAAGCAGGAATGCGGTGTCCCCACCATAGTTGACGTGAGATACACCAATCCTTGATGTTTTCCATCCAGTGGCGGTACGTATTCTTAAACTTTTCTGGATAAAACTGAATGTTTCCATTCTGGACATTCTCCAAGGCAGGTTCGGCAAGTTGCTTCATATTTACAAACCACTGAAGCGAAAGGCGAGGTTCAATCACTGAATTCGTACGTTCCGAAAAACCAACTTTGTTAATGTGATCCTCTATTTTAAGGAGGTATCCTTTTTCATCCAATTCTTCTTCTATTAACCTTCTCACTTCAAAGCGATCTTTATTCTCGAAGTGAAGACCATTTTCATTAAGTATTCCGTTTGGCCTAAAAATATCAATTGTGGGAAGATTGTATTTCTTTCCCAATTCATAGTCATTTATATCGTGGGCCGGTGTTACTTTCAAACAACCAGTACCAAAATCCATTTCAACATATTCATCGGCAATCACGGGAATTAGACGATTTGATATGGGAACAATTACTTTTTTACCTACGAAATTTTTATAGCGTTCATCTTTTGGGTTAACACATATCGCTGTGTCACCTAAAATAGTTTCCGGTCTTGTGGTTGCTATTGTTAACCAATCATCAATTGAATTTTCAATTTTATATCGAACAAAAAATAGTTTGGAATTTACTTCCCTGTAAATGACCTCTTCGTCTGACAAGGCGGTTAGGGCCTCAGGATCCCAGTTTACCATTCTTAAACCACGATAAATTTTTCCTTTTTTAAAAAGATCAATAAACACATCAATTACTGATTCAGAATATTCATCATCCATTGTAAAATGAGTCCGGTTCCAATCACATGATGCGCCGAGCTTTTTCAGCTGTTCTAAAATAATTCCGCCGTGTTTATCTTTCCATTCAAATGCATGCCTTAAGAATTCCTCTCTGGATAAATCAGATTTTTTAATTCCTTGCTCACGTAATTTTTGTACCACTTTCGCCTCCGTTGCAATCGATGCGTGGTCAGTTCCCGGAACCCAACAAGCATTCTTACCCAACATCCGCGCTCGGCGTACTAAGACATCTTGAATTGTATTATTGAGCATGTGGCCCATGTGTAATACTCCGGTAACATTGGGTGGTGGAATTACGACTGCGTATGGTTCACGATTATCTGGTATTGAATTGAAATAACCTTTATCGAGCCAATACTGGTACCATTTTGCCTCTGCATTTCGTGGATTATACGTTTTAGGAATTTCCATGGAGAAAATTTTTACAAAGATAAAAAAAGCATTACAAGCTCTTGCGTTATTGCAAACAAAAGATAAGGATTTATTTTTTTATCGGAATACGAATTTTTGATACGTTTAAAAAATTGAGTATCGTTTTAAAAATTAATAGAGTTTTATTTTACTATTATCAATAAAATTCTTCAACATCAACTGTTTCATACTAATTTTGTCAGAATTAAAATAAAAATATAAAAGTTTAACAATTATTACTTTTATGAATCGTTTTTAAGCTATGAAATATAGTACGCTATGTTTTTTTGTTTTATTCTCCTGGCTAAATTGCTTTGGTCAATCAGGAGGGCCTTTCTCATTCCCGTTCCTAGACTTGGACTATAATGCTCGAGTTGCAGCTGCGGGTGGTTGTTATTATTCATACTCTGATGATGATGTCAATCAAGGAATAGTAAATCCTGCTCTGCTAAATAAGAGAATGAATAAAGTTGTCTCGGTAAACCAAGCTTTTTTGGCTGGTGGAATTAATTTTGGTTCTGCGGCATATGCGCACCATGCCTTAAATGGAATTGTTTCAACCAATGTTCGATATGTTGATTACGGGGTTTTTCAACGCACTGAAGTTAATGGTCAATCTTCTGGAACTTTTCATCCCTTTGATTATAGTATTGGTGTTGGATATGGTCGAGAAATTAATGAAGTTCTTTCTGTTGGCGCAAATCTAAATTTTATTGGTTCAAACTTAGAAACGTATAGTGCGTATGGTTTTTCAATCGATTTTGGGGGAATATATAAGCACCCGAACAAGTTGTTTTCAACCTCTTTTTTAGTTAAAAATGCTGGTTTGAAAATTAAAGATTATACAACGAAGGATAGCGGTGTTTTACCCATTGACTTGCAAGTTGCAGCTTCATACAAACTAGCACACGCACCTTTTCGATTTAATGTAAATATTAATAATTTGAATAAATGGGACATAACGTATAATGATCCTTTTGCTAAACCAACGTATGATGCGTTAACAGGTGATACAATACCGGTTTCTAAAGCAAATTTTATCGAAAAAACAGCCCGTCATATGGTTTTTGCTACAGAGTTATTACTTTCTAAGAGTCTTACCTTACGGGTTGGATTTAATTATCATCGCAGACAAGAAATGAAACTCGTAGAACGTCCGGGTTTGTCCGGGTTTTGTTTCGGAGTTGGATTCAAAACGGTATTAGTGCGTATCGATTATGGCTTTGTCATGTATTCAAAAGCCGGATATAACAATGTTATCTCTCTCTCCAGCAACATTTCAAATTGGAAAAAGAAGTAGTTTTGTAATATGGAAAGCAAAAAACTTATAATTGCCATTGATGGTTATTCATCATGCGGTAAAAGTACCTTGGCTCAGGAATTAGCGAATTCTCTCAATTATATTTTTATCGATTCCGGTGCCATGTATCGAGCAGTTACCTTGTATTGTTTGAGAAAGGGTTGGGTGAATGGAAATTTTTTGGATAAAGAATCAATTATTAAGTCTTTGGATCAAATTCAGCTTGATTTCAGTCAAGATGATAATGGGGTAAAGGTGATTTTATTAAATAGTGAAAATTGTGAGCAGGAAATTCGTAAAAGTTATGTCGCTGCGGTAGTTTCAAAAATTGCTGAAATAAAAGAAGTGCGCGAAAAACTGGTTGAAGAACAGCAAAGAATGGGGGAAAGGGGAGGAATTGTGATGGATGGTCGAGACATTGGAACAGTTGTTTTTCCGAATGCCGACATCAAATTATTTCTTACAGCAACTATAGAGGTAAGAGTAGAACGAAGATTACTCGAATTACAAAACAAAGGAATTGAAACAACAAAAGAAGAAGTTCGTGAAAACCTTATACAACGTGATTTAATCGATTCAAATCGAAAGGAAAGTCCACTAAAACGCGCTGAGGACGCCATTGTTTTGGATAATTCGTTACTAAGGCGGGAGGAACAGCTTCAATGGGCGCTAGAACAAGTTCAAATAAGAAAGAGCAATCCGACCTAACAAAATCCATCGGCTACATATTTTCAGTACGAATTGATGTGTTTGGATTATTTTTTACCACAACTTACAACTTAATAATCTTGAAAACTCGGTCTTCGTTGTTTCGGGTAACACGCATGAAATACATCCCGTGCGCAAACTTCGAAAGGTCAATGTTTTCAGAGGTAATTGGGTTTAGGGATTTCTCTACGCCACCTTCCAATAGGTATTGTCCGCCATTGTTGTAAATTTTGTAAGAGGTTTTTCCATCCGACAGCACGTTTAGAGTAAACTCCCCGTTATTCGGGTTGGGATAAATCCACACCCATTCATCGTCCGGAATTTCCAAGCAGGGGCTAAAGGCCCTTCCGGGCGAACCTCCAATGCAACCAACAAACCACTGATTAGCCAGGGTTTGGTTGCTCCCAAGTTCCTGGTATTCAAATGTATAGTCTTCGTACAAGGGAGCAGTTAACCAGCTACCATAGGTATCAATGAACACACTCTGAGTAATCACCCCGTTGGCATCAAAAATACGAATAGCGTCATTTGAAGAAATTCCAAAAGGCATTTGGTAAAGTCCTTGACCTGAGAAATCTAAATGTCGTTGACGAAACAAAGTAGAATCTTTTACAATCACAGAATAGGCTCCGGGCTCTAAATTAATTCCAGTAAGGTCGAGCTGATTTTGGTTATTTTCGTCTTTCAATACGTAGCCGTTGAGCGATATGGTTTGATCCGTGTTATTTTTGAGTTCTATCCAATCTTCGGCATTGTATATTAATTGGTCTTTCCCCAAATTAAACTCACTCACGATGAGATCTTCCTTACATGGCCCGTAAGCCACACCAGGTGATCCTCCAATACATCCACAAAACCAAGCATTTTGGTCGAAAACTTGCGCGTCTGTATACTTGTTTTCCATCGAGCGGCCATATCCGTCCGCACAACGAGGGTAGGGAGCTTCGTCCTCGTAGTGTAGGGCGATAACTCTTCTTTCCTGTGGGTCAAGGAGGTAAATGGAATCCTCATTATTTTCCCACCCAAACAGGGTGCCACCTGTCATGTTCTGAACCTCAGGATAAACGCTGTGAAACAAAGCGGTATCCTGTGCAATGACTAAAAAACCCTTGGCGGGAAGGACAGTGCCATCCGTAAAATTGAACTTATCGTAGAAATCACTACTTTTAATACTGTAGCCACTTAAGTCGATGGAATGGTCTCCAAAATTGTGCAATTCAACCCAATTTCCACCGTCGAGCGACGGGTCGGGATTGTAGTGTATTTCAGAGACTGTTAGTGTGGTATCTCGTGGAGATCCCTCAAATACAGCATGGAAATAGTCATCGGAAGTGATGTTGAGCGCCACGCTAGATTGGGTCAACTGACTGGGAGCTAAATTGATATTATACTCCCAATGATCGAATGTAAAACCTGGATTAGCATGTGCACTGATTCGAACTGGGTTTCCATTGAAATAGACACCGGACCATGGAAGTGAATCGGGAATAATCGTACTTATTTTGATATATCCTGCATTTTCAGGAATTGTTTTTAAGGTTACATTCACTGTATTGTTAAGGC
>VGFL01000054.1 GCA_016868915.1 Bacteroidota bacterium | reverse complement strand
AACGAGCACCTATGTGCGTTGTGTTTCCTGTAATATCATCGATAAGAATCACTGGATTTGTCAACGTACTCCCGTTATATGTGTATTTCACAAAACGTTCGCGTATGGTGTTGAAAGAACCGTAAGTATATGCCAAAAAAACCTCCGCTGTATTCGGGAAATCAGGATGTAATGCCATGCCAAGGAGCCCTGATTCTGACTGTTGAAACACAGAGTTGGTTAAATTTAAAATTACGCTTTTCACTCCCGTTTCTGGGTTAATGCGACTGATAATTCCTTTCCGCTCCGTTGTCCAAATATGATTGTCAGCCCCATAAATTATTTCCCAAGGTATATCAAGTCCAGTAATAACTGTATCGACATCAACTTCGGTGTTGCCAACCAGCATCGTGGTTTGGCCATGGCAGACAAAATTGCCGGCTAATAGTAAACTTAAAAAAGTTAGTCTCATAATATATAGTTTAAGAAAAGTAAAATTACTAATTTAATTATAGAACCTCTAGGATAATTTTGATTAAATTAATCGAAATAGATTCTATTCAAAATCTTATCTGATCAACGTGATATGTCCCTGATAAACTTCATCTCTTTCCTCATCTCCAAATAAATCGAATGTAACCTTGTAAAAATAAACCCCACTTACAGCCTCCATACCATTCATAGTTTTGCCATTCCACCCCTCTGTCAATTCATCGAATTCGAAAATTTTATTCCCCCATCGATTAAAAATTTCACACCTTAATCCTTCGATACATTCCGTGTAGATTGTCCAAAGATCATTCGTTTCGTCACTATTGGCAGTTAAAACATTAGGAATCCTAATAACATATTCACCAGTAGTCATAACCAATTCTTCAATTTGATTGTGTGAGCAACCATTTGCATCAACTACACTTAAGTTATAAGTTCCAATTTCAATGTCTTGAAGACTTGTTTGTGGCAAAATTGGAGCTCCATCAACTGTATATTGATAAGGTCCTGTACCCCCTATCGTACCATTGATTGAAAGTGCGCCATTACTAAGTCCACAATTAGGATTAGTTATTGATACCTGAATGAGTGAAGGCCCGGCAAATACCGGAACTGAAACTTGCTCTTGGTATGCGCAATTATTAGCATCGAGAACCGCTATGGTATAATTACCTTGTGATAAATCGTCAAATACTTGGATGTTGGAATAAACTCCGTTGTTGATGGAATAGGTATAAGGAGCGGACCCTCCTGTGGTTCCAACAATTTCAACTTCTCCGGTATTTTGATCGCATTGTGTAGAGGTGATATTGGTCGTAATATCTGTTGGCGGGGTGCTTGTTGTGACAATGATGGTAGTATCCCCCGTACAAATTCCATCCGTAAAAGAAATTAAATAAGAACCAGCAGATAAATTGGCCGCGCTATCGACAAGCGGAAAAACCCCAGATGGCCAAGTGAAATTGTACGTGCCTGTGGAGGGAAAAACATCAATATCTATAGCTCCGTTCGCTTGCAGACAAGTAGCGTTATAAACTGTTGCTGTTGACGTTAATCCATTGCTAGGCAGAATGATAATTGAGGTATCAAACGCGCAAGTATTATCAGAAATATTTAATTGGTAGGATCCTGGTGCAAGGTTTATTGCATTGCTTGATGTTGAAACGGCGGGTGTCCACGTGTATGAATAGTTTGAACTATTTGGTGTATTAGATATATTGATTGCCCCATTATTTTCGCCGCAAATGGTTTGCTGAACCTGAATAAATGTTTCAAAAGGCACTGGATTTTGTAATACAATGGTTGTATCGTAGGTACAATTGAACTGGGTAATCGTAATTTGATAAGTTCCTTGGGGTAAATTACTTGCGCTATTTGTGGACGATACATTAGGGGACCAAGAATATGTGTATGATGCATCAAAAGGATTAATACTAATTGAACCATTTGACTGGAGACACCCAGGCTGTTGAATGGTTGTGGTCAAATCAAAAGGATTGGTCAATATCTGTATGGTATACGTTTCTTGACAATTATTAGCGTCAGTAACAATTACATTATAAGTGCCCTCACAGAGGTTTGTGGCCGTTTGAGTGGTTTGAGACAAATCATCGTCCCACTGATAAGTAAATGGTGCTGTTCCTGAAGTTACGTTTACCGTTCCGGTTCCATTGCAAAAGCCAATTGAAGTTCCGGTTAGGCAATTATTCGGATCATTACATGTGGCATATGTTTCAGTACCAACGCCAGACCAATTCCCCCCATCAGGCAGCCTACGAATGGTTTGACCATAGTGAGTTCCGCCTTCAGCGCTACTTGCATAATATTTCAATACATCGGGGATATCGTTATAGCTTAAAAGACTCGCTGCATTTGAACAACCCGACTGCGTCGAAATACAAGGACTACCTGCCAGAGTATTTACATTTCCGGGTCCCCATCTCACTGCATCTACAGGGTTTCCAATAGCATCATAAAAAGCAAACCAACCACCAGCATTGGGAAACCAAACCCTGGTTCCGGTGCAACACACTCCTGTTTCATATATCTCACCGGGAACTACAATTTCGACGACATTTCCGCCGTTTTGAACAAGAAGATTTGAGGGAACTGGTGGCGCAGCGATTCCCCTTATTAAACAAAATCCGTTTGGAGGAATTACAGTTCCCGATGGTAATCTAAATCCCCCCGATCCCTCGTTGGTTGAATTTCCAAGATAGTAACATGAAATATCAGCACTATCGCACAAGTCAGGATTGTAAAGCTCTATCCATTCCCCTCTTCCTCCCGTAGGACCTGGGCCTGATATTGACCCATCACCATTATTTGGCGAAATCATTAATTCGTTTATCAAAATAGGTGGTCCATTGTAAAAGCAAGGTTCACAAACGGAATTTGGGATAATGGAAACCGATGCTGCAAGATCACATTCCACAGGCAGGGAAGGAGGACCAATACAGCAGTTTCCCCCTCGAGAAATTGTATACGTGCTATTTTGCCAGCATGCATATTGCGTATTGTGAAAATATAAATTAGAGTTGGTTGCATTTTCAAAATAATAAACGATTTCATCCGGTGTATTTACTCCTCCTGTATTTGTTAGCGTATCACATTGACTAGCACCAATCATTATTCCTCCCCAAGGCCCAGCACCATTACCATGAGCAGGGGTATATCCAACTGGTGGAGTTGTTAGGATTGAGGTAATAGAGGCCGGAACCCCTGTAATACTTGTCAAAAAATTTCCCTGACCGCAATTGTTGTTGTTTTGCGTTGAGTTGTATCCTGCATAAATCACCTGAACAACATTTCCTGCAAAAGCTCCTGTTATGGTTACTTGTACAGGTTCATAGGTACAAATGGCAATTATTAAGTTGGGAATATTCTGATCAACATCAATGGTAACAATACCACCATCATAATTAGAAAATATGGCGAGATTACCATTTTGGTTACAAATTGTTTGGCTAGAACAACATAAAGTAATCAAAAGAAATAAAAATAAAACAGAGATTTTCATTTTTTTTAGGACGAGCAATTTACAACTCTCGTTGCATTTTACGTTTAACATATGAACTTATATTTAATCATTTAAAACATATTCGTGAATATCATCAATTTTATTTCGAAAATTAGATAGTTTTTTTTTTATATAAATATCCGGAAATATGGGATCTGTTTGAATCATAAAAGTTGGATCTACATAAAAGCGGGAGGTTGACGTAAGAACTGAAACCCTAGTGTTTTTTAAAAAAAATTGAGTGGGGTTACCGCAAGTTCCTGTGATAGGGCCCATACATGGTTCTCCTATAATTTTCCCGCGGTTGATTCGCTTGAACAATGAAGCACAATAAACGCTTGCGGACATAGATGTGCCATTCATAGCAAGGTAACATTTGCCAAGGTATCTTTTTTTATTTAGATAATGCTCATTTGCAGTATACAGGTTTATTAACGTATCTTGTGATCCATAAGGAAGTTTATAAAATCGATAATTATATTTTGCATCCTGACTTGAATTCAATAATTTTTGAATCTTTAGTAAAAAATTTACCAAGAGAAAATTTGATGATTCAAACCGATCATATTTACTCCTTTTTTCAACAATTTTCGTTGTTCTTGAAACACTCGAGTTATCTAGGTAGTTGATTAAATGGTCAACACAATCAAAATATCCACCAGTATTGGACCGAATATCAATGATTAGCTTTGATATTTTTAAATTGGAAATTGTATCGAAAAAATGATCAATTAACTTAAAATATTTTTTTTTACTTTGAGGATAAAAGCTATGTACTTTTATAATTGCCAACTTATTCGCAACATCAATTTGATAATCAATTTCTTTTATTTGAATGTTTAAAAATTGTCTGAGTTGGTCTGGTGAATTATTAAGATTAATTGTTTTAACAAATGAAAATATGGTATCACCGCTATAATTAACATGTTTAACCGGTATTTTTTGTTCGATACCATATTTATTTTGGTACAATAGATTATATAACACTTGAATTTGATCCGTGGCGTATTGCTCTTTTGCATTAAAAGAGTTCCCTTCCTGTAAGGCAAAGACGCAAGCCTGTTTAAATAGAGTATCAACTGTTACAGAATTAATCTCAAGAATTTCATTTCCCAAAGGAACCGAATTCATTGGAAAATAGGATGCATAAAATTTATTTTCTATTCTAGTTAAGTTAAAATTCAATATGGAATGTAGATCATGCTGGCTCAATTGATCCCACAAACTAATACCAACATGAGAATCCTTTAATTGATTTAGCCACTCTGACACATTGAATGTAAAGTCATATAAAGTGCGTGGCTCCTCAAAATACTCCATCAAGCTCAAAAAACTAGAATCCCAAGAAGATTTTCCAATATAAACAAAAGGATTCGGTTGAGATTGTAAAATTACTCTTCGAATGTGGATGAGGTCTTCTCTAAGCTCTTCTCCGTCAATTAATCTTGAGTTAAAATCATTTTCTTCTTGAGATAAAAAAACAAATGATTTAAAAATAAAAATAGACAACAAAAAGAGTTTCACGTTAAAAAACGAGTTTAGCTTAAAAAAATCTCTTGTAATATAGAAGGGTGTTTTTTTCCAAATTCATGTTGACACCACTCCTTAAAGCGGTTAAATTCGTCGATATCACGAATCCACAATAACGATTTTATCAATTCCTTTCGAAATAATATAGGATCAAAAGAAACTTTTTGAAGTATTTTTTTTGCTAAATCAATCATTTTCTCTTTCTATGTTAGAAATCTAAAATACAAATATTCTTTATAGAAATATACTTTGTTGAAAACTTTAAAAGATTGAATTTATTATGCGTTAAGTGCCTCTGCTCCACCAACAATCTCTAAAATTTCATTTGTTATAGCTGCCTGGCGGGCCTTATTATAACTTAATTTAAGCCCACGCTGCAATTCTTTAGCGTTGTCTGTTGCTTTGTGCATTGCCGTCATACGCGCGCCATGTTCAGCCGCATGAGAATCTAAAATAGACTTAAATAATTGAATTTTCAGACTTTTAGGAATTAAATCATTAACTATTTCATTTTTAGAAGGTTCGAAAATATAATCATTTGTTAACCTACTTTCGGATACTTTAGAAATTATTGGAAGCAATTGTTCAGATTCTATGATTTGTGTTGCCGCATTCACAAATCGATTGTAGACAACAATAACTTTATCAAATTCTTTATTGGCAAACCCTTCCATCACGTTACTCGCAATAAGGGCAACATTTTCAAATGATAAATTAGAAAAAATATCCTCAACTGGTTCAATAGTCGAATTAACAAAGTAATGTGGCGTCTTCTTAAATATATCTTTTACCTTTTTACCTAAACATAAAACTTTCGCATTAGAATTATTCACTAAAAGAGCATTAACCTGTTTGACAACATTGTTATTGAATCCGCCGCAAAGACCTCTGTTTGATGTAATTGCTATTATTAACATTTTATTTTCGGCTCTAACATCAGAATATACATTTTCGGACATATCCAAGGTGGCACTTAGATTTCCAAGAATTTCTTGTAACTTCAAAGAATACGGTCGCATTTGAATAATCGCATCTTGGGCTTTTTTCAACTTCGCAGCTGATACCATTTTCATAGCTGATGTAATCTGCATGGTTGATCCAACTGACGTTATACGGTTTCGTATCTCCTTTAGACTAGGCATATCTTTTGTTTATAGAATCTTAATATCTTTCTGAAACCTCTTTTGCCACTTTACCCAACACATCTGTAATTTCATCTGTATATTTCCCTGCTTTAAGATCAGCTAATACATTTGCATGCTGTGCTTCTAGGACAGCTAAGTATTCTTTTTCAAATTCTTTTACTTTGTTTATTGGAACTCGTTGCATTAACCCTTTGGTTCCAACATAGATAATCGCAATTTGCTTTTCAACAGGATAGGGATCACCTTCTTTTTGTTTTAGAATTTCAACATTTCGAGCCCCCTTATCGAGTACTGATTTTGTTGCTGCATCTAAGTCAGATCCAAACTTAGAGAACGCTTCTAACTCTCTGTATTGTGCTTGATCCAATTTTAATGTACCTGCAACTTTTTTCATTGATTTTATTTGTGCAGATCCCCCAACTCGAGATACAGAGATACCCACGTTTATCGCCGGACGAATTCCTGAATTGAATAAATCGGACTCCAAGAAAATCTGACCGTCTGTGATCGAAATTACGTTTGTTGGAATGTATGCAGAAACGTCACCTGCCTGTGTTTCAATAATTGGAAGTGCGGTTAACGATCCTCCACCTTTTACTCTCGATTTAAGAGAATCAGGTAAATCATTCATTTTACTTGCAATTGAGTCGTCAGAAATAACTTTCGCAGCTCTTTCTAGGAGGCGAGAATGAAGGTAGAATACGTCACCTGGATATGCCTCACGACCTGGAGGACGACGTAATAATAATGAAACCTCACGGTATGCAGCGGCTTGTTTTGATAAGTCATCGTAAACAATTAAAGCTGGTTTTCCTGAATCTCGAAAAAACTCCCCAATAGCTGCACCAGTCATTGGGGCATAAAACTGCATAGGTGCTGGGTCGGAGGCGTTTGCGGCAACTACTACTGTATATGCCATGGCGCCTGCATCCTCAAATTTTTTAACAATCCCCGCAACAGTCGAACCTTTCTGACCAATGGCAACATAAATACAAAAAACGGGTTCTCCTCTATCGAAAAATTCTTTTTGATTCATTATTGTGTCAATAGCAACAGTTGTTTTACCTGTTTGACGGTCACCTATTATTAATTCACGTTGCCCTCTTCCGATTGGAATCATTGCATCAATTGCTTTAATCCCTGTCTGTAGAGGTTCATTTACTGGCTGTCGAAAAATAACTCCAGGAGCCTTTCGTTCAATTGGCATTTCATATAATTCTCCGGCAATAGGCCCTTTACCATCAATTGGCTGTCCAAGGGTATCAACAACACGTCCTACCATTCCATCGCCAACATTTACCGAAGCAATTCTCCCTAAACGCTTTACAGTATCTCCTTCTTTAACTTCAGAGGCACGACCCAAAACTACTACTCCGACATTATCTTCTTCAAGGTTTAGTGCAATTCCTCGGATTCCACCTTCCAATTCTACGAGTTCCCCATATTGAACTCCTGTAAGGCCATAAACACGTGCAATCCCATCCCCAATTTGAAGAACGGTACCAACTTCTTGTAGCTCGGCCTCACTTCTGAAACCTGATAATTGCTCACGTAAAATTGCAGAAACTTCTGCGGGTTTAATATCTGCCATGCTGTATTATTTTCTATTAATTATTTGTTATTAAATCTATTTTTAATTTCTTCAATTGACTATTAACAGATGCGTCAACTTGGACATCACCGATTCGGATAATAAAACCTCCAATTAAAGTTGGGTCTATTTCTTCGGTTAATTCAATTGTTCCAGAAACCTTAATTTTTGAAAGTATTTTTTCTTTACTTGTTTTTGTGAGTTCAGTGGCTGAAATAAGCACAACTGAAACTATTCCTTTATATTCTTTTACTAAATAGATGAAAGAAGATGCAATTTCTACGAGTATTACTTCCCTCCCATTTTTGGTAATTAATTGGATGAACGACTTCGATAACGAGTCAAAATGACTATACAACTCATTCAATACACTTAATTTCTTTTCTGCCTTTATAACTGGGGATTTTAAAAAAACAAGTAAATCGTAATTGTTATTCCCTGAATCAACAAAAAACTCCATATCCTTTAGTACCAAATCAACTTTATTTTGCTCAATAGCAAGCTCCAAGAGTGCTTTGGCATAACGCGATGCAGACTTAGTTCCTTTCATATCTGATTAGTTCATATTGATATCATCAGCCATTTTTTCAGCCAATGCTTTTTGCTTATCATCTGTAGATAATTCTGTTCTTATAATTTTCTCAGCGATTTCTAGTGATAATCCAGCGACGTGGGTTTTTAGCTCATTCATTGCCTGAAGTTTTTCACTGTTTATTGAATCTTTTGCTGAGTTGACAATTTTTTGAGCTTCAGACTTGGCTTTTTCTTTCGCTTCTTCAATCATCTTATCGCTAACATTTTTAGCGTCCTTCAGCATAGAGTCTCTTTGAGCGCGTGCTTCTTTTAACAAAGCCTCATTTTCAGATTGCATGGCTTGCATTTCTGCTTTTGTCTTCTCGGCTAAATCTAGCGCTTCCGAGATTTTTTGTTCTCTTTCATTTACCATTTTCAGAATCGGTTTCCAAGCAAATTTTGTCAAAACAAACAAGAGGAGGCAGAAAACTAATCCTGTCCAAAATAATAAACCTAAATCAGGGGTAACTAAATCCATTTTAAAATAATTTTTTTCTAAACAACAAAATTTTCTACCCAAACCAACCGTTTGGGTAGAAAATAAACTTACTTCGCAGCTCCTAACATCCCAATCACTACTCCAAACAATGCGATACCTTCAACAAGTGCTGCTGCGATAATCATTGTTGTTGTGATTTTTCCGGATGCTTCTGGGTTTCTGGCAATCCCTTCTACTGCTTTACCACCTATTTGGCCAATACCAATTCCGGCTCCTACAACTGCTAAACCAGCTCCAATTGCTGCTATACTACCATAAATCATACTATGTATATTTAAAAATTACAAACTTAATGGTGCGCCTCTTCAACCGCTGCACCTATAAACAGAGCAGAGAGCAATGCAAATAAGTATGCTTGCAAAACTGCCACCAACATTTCCAAACACGAAATAAATAAAGCCATAGGCACAGAAAGAGCCCCCCACGCAATGTTTTTATTTATAAATATTATAGAAATTAATGCTAAAATTATTATATGACCCCCAGTTATATTAGCAAACAAACGTATTGTTAACGCGAAGGGTTTGGTAAAAATTCCCACAATTTCAATTGGAATCATAATTGGCATCAATGCAACTGGGACTCCAGGTGTGGCAAAAATGTGTTTCCAATAATTTTTATTTGAAGAAAATAGAGTCAGAATTAATGTACAAAGAGCTAAAAAAAACGTAATTGTAATATTCCCTGTCAGATTTGCTCCCCCGGGGAAGATTGGAATGAGCCCGAGTAAATTATTAAACCAAATGAAGAAAAATATTGTCAATAAATAAGGAACATATTTATGGTGTTTACCATGGCCGATATTTTCTTTTGCGATATCATCTCGAATTACGACTACCAGAGGTTCAATAAACTTAGCAATCCCTTTGGGCGCAACAGCTCCATTTGACTTATAGAATCTCGCCATTGATAAAATCAAAATAAGAATAATGATAGCCCCTATGAATAAAGATGTTACATTTTTAGTGATAGAAAGATCGATTGGTTGAATATTACCATGAACGTGACCATCTTCAAAATTTAATTGATTTTTCTCAAGTTTGTAAATTTTTTCATGAAACATACCATATCCAGTAGCTTCTCCTTTTCCTTTGAGATAAGATATAGGCTGATGTGTTTTATGGTCCGCAGCAACTATATGTTCACCGTGATAAAAATTCTCTGAAGAGAAAACTTTTACTTCATTATCGTATAAAATCACAGGTAAATAAATTGAAACACCATTTAACTCTCCGCCCCATAAATGCCATTCATGCGCATCTTTGACATGATGCATAATCATCTCACTTACATTAAATTCTTTTTCTGGATTTTTATCGCCAGAAGCAAAAGAAATTAAGGGGAAAGAAATGAATGAAAATATGATTAAAAAATATCTAATGGAGTTCATTTTAATCCGTTTCTACTGTCTATTTTTAAAACTTTTTGCAAATTTAGTGAAAGTTTCAATAGTAGCAATATTTATTAGAACTTAATTTTAATTAATCTCGGCGCTTGATTCAATTATGAAACCCCTATCTTTAAATCATTCCTTCGATTACCCTGAACATCATATTCTTTGGATGATCTTTTTCATGATTTTTACAAATTCTTTTGTTTCTTGCATCGAAATGGTTAATGGGGGAGCAAGTCTTAAGCTATCGGGATGGGAGAGAAACCAAAAGGTAATTAATCCTTCTTCAAGGCAGGAATGAACTACTTTACTTACAATTTCCGGAGACTCCATATCAAAAGCAAACATCAATCCTTTTCTTCTTATTTCTTTAATTTGCCTCAATGATCCAAGTTCATGCTCTATAAATGCCCCTATTTTCTGAATGTCAATCCAATTGATTTCTTTCTGAAGTACTTCCAATGTTGCTGCTGCTGCTGAGCACACAACCGGATGTCCCCCAAAAGTTGTTATGTGCCCGAGCATTGGATTATGGGAAAACTTAGAAAGATTTTCTTTAGAAGAAATTAAGGCGCCAATTGGCATACCTCCACCCAAAGCTTTACCAAGGGTTAGTATATCAGGAACAACATTGAAATGTTCAAATGCGAAGAGTTTTCCTGTTCGCCCCATACCACATTGAATTTCATCAAAAATCAGCAGCGCTCCAACGTCCTTACATTTTTTTTGAAGTGCTTTTAAATAATCAAAATCCGGTATTCTAACGCCGGCATCTCCTTGTATTGTTTCCAAAATTACTCCTGCCGTTTTTTCTGTAATAAGCGTCAACTCATCAAGATTATTTAAATTGATAAATTGTACTTCAGGTAATAGTGGCCGATACGCTTTTTTCTTTACCTCATTGCCGGAAATACTCAAAGATCCGTTTGTACTGCCATGATAGGAGCCACGAAAAGAAATGATTTCCATTCTGCCCGTCACTCGCTTTGCCAATTTAATAGCCGCTTCATTTGCCTCAGTTCCTGAATTTACAACATACAAACAATCCAGTGAGGCGGGTAAAACTTCAATTAATTTATTGGATAAATCAATCTGAGAATCTTGAATAAACTCCCCATAAACCATCACATGTAAATGTTTATCGACTTGAGCTTTAATAGCCTGAATTACTTTTGGGTGTCTATGACCAATATTGTTTACAGCAACCCCAGAGATTAAATCTGTATAACGTTTTCCTGATTTATCATAAATATAAATTCCTTCGGCAGATTCGACCTCAATTAAAAATGGAAAAGGACTTGTTTGGCCTTGATTTGAAAGAAAAACATCTTTCGGATTCATAATTAACTTTTTCGTGAGACTACCTTTTCTACTGCTTCAACGATATTTTTTGTGTCAATACCATATTTTGTCATAAGCTCCATTGGTGTCCCGCTTTCTCCGAATGAATCATTGACTGCAACAAATTCGTGAGGGGTTGGTAGTTTGCGAGACAGCACTTGTGCAACTGCCTCACCAAGACCTCCGTTAATCATATGCTCTTCGGCAGTCACTACACACCTTGTCTTAGAAACTGATTTTAATATTGCTTCCTCGTCCAAGGGTTTAATTGTATGCATATTCACTAATTCCGCAGAAATTCCTTTTTCAATGAGAATTTTCAACGCTTCAATTGACTTCCATACCAAATGGCCGCAAGCGATAATTGTCACATCAGACCCTTCGTTAATGATATTAGCTTTCCCGATAATAAAAGGTGCATCGGGCTTAATAAAAATAGGCATAACAGGTCGGCCGAACCGAAGGTAAACCGGTCCTTGGTGTTGAGCTATTGCAATAGTAGCTTGTTTTGTCTGATTAAAATCAGCTGGAACAATAACGGTCATATTTGGTAGCATTCGCATCATACCGATATCTTCTAATATTTGATGCGTGGCTCCGTCTTCACCTAATGTTAAACCAGCATGAGAGGCACAAATCTTAACATTTTTCTGAGAATACGCTACCGACTGACGGATTTGATCATAAACCCTACCAGTTGAAAAATTAGCAAAAGTTCCAGTATAAGGGATTTTTCCACCAATCGTCATTCCAGCAGCAATCCCTATCATATTAGCTTCGGCAATCCCAACTTGGTAAAACCGATCTGGATATTCATTTTGGAAAGCATCCATTTTAAGTGATCCTGTTAGATCTGCGCACAAAGCCACAACATCAGGATTTGTTCTGCCCAATTCTGCCAAGCCTTCACCAAAACCTGAACGAGTATCCTTATTGCCTAATATTTCCAATTCAATCATAATTTATAAATTAAATGTTGTCGTTCTGTTTGAGTCAATTTTAAATGTTTTTTCTCCTGTGTAGGTACTCGACTTTTGATTTTTTAGCCGATATACAAGTTTATAAGAACCTGGCTGCAATTGCCATTGTCCTTTTTTAGATTTATCATCAATATTTAAAACCCATTCTACTGCTCCGTCAGATTTAACTAAAAATACTTGTGCGATATATTCACTCGCAAATGTATAATTAAATGTTCCGGGAGCTTTTATTGTTATTAATTCCGTTTTACTTTGTTGTACGTCCACTTTTTGAGTTGTTCGTGGTAGTGTTAAAACTTCAATATCATAATTCCCCGTAATATATTTTACGGTTGAGTTAAGATTTTGTACGTTTAACGTTGTACTTACATTCTGCTGCATAACTCTGACTGTAATGTCATTCAGACCATTTGAACAGGACGGACATTGTACCTTAATAAAACCCTGCGGACAGTCTACTTTTATTGTATTGTGGGTATGTTTTTGAATGGCGATATTATTCACAGTAACAAGAGGAATTGTATTTACAATTAGATCATATTTAAAATCTGGGCTAATAACAAGTGTGTCTGGATTGCCATATCTATTGATAGTATGAATAAAGGTATATTTTAAATTTTTAGTTCCTGCCTCATACAAAAACATTGTTACATTTGTTTCAGTCGGCTTTTTATAAATATCATTCAAATCAATCTGAACTGTTGTATTTATAAGCGTCTTTTTAATAACCGTTTGTAAGGTTGAATTAAATGATTCGCTTGATTCAGAGTCAAAATAAGATCCAATACATTTGAATTTTTCTAAGTACGATAGATCCATTCCCAAACCAATTACAAATGGAGTTACTTTCACTCCTTTGTCCTTAAGCTTTTTCGCAATCAAGCACGGATCATTATCACACGCCTCGATACCGTCTGTAATCAAAATTATAAAATTTCGGGCCAGTGTATCAGGAAAATCAGCCGCAGCAGCTTCAAGGGAGCGAGCAATAGGAGTAGTTCCTTTCGCCTCAATACCTCGAATACGTTGTTTAATTTTATCAATATTGTTGGCCGCAAAACCGACCTCTAATTTTGTATCGTTGCAGTCTTGATAGGTTGCCGTTATTGGAGATTGATGGCCATAAACACGCAATGCAATCTCGAGGTTTGGAACACCTCTGAGTCCCTCAATTGAATTATTTAAATGCTCTTTTGCCAATTCAATTCTTGTTTTTTTATCCCATTCGGTATTCATACTATTTGACGCATCCAAAATAAATAATATCCGCGTTTGTTCTTGTCCGAAAAAAACTGAACTAGTAGATAAAACAAAAGAAAAAAATAAAAACTTAAGCATTAATAATCTCCAAAGGTTTCCGTTAATTGGTTTAGCGCTAATTTTAATTGTTCTTCATTGGGAGCAACACCATGCCATTTGTGAGATCCCATCATAAAGTCGACACCTTGGCCCATTTCCGTTTTCATGATAATAACAATTGGTTTTCCATTTCCAATTAACGATTGAGCTCTCTGCATTATTTTACGAATTGAATCAAAATTATGACCGTCCATTTTGAGTACTTCCCATCCAAAAGCCTGCCACTTTGCCTCTAAATTTCCCAATGACAAAACCTGTTCAACATCACCATCAATTTGCCGACCATTAAAATCGATAGTAGCAATAATATTATCAACTTTATTTGCTGATGCATACATAGCCGCTTCCCAAATTTGTCCTTCTTGTAATTCGCCATCACCGTGTAAAACATAAATTATTGATTTATCCTTATTTAACTTCTTTGTCAAAGCCGCACCAATAGCAACGGATAATCCTTGACCTAATGAACCAGAAGCCATCCTAACTCCAGGAACCTTCTTGTCAGTCGAAGGATGCCCCTGTAAGCGAGAGGAAATTTTCCGAAATGTTGCTAACTCAGATAATGGAAAATAACCGCTTCGTGCAAGAGAACTGTACCAAACTGGAGAAATATGACCATTTGATAGAAAAAAAAGATCTTCTCCCTTCCCGTCCATAGTAAAATTGTTAGGTTTGTGAAACATTTGCTCGAAATAGAGAAAAGTTAGAAAATCTGCACAGCCCAACGAGCCTCCAGGATGACCGGAATTAACTGCGGATACCATTCTTACAATGTCTCTTCTAATTTGAGATGCTATTTTTTCTAATTCTAAATTTTGCATGTAAAATAGATTTTTGGAACTTGGCAAAACTAAGGGTAATTATTTTTGAAATGAATTGAAAACTTTAAACAATCAGTGCAACTTTTCAACTATATTTAATGTCAGTAAATAAAAAATTACTATGTTAAAACCAATACTGCTTGTTTTTTTTATATCTGTATCCTGTTTTTACAATGCACAAAATATAGAATTACTTAAAAGTTACACAAAATCAGAGCTTTCAAAATTTAGTAAAGAAACGATTTTAATTCTTGAATATGGTATTAATAATGCCGTTTACTTAATAGATCTCCCATCCGAAAAAGAAATTAATCTTCCAGAAATTGAATTGACTGAAAACACGCTAAAGTATACTGATTTGGGGCTAAAAATTTTGAGAGAAAATCAATATTACAAAATAAAAAATTCGAATAGTATGCTTGTCGTTAAATCACAATATGTTTTAAATAATGAACTTATTCACAAGAAAAAGAAAAATTAAAATGAAAATTTTTTTATTGATTTCAATTTTTACAGTTTCAATAAACTCATTTTCCCAAACGGTTACCATGGGAGATGTTGGTTATCCTCCTTCAAACCCAATAAATTGCAATACTTTTGGGATATCAGGAACAAATTTCTTTGATCCCGGAGGCCAAGGAGGAAATTACCCGCCTAATTTCAACGATACAACCGTTTTCTGTCCTGACTTAAATCTAGGAACCAAAGTGACACTAACGTTTGCAATTAATGCTGGTTTTGCATTCAATGTTGACGGGTCGGATTTTATTTATGTTTACGATGGGCCAAACACAAGTGCTCCTCTCCTTGGAATTCACAATTCAGTAACTGACCCCAATGGATTTGCTTATCAAGCGTCATGGGATAATCCTTCTGGATGTCTGACTGTAGTATTTGTTTCTAATGGAACAAATGAAGGTGCTGGTTGGCTTGCCAATGTTCAATGTGGAAATCAGTATCAACCTTTTGAACCTCATATTGAAGCATACATAAATGGCCAAGGGCCAAATGCCATTAATCCAATAGACACTGGTTTTGTTGATGTGTGTTTTGGAGACAGTATACTCTTTGTTGCAAAACCAGTATTTCCCTACTCAGAAGAAGTGACTGGCTATGGATATTCTCAAAATGTTAACACCAACATTGATTTTGATTGGTACGTCACAGACGGACAGACCTATCCCCAGAATGATTCCATTTGGTTTACCCCGCCAGCACGATCGGGTTATTTAATTGATGTTAAGGCAACCGATCAATTCCCTTTGAGCGAACGTGTACGGTGCAAGGTTCGGGTATCACTTTTACCAAGTTTTTCAGGCACAGGGGCTCTTGAAGATTCTGTCTGTCTTGGATTGAGCACTATGTTAAATGGTGGAGTTACTGATCAAGATACTGTCGGATTTGATATTCCCAGCGGAACATTCGAGTTAGGGGGTAATTTTGCTGGTTTAACCTATTTGCCGGATGGATCGGGGCAAGAATATACTGCGCCGATTGAGATAGCGGGATTTCCTGACGATGCTGTTATTACGAATAACCAAGATTTAAATCAAGTATGTATTACAATGGAGCATTCTTACCTTGGCGACTTGGAAATTTGGTTAGAATGTCCAACCGGTCAAATTGTTCCTCTTGTAAATTCATACGGCCCAGGACAAATTCCTGGAGGAAACAGCGGGGGAGGTACGTACT
>VGFL01000053.1 GCA_016868915.1 Bacteroidota bacterium | reverse complement strand
AACCCTCAACCTCAATGGAAGTAATCAAAGTCGAAAACCTTTATAAACAATACCGCCTAGGGCAGGTAAGTACCGGCTCTATTGCCCATGACTTAAATCGATGGTGGCATACTGTGCGGGGAAAAGAAGATCCGTATGAGAAAATTACGGGCATAAACAACCGTGAAGAAAGCGGAAGCAATGACTACGTATGGGCCTTACAGGATATTAATTTCTCGGTGAAACAAGGCGAAGTGTTGGGAATCATTGGTAGAAACGGCGCAGGAAAAAGCACCTTATTAAAAATTCTTTCAAAAGTAACTTCTCCGACCAAAGGAAACATAAAAGTAAAAGGAAGAATTGCCTCTCTACTAGAGGTTGGAACAGGCTTTCACCCGGAATTGACTGGTAGAGAAAACATCTTTTTAAACGGTGCTATTTTGGGTATGACAAAAAGCGAAATACGCTCCAAGTTTGATGAAATTGTGGCTTTCTCAGGCGTAGAAAAATACATTGATACTCCTGTTAAACGCTATTCCTCAGGGATGTACGTGCGTTTGGCATTTGCAGTTGCTGCCCATTTGGAGCCTGAAATATTGATCGTGGATGAAGTTTTGGCAGTGGGGGATGTGGACTTTCAAAAAAAGTGCATCGGTAAAATGAAGGATGTAAGTGGTGAAGGAAGAACGGTTTTGTTTGTGAGTCATAATATGGAAGCAGTTAAAGGTTTGTGCCAACGAGCAGTATTCTTAGAGCAAGGTAAAGTTGTAAAAAATGATAGCACTCAAAATGTAATAGATTTTTATCTACAGAATAATCGGGACTTAAAATTAAGTCAAAAATTTGAATATTCAAATGCACCTGGCAATGAGTTTGCTAAGTTAAAATCAGTTTCATTGAAACCTAAGAGAGATGATGGAAAACCAATTATAACGGTTAAAAGTGAACTTGAAATTGAACTAGAATATTGGAATGAATTTGACCAAGTAGCAACTAATTTAAGTTTACATTTAAATAGTTTCACGGGTGAGTGCGTTTTTGCTGCTATTACCCAATTACCTGTTCCTATTCTTCAAAAGGGAGTTCAGAGAGCTAAATGTTTTATTCCAAAGGATTTGTTGAATACAGGCTTTTATTCAATATCAATTTATGTGGTAAAAGACACATCAATTCCAATTTGTCTTTTCGATGATTTATTAATGTTTGAAGTTGAAGAAGAAAGAGATTCTACATATTGGCATGGACGTTTTCCTGGATTTGTAAGGCCAAAATTAAATTTTAAAATAATAAAAAATGACTGAATTCCGAAATAGAATGCTAGAACTTATAATGTCAACATGTAACATGCGGTACGAAGTTAATGAAGATCCTTGGTTTTTTAACTCTAAATACTCTTTACGTCGATCTATACCTGATTCTAATTATAAAGATCGATTAATACTTTCTAAAATTGGTGAGTATTATACCAGTAAAGAAAACATGGCAAAAATCTTTACAAGAATATCGGATACATCTGAAGAAATCAAACATTATGAAATCTTGTTTGACTTATTAGATAATGAATTTTCTAAAGAAACATTAGTTGAAATTAGTACATTAAGAATCTTAGGACAACAACAAATAAGACTTTCAATTGAAAATCAACAATATACACAATTACATAGACAGGTTGAGAATTGCTTAATCGAAAAGAATTCAAAGGAGATTTCTAATTTTAATGATTGGAAATTGAATTTCTATGATCTAGCAAATATAGGATACCCATTAAATATACATTACACTCAAATGGGCATAGTAACTACCTATGGTGTGGAACAATATGCTTACAAAAAAGAAAACATTGTTATTGAAGAGAATGATATAGTAATAGATTGTGGAGCTTGTTGGGCAGATACTGCCTTATACTTTTGTTCTAAAGCAAAAAATGTTAAAGTGTATTCTTTTGAATTTATACCGTCGAATATTACCCTTTTCAATGAAAATATTGCTTTAAATCCCAATTGTCAAGTTGAATTAATTCCTCATCCTGTGTGGAGAGATAGTTCTTCTAAATTTTTTGCTACTGATCGTGGCCCTGCAAGTTCGGTATCTTCAGAACCCATCTCAGAAGATGATATTACAGTTACAACTTTATCGATTGACGACCTTGTTAAAGAAAAAGGATTAAATCGAGTTAATTTTATAAAAATGGATATTGAAGGGGCCGAGCCATATGCCCTAGAAGGGGCGGTAAATACATTGACACTCTTCAAACCAAAGTTGGCTATTGCTATTTATCATTGTCCTGAAGATTTCAGCCGAATTGCACTCTTTATAAAAAACCTAAACTTAGGTTATAAGTTTTATGTTGGTCATTTTACTCCACATGGAGCAGAAACTATACTATTCGCTAAAGCAGATTAAAATGATTCCCGTAACAAAATCGTTTTTGCCTCCGATAGAGGAATATACGGCTCAAGTGCAACGGGCCTACAACAACGGTTGGTTAACCAATCGGGGAGCCTTGGTCTTGGAATTAGAGGACAAACTCACAGAGTACTTGAATCTTGACCAATCGAAAATTCTCCTCATGAACAACGGGACGATTCCCTTGCAAATTGCCTTGAAGTGTTTGGCGAAAGGAGGAGAAGTCATTACCACACCCTTCTCGTATGTCGCGACAACCTCTACCATTGTTTGGGAGGGGTGCACGCCCGTGTTTGTGGATATTCATCCGGAATACCTAACCATAGATGAAACGAAAATCGAGGCGGCAATCACAGAAAAAACTACCTGTATACTTGCGACTCACGTGTTTGGGAATCCGTGTAACGTAGAAGAAATTGAACGCATCGCTAATAAACACAAGCTGAAGGTGATTTACGATGGCGCTCATGCTTTTGGGGTGAGCTATAAAGGGAAAAGTATTTTTGAATACGGAGATGTTTCAACGTGCAGTTTTCACGCCACGAAATTATTCCATACGGGAGAGGGCGGTGCGATTTTTTGCAAAGATCCCGAGTTGTTTCATCAGCTGTATTACAGTCACAATTTTGGCCATGACGGTCCCTTAGCATTTCATGGACTTGGAATCAACGGGAAGATGAGTGAATTACAAGCGGCCATGGGTTTGGCCGTGCTGCCCTACATGGAAAAGATGCTGAGGGGCCGAGAGGCTTCGGTTAAAACGTATGAGGAAGCACTGAATCACAACTTCCAAAGGTTGAAATTGCGGACAGATTGCGCATGGAATTTCAGCTATTTCCCCATACTATTCGAAAATGAAGAACGGCTTTTGAAGGCTGAACGTGAGTTGTTAGCAAATGATATCATGGCTCGAAGGTATTTTTATCCCAGCTTGAATACCTTGCCGTATGTTAATAATAAGCAACTGCCTATTTCAGAGGATGTAGCAGAACGCGTCTTGTGTTTACCTTTGTATTTTGGTTTGCAAGCGGTTGAACAAGCGTTGATTCTTGCCAGCATCAATAATTTTAGCTAATTTGGAATTATGATCATCGTTGGAGCAGGAGGACATGCAAAAGAAGTGTACCATGAATTGTTGCGTAATCACGAAAAAGTAAGCGCGTTTTACGATGAAATAAATACCGATAAATCACATGTTTTGGGATTGGAAGTCAAGCACACCTTTCAAGAAATTCCTCCTTCAAAGGTTATCCTTGGAACAGGTAACCCCTCTTTGAGAAAAAAGTTCTACGATCAATTCGCACCATCGCATTCCGTTCAATCCCTAATTGCTTCCACTGCTCAAATAAGTCCTTTGGGGGTGGTTCTTGAAGAAGGGTTAAACATCATGCACGGCGTATTTATTGGACCAGAAGTTCGTATTGGTAGGGGAACCTTGATTAATGCAAAATCAAGTATCCATCACGAAACAGTGGTGGGTGAATTTTGTGAAATATGCATCGGCGTTTCAATTGCCGGAGCTTGCACCATAGGAAACGAGGTATTTGTTGGGATGGGAGCCCTTGTTTTGCCTGGAATCAGCATCGGAGATCATGCCGTGATTGGGGCTGGTGCGGTGGTAACCAAAGATGTTCCTGCGGGAGTTACAGTTAAAGGGGTACCAGCAAAGTGAGAATAAAAAAGCGAATTCTGCTGATAGGTGATACCCCTGGATGGGCTTTTCATAGGATTATTGAATTCATCATACAACGGGTAAAAGGTTTTGATTTTTACGTTGATTTTACGGTGAATCATCCAAGAGTTCATACCAAAACAACTTCAGATTTCGTATCCAAAGGAACTGTAATCTTGTCCAATGCCCGAAGGAAATGGCCTTTTCAAAACATAATAGTTTTACGTGCCTTGGTGTTCCATTCAATAAAGGTCTTACATCGCATAGGGCTGTCGAAATTCGACGAACATGGCTTTTTAAGGAGGGTTACTCCAGATAACTCTTATGACCTCGTGGTTTATTTGGATTATTACATGGATAAAGACGGTGATTTTAGCCATATTCGAGCCGATAAGACGATTAAGGGAATTTTTACGGAACAATTCCCTCCAAAAGGGGTAATTCATCATGCAGATATTACGATAGAAGCATTTTGTCAAGAATATCTCAGCGACTCACAAGCTTTATTGGTGGGTGCTCCATCCATTGAAGAAGTATATAGTCAGCATTTTAAATCGCCCATTTTCTTTGCCAGTCTTTGCTACGATGAGACCCTATTTATCCCAAAAAAAAGGATGAAAAACAAAGAGTTTATCATCGGATGGACGGGAAATCCAGATCGAGATTTCAAAGGCTTTTATACGCATGTAATTCCTTCAATAGAGGCTCTTCAAGCCATGGGTTACCCTATAGCCTTGCGCACCCAGTTTCAAGGGTCCATCCGTTCACTTGCTGCTTTTTGGCAAGGAGTCGATTTAGCCCTTATTGCCTCGGAAGCTGACGCGGGTCCATCCATGTTCATCGAAGCAAGTTTGTGCGGGGTGCCAAGCGTTAGTACAAAAATTGGTTTGCCTCAGTTTGTTATTAACCACGGTGAGAACGGTCTCTTTTGCGAACGAAACGTGGAAGATATGGTTTTAGCCATTCAACAAATATTGGACGATTCACGATTGTATCATCGTATTCAATCTAACATACGTGCTTCCTACGTTGAAAAACTGGGAGTTGAGGCCCAGAAGCAACGTTGGGAAAAAATATTTAATGCTATGCTGCATGAATAAACCTCAGCTTTTCTACTTCTTCCCTTTGGCCTCCATAGGCGGCACAGAATCTGTACATGCAGATGTGCTTGAGGCTTTAAAAGATTATCCTTCAGAAACTTATATTCGTTATAGAACTAATGTTTGGAAAGGCAAAGAATATGCTCAAAGAAGAGCGGCGTACCAAGAAGGAGTTGCTATGCTGCCGATTTACAAGTTGCACTCCAACGTAACTTTTGTTTCCAAGTGGCTCGAAAGTCCGCGTTTAGGAAGAATGATTCGTTATTTTTTCATGAAAAACTTGATTCGAAAAATCAATAAGGAAAATACACTTGTTATTTTTTGGCATAGGGAATCTATTGAGTTTTTATGGCCGTACATCAAAGACCATGTTCCAATTATTGATATTGTGCACAACAATTCAAATAACAATTATCCCGACGCGCAATATTTATTGAAGGATTGGAGTTCCAGAATTAATCAAAGGATCTTGGTTTCGGAAGGACTCAAATCTCTTTTCCACGAACTCTATTTGGACTTGGAAAACAAAACACAGCTCCTCAAGAGACTTACAACTATTCCACATTGTGTTGATTTTCCAAAAGAAGGATATTTAGATAAAAACAATGATAAACTTAAGGTTCTGTTTATTGGTCGCGATAGTGCGGAAAAAAGGTTTAATTTGATTCTACAAATTGTGCGAATCGTAGCAGATAAAAATTTACCTATCGAATTCCATATCATTGGGCCTGAACCAAGCAGGTTTTCAGCACACGAATTACCGAATATTCTTTGGTATGGGAGTTTAAAGAACAGAAATCAAATCAATGAAATTTATCGCCTGATGGATGTCGTTCTACTAAGCTCATCTAGCGAAGGATTTCCGAAAGTTCTGGCAGAAGCCATGGCTTTTTCTGTAATTCCGATAGCAACAAAAGTTGGCGACATACCTATGCACATCGAAACAAATGTCAACGGCTTCATTACAGCAGTTAATACTTGTGTTCATGAAAGTATATTGCATTTAAGTAATCTTTATAAAGATCCAAATTTAAGGTCTCGTCTTCGTGAAAATACGTACGAATATGCCGCTAAAAATTTTAGAAAAGAAAGATTTCAAAATGACTGGAAAAGAATCATCTCCACCCCTAGTTAGCGTAATCATTCCGAATTACAACCATGCGCCTTATTTGAAAGAACGCATTGAATCTGTTTTGAATCAAAGTTACAGCAATTTTGAGGTAATTCTTTTGGATGATTGTTCCACGGACACCAGCAGAGTGATTATTGAAAGCTACAGAGGGCATGAAAAAATAAGCCATATTGAGTACAACCCAACCAACAGCGGCAGCACTTTCAAACAATGGCAAAAAGGACTAAACTTGGCTAAAGGTGAATGGATTTGGATTGCCGAGAGTGATGATTTGGCTCATCCAGAGTTTTTAGGAAAATTAACCTCTGAAATAACCCCTGATTGCGCTCTTATTTTTTGTCGATCAAAGATAATTAACGAATTAGGTGAACCAGACTCCTACCTTGGATGTAAGCATTTTCCGAACAATAAATATTTCAACGAAATTGTTGACCTCACGAAGGAACCTGACCCAATCCAGTTCTTGACAGTAGAAATGTACAATTTCAATCATATCGTAAATGCAAGCAGTGCTATATTTAGGAAAAAGGAGGTTCCTGACCTTGATTACATTTCCACCAATTTCAAGTTATGCGGGGATTGGATGTTCTGGATCCAAATAATGGATAAAGCTAAATTCAAATTCATTGATCAAGATCTAAATTTTTTTAGAACCCACGGTTCATCGGTTAGGAGTGTTTCAGATAAAAGAGTTTTTGCCTTTTTTGAGAATGCTCTGATTACGCGATACATCTATTCGAAGCATACCAATAAATCATTGAAAAAGAAATACTACCATTATTTGATCTATATCTATTTTAATCGCTATGATAAAACTGTAAGAAAAGGAACCTTCATAAAGTTTCTCGAGCAAATTTATCATTTTGGACTCCGTGCAATCATTGAGTCTTTCAGACAAAAATTAAAGCATGGTTGAGTTGTCTATTATCCTCGTCAATTTCAATACAGCGGCGCAAACTATCAATTGTATTGATTCAATTATCAAGCAAACTAAGAAGATAAATCATGAAATAATCGTGGTTGACAATGCCTCCAGTGATAATAGTTTTGATCTAATTACAACTAAATTTCAACAGATTATTTGGATTCAAAACAAAACAAATGAAGGTTTTGGCCGAGCCAATAACGTAGGCATTCAAAAATCAAGGGGACGTTATATTCTTCTCTTGAATTCTGATACTATTATTTTTGACAAGGCTATAGAGAAAGCTTTAGGAAAATACAAAAATGAAAAAAGCAATGTTGGCATCACAACATGTCATCTTGTTAATTTAGATGGAACTTCACAAAAAAGCGTTTTTTTCTATAACGCTTCTTTTAGGGAAACACTCAACAACAATCTCTTAGTTGATTTTTTTATTCGGAAAATAAAATCCTCCCGTGAAAAAGAGATCAAAGCACTTCATGGTGCATTTCTTTTATTCGAGAAATCAAGATTAGAGTCTGTTGGTTATTTCGATACTGATTTTTTCCTTTACGCTGAGGAATTTGAATGGTGTTATCGTATTCGAAAAAGTGGTTTAGCTTTAGTATACTATGATGATATCAAAGTAGTTCATCTAGAGGAGGGTAGTAGTATCAGTAAAGAATGGAACACTAAACAGCGTTATTTATCCGGATCACTTTTGTTTAAAAAGACACACGGAACATTAGGACTATTCCTGTACTTAGCATTGCATTTTGTTAATTTAGTTACCAATGCGCTGTTAATGTGGAAATTGGACTCTGCTTATAGATCTGATTTTATTAGAAGCCAGAAATATTTTTGGGGTTTAAGTGGTAAGTTCTTGACAATAGCATTTAACACTTTCAAAAAACCATTAAAACTAACTCATATCAAATGAAGAAAATAATAATCCGCTTGATTAAATCTATTCCTATAATTGGTACATGGAAGTCGTATTCAGAGAAATATTTTGCTCTGCATGCAGAACCTGGTAAGTACAATAGTCCTATTGTAACATGGGAAGAAATAAGTGATAATGGTTATTACAACATAAGTTTGGGTTCGAAACTTAAAGACATTGAATTAAATACCGATTACCAATATAATCTTCTTCAAGATTTGAAACCCTGGATAGTCAGTTTTCCATTCAGCGAACAAAAAAATCATAAATACCGGTACTACTCTAAAAATGAAATGTTCATATATAATGATGGAGTTCTATTATATGGGGTATTGAATTTATTCCAACCCAAAAAGATTATTGAAGTTGGTTCCGGCTATTCATCAGCTTTAATGCTTGATACATGTGAAGAAAAAATGATGAATGTAAAATTAACCTTTATTGATCCATATACTTCTCGTGTAGATGAATTATTTGAAAAAAGGGATTTTTTAGAAATCAATTTTGTTCGAACGCCTGTTCAGAAATTAGGAACACAGATTTATTCTGATTTGGAAGCAAATGATATCCTCTTTATTGACTCTTCGCACATCGTTAAAACTTCAAGTGATTTAAATTTCATCTTCTTCGAAATACTTCCTACTTTGAGATCTGGTGTCCTCATACACTTCCATGACATTTTCTTCCCCTTCGAATATCCAGAAGAATGGTTGAAAAAGGGACTTTGTTATAATGAATCCTACTTTTTGAGAACCTTTTTAATGAACAACGATCATTATGAAATAATTTTCTGGAATGATTATATGGTGAAAACACGTGAGGATTGGTTTAGAGAAATTAGCCCAGCATTCCATGATGGTCAAGGGGGAAGTATTTACCTCAGAAAAAAGTGAAAATGTTGATCACAGTTGTTTTACCGACTTTCAACCGTGCACATCTCATATCGTTATGTGTTGACAGTTTATTACTTCAAACCTACCAAAATTGGGAATTAATTATTGTTGATGATGGCTCAGAGGATGAAACAGCTACTGTAATTAAAAGATATACTGATGCACGTATCAGGTATATATATCAAGAAAACGCAGAGCGAAGTGCAGCTCGAAATAAAGGTATTGCTATAGCCTCTGGTACGTGGATTTGTTTCCTTGATAGCGATGATGAATATCAACCCGAACACCTACAGGAATTAGTTAAATTCATCGAGGTTCATAAGCCTTTACCTGGCTTGATTACTACAGGTTTAATCACCCACGAAGTACAAACAACAAAACATAAAGCTTTTTTAGAACTGCAAAAGAATATTTTAGAAGAAATTGGTAGTAAATTTTTAATTCCAACTCAAGTTTGCGTGCACCGTTCCGTTCTCGAAAATGATCGATTTGATGTGCGCTATAGGCTTTGGGAAGACACCCACCTGTGGTTACGAATTGCAGCTCAACATCCTGTTTATCAAATTGAAGAATATACGGCCATTCAAAATATCCATGAAGAAGGAACGGTCATACAGGGTATGAAAAAGGTTCGGATTGCAGAAATGGAACAATACATTCTAGCCATCCAGGATTTGCGTGACAATTACACTACTCTTTTTGAGGGAAAATTACCCCCGAATTATTTCAATGAATACATCGACTCTAAGTACCGCATGTATTTATACCAAGCCAGACAAAACAGGCAGCTTCTCATTGCTATTCGAATATGGTTTAATGCTATTAACCACAAAACTTCGGGTTATATTCTTTCTGAATTCCCCAAAATTTTTTTAAATAAGCTAAATATAGGCATTCATGCTCGATAGACCGTTGAACATATTGATTGTCGCCTCTTGGTATCCAGATGAAGAAAATAATACCCGTGGTTCTTTTATAGAGGAACAAGCACAAATGTTAAAAAATGCGGGCCATCAAGTACTTGTGTTACATCCTTTTTTATTGGGAACTTTTTTTTCTAGCTTTCTCAAAAAGGAATTCAGTTCCTTTTCTGATTGGAATGATATTCCTTTATTGCGAGTAGGAATTAAACCTCCATTTCCCTTGAATCGAAAAATTGCTTATAAAAAACTTTATTTAACATGCAAAAAGGAGCTAAAAAAATATAAGGTTTCAATAGACGAATTCGATATAATTCATAGTCATGTAATGTTTATGGGTGGATTTATTGCAAGAAGTTTAGCTCAAGATTATAAAAAGCTCTTTTATCACACAGAGCATTCTTCAGGATTGATTTTCAATACAAAGCAATACAATTCTGCTGATAAAAGAATAATTAAACAGATTTTTCACTCTGCAAAACGTGTTTTTTTTGTGAGTCAATTTTCGCTGCTTCAAACTTTGAATCGATTTTCGATTGAAAGTACTTCGAAGTATGCCGTGCTACCAAACATCGTTCATAAAAGATTTTTTAATCAAAAATTAGTAAATTGCAACCTGAATCCGTTTTCGTATATTGTTATTGCTAATTTGATTCCTCTAAAAGGTTTAGATACTTTGGTGAGGTCATGGAAAGAATTAATAAATGTTTATCCAAACTCAATGCTGACCATTGCAGGAAATGGGCCGGAAAAAGAAGGCTTGGTGAATTTAGTGAACAACTTGAATGTTGCTATGAGTGTTACATTTTTACCTAGTTTAAGTCGTGAAGAGGTTCAAGAACAGATCTCAATACATCATGTATTGGTAAGTACGAGTAAAATTGAAACGTTTGGATTAACAGTTGCTGAAGCACAAGCAATGGGTTTACCGGTAGTAGTGACTGATTCTGGCGGGGTTAGGGATATTGTTGACATTGATTCAGGAATTATCACTGACCATTCAGTCCTTGAAATAGCAAAAGGATTAGTAAAAATCCAAAGTAATTTCAATACGTATATTGCAGGTAATATCAGAAAGCAAACATTCAATAAGTTTTCGGAGGCAATTGTGTATGAAAAGTTGCTCAATCACTACACAGAAAATTAACTTAAGATTACTATGAAAATTCTCGATAAAAAAATTCTAGTTCTCGCCCCACATACAGATGATTTGGAATTTGGCTGCGGAGGTACTGTATCAAAATTAATTGAAGAGGGTAATATTGTTTTTTGTGCTGCTTTTTCAGCCTGTCGACAATCCGTTCGAAAAGAGTTTCCTGAAGATATTTTAATAACCGAAATTAAAGCTGCCAGTTCCATTTTAGGCATAGATAATCAAAACCTTATTTTATTTGATTATAATGTGAGAACATTTAATTATCACCGGCAAGAAATCCTTGACGACATTCTAAAATTGAAAGCTGAAATAGATCCGGATATCGTTTTTATTCCTGCACTATCAGACTTACATCAAGATCATGTGACGATCGCACAAGAGGGTTTTAGGGCCTTCAAATTTTCAAGTTTGCTTTCTTACGAGTTGCCCTGGAATAACTTGAGTTTTAATACGGCATCGTTTATGAAATTAGACGAAAAACACATTCAAAAGAAAATAGATGCTGTTAAAGAGTACAAGTCACAGGCCCACAGGCCCTATGCAAATGAGGAATTTATTCGCTCTTTAGCAAGGACGCGTGGAGTACAAATCAATGCGCATTACGCAGAGTGTTTTGAAGTTATTAGATGGATTTTGTAATTAATGAGCATAAGAAATGAAATTTGTATCTGAAAAGGCCATTATTGGCAATAATGTCGAAATAGGAAATTTTACCATTATTGAAGACGATGTTGTAATTGGAGATAATGTAATTATTGAACACCATTGTGTTATTAAGAGTAATGTCATCATAGGCAGGAATACAATAATTAAGAATTTTGTAGAGTTAAGGGAAAATACTGAAATAGGACAAGACTGTATAATTGATTCAAGAGTATCGACCTCTGGAAATTGTAAAATTGGCAACAATGTAACGCTTCGTTATGATACAATTATTGCGAGAGGGGTGGAAATTGGAGACAATACTTATGTTTGTCCAAGAGTAATGACCAACAATTTAAATACCAGCAAACTTCAAATTGGAGGCGCAAAAATTGGTGCAGATTGTTTTATTGGAACGAATGCAGTTATTCAACACGGCATTTCTATTGGAAATAATGTAACAATTGGGTCTTTAGCATTTGTGAACAAAGACTGTGAGGATAACTCCGTATATATCGGAATTCCAGCGTATAAAAAATAAATAGTATATATGCCTAACCTGATTGAGATAACTGATTTTATCGGTATTAAAAATGCTCTTGAAAATAGGGAAGTTAATTCAATTAGTACATCTGATAAGGCTTCTCATAATACACTCACTTGGGCCAAATCATTAGCTAATCTTGAATTAGTTCGAGCAGGTGTGGTTATTTGCGCTAGATCAGATTATGATCTCATACCCAAATTGAAAACAGTAATTTATCTTCCTGTGGATAACCCGAGATTAACATTCGCTTACGTTGCAAACAGGTTCTTTGCCCATCTTTTACCTGATAATTTCTCAAACAAGGTGGATAATTATAAAAATAGAGATGATTTGAAAATTGGGGAGAACGTTTTTATTGGGAGTGAGGTTGAGATTGGTGAGGGAACAATTATTCATCACAATGCAGTGATCTATTCGGGAACAAAGATTGGAAGCCAATGTGTCATTAGTGTAAATGCTTCTATTGGAACTGAGGGTCTTGGTCAGGAGTTTGACAATGTAAAAAAACGCTTCGTTAAATTCCCGCAGCTGGGGAGGGTAACTATCGGAGATCACGTCGAAATCGGTCCGAACTCAACCATTAGAAGGTCAGCAATGGGAGAAACAATCATTGGGAAAGGGACTAAGATAGGTTCATTTTGTAATATCGGGCATAATTGCGTTTTGGGCGAGAATAATTTGCTTACATCAAATGTAATTTTAGCTGGATCATCCAACACTGGGAATAATGTTTATTTTGGCATATCCTCCACGGTTCGAAATAAAGTCACTGTAGGGCACTTTGTTACCATTGGTCAAGGTGCGGTTGTGTTAAAAGATATTCCCGAAAATGAAACTTGGGTTGGTAACCCTGCAAAAAAAATTGAGTAGATGAAGATAATATCAGTGATAGGGACGAGACCTCAATATATTAAACATGCATCACTCGCAATGGAGGTACTCAAACACCTCCATGTCAATTTAATTACCATAGATACCGGTCAACATTACGATACCAATATGAGTAAAATATTTGTTGAAAAATTCGGTATTAAAGACATCAAGTACAATTTAGGAATTGGTAGTGGAACTCATGGTGAGCAAACAGGCAAAATGCTTATTGAAATAGAGAAGATACTTTTCATTGAAAAACCAAATTTCGTCATTGTTTACGGTGACACTAATTCAACTCTTTCGGGGGCTTTGGCTGCTGTAAAATTGAAAATCCCGGTCATACATATTGAGGCAGGCATGCGGAATCACAATATAGATGTACCCGAAGAAGTTAACAGAACTTTGGTAGATAGGATGTCAAGCTTGAGATTCGCCCCTTCTTCGGAAGCCATTAAAAATTTATCAAAAGAAGGACTAAATACAAATACTTTTTTGGTTGGCGACGTTACAACAGATTTAATTAAGGAGATAGGAAATGAATCAGTTAAACCGGGCGAAGAGAAGTTTTACTTTGCGACTATTCACAGGCCTTTTAACACGGATTCTAAAAATCGAATTTTACAAATACTTAATGCATTAAACAATCTTGAATATAAAGTAATATTGGCCATGCACCCTAGGACAAAAAATGTTGCGGATAACTGGAACATAGTGTTGGACGAATTTATGAATATTCAAATTATAGAGCCGATTGATTTTTTTGATTCAATAAATCATATTATTACGAGTGAAGGTGTCATCACCGATAGCGGTAGCCTGCAGAAAGAAGCCTATATTCTGAAGAAAAAGTGTACCACTATTTTAAAATATACGCCATGGCAAGAAACATTAATGGGATCTTGGAATTTTCTATTGTTTGATGATTTAAGTAATCTAAATGAGGTAATGAATCGAGAGATCAACTTTGATCAATATATTCCTAATTGCTATGGTGATGGAAAAGTAGCTGAAAAAATTATGGATTGTATACTACATAATGCGTAAAATACTCTTCATATCTTACTTTTATCCGCCATGTAATTTAACAGCATCTAATAGGGTGTTTTATTGGGCTCACCTTTTTGCAAAAAATAATTTTGATACCACAGTATTGACCAGACACTGGCCGACGCAAATCGAAACCTTTGATGATCTTTACCTCAGTGAAAAATTTGGAGAAATACAAACACATGAAGATAACGTAAAGGTTGTATGCGTGGATGAGTACAATTCATTTTTTAAAAAAATGAAACAACGCAGGAGTATTAAATTTTTTGGCCTATCAAAATTAATATCCTTCATTGACTTATTTTTTTCATACCGATTTTTATTTTTTTCCCAGTATAAGTTCTTTAAAAAAAAGGCGGCTGAAATTATTGCTAGAGAACCTAACAACTGGATTGTTATTATTTCGGCCGGTCCACACCAAATGTTTCATGTCGGATATTTACTGAAAAAACAATTTCCCGAACTAATTTGGATTGCCGACTACAGAGATGAATGGAGTTCAAGACCTATTTTTGAAAAAAAATTTAACTATTTAAACATATTAAATAGAAAATTCGAAAAAAGATGGTTATCAAATATTGAATTTTTTACATACGTAAATGATCAATACGTGGAGAGAATAGAGCAATTCATAAACAAGGAAGGGCATGTGATTGAAAATGGTTATAATGATCCAATTCAATTTGAAAATTTAGAGGAGGATTTGAGCACGCTAAGTTTTACTTTTTTAGGGACATTATATAACCATCAGGAAATTAGTTCGACTTCCAACCTATTACACTCATTTCAGAAACAACATCCGAAACTCAGTGTAAAATTAAATTTTGTGGGTATTTCTTTACAAGATGGACAAGTAGAAAGGGTAAGGCACCTGTTTAAATGGTGTCAAGAATTAAGGATTACAGCAAGATTAAATACAACGGAGTTAAAGCCAATAATTGCAAGGACAGATATTTTTTTAATGTTTCCTATCCAAAATATGAAAGGTGTAATTCCAACAAAAGTATACGATTATCTACCCTACAGAAAACCAATCATGTTTTATCCAAATGATGCCGGAAAAATTGGTGAAATTTTAAATTCAAGTAATCTAGGAATTATTGGTACTGATCAACGTGAAGTTTTTCTACAATTGGAGCAATTTGTTTTAAACAAGAAAAAATTACCAAATAGTTTCACAAATATTGAGAATTATTCGAGAGAGTTCTTTTCATTGAAGCTGATTCGTCTCATTTCAAAAAAGGAAAATCCCTACAATGAAGGTGAGGATATTTTACCTGTTCCTTCTCATGAAAAGGTAAAGCCGAATAAAAACATACAAACAAGTTCGGCACCGAATGTTGGTTTGAAAAAAGTTTTAGTCATCTCATATTTTGCGCCGCCGGCAAATTTTGTGGCTTCTGAACGCATTTCTTCCTGGATGAAGTATCTTCCAAAATTTGGAATACACCCCATTTTATTGACAAGGTATTGGGCAGATGAACAAACCTCCACGGAAAATATAGATGTAGTGATGAGGTCCCAGCAAATAATCAGTCCAACAAGTCAAACCCATAAAATTGCCATTAAAAAAACCCTTTTAGAAAAATTAGGGCTAACGAATTTCAAATACGTAAGAAAGATAAACAGTATTCTGGTTTACACAAAACTATATGTTTTTCCGTCAGTTTCTCACAGTAAAGAATTTCTTCAAGCCGCAAAAAGGCTAATTAAAGATCAAAATATCGATAAAGTTGTAATAAGTGGTACTCCTTTTTACACTTTTTGGATTGGTTACAAATTAAAACAATGGAATTCAAATATAGAATGGTATCCGGACTACCGCGATACTTGGAATTCTATTCGAAATAAGGAAAAATATGGCATCATTAAAGAGTTTTTTCTGCGAAAAATGGAATTGAATAAAGAGAAAAAATGGACGAGTAATGCAAACATGTTTTTTACAGTTTCTGAAGATTGGAAAAACTCAATCAGTTCATTAATCGGCAAAAAAGGGCTTGTGATCAAGAATGGATTTGATAAAACGTTAAACGAAATTATTGCCACTAAAATTCCAAGGAAAGAAAAAACGTTGGTGATTACATACGCAGGTACCATATATCCTTCACAAGACATCTTCAGTTTGTTAGATGCAGTTTCTGAGCTTGTATCCTCAGAGCAAATAAACATTAAAGTTAATCTAATTGGCACCGAGGCGGTATTTAGTATGGAACAACGAGTACTGTCAAATTATGAAAATATAAAGCATGCGATTAACTTCAGTCCCCGTACCTCAAAAAGAGAATTAGAGATTATTTATCAAGGTAGCGACATATTATGGCTCACCTCTTTTTCTAATATTCCCGGATGGTATCCCGTAAAATTATTTGATTATGCCTCAACAGGAGTTCCAATTTTGTTATTCCCTACCGATAATGGGGTCATGCAGGATTTTATTTTGAGAACGAGAACGGGCTTTACCTTCAGCGATAAAGAGGCACTAAAAATTTGGATTAAAAATATATACGAAAATCCCCAGTCAATACAACTTGACATTAATTACGATGAATTGGGTAAATTTCATAGGAGCACTCATACAGAAGAACTGGCAAAATTTTTACTCAGCGAATCTTGAT
>VGFL01000052.1 GCA_016868915.1 Bacteroidota bacterium | reverse complement strand
CATGTTAGCACACGGAATTTACAACAAATACGTTCGCCTTTTGATGATTTGTGAAAATTATTTATATATTCGTAAAACCCTACTTTATGAGGCCAAGCGAACAAATGTATGTTATGCTTCAGAGAGATTGTGGGGGTTATAAGTAAGTTATGGGCAAGTCGAGCAGCAAAACAACTGACCGCGAAACAGCACCGAAGGTAATTTAACTATTAAAAAATTCCACGACCCTACCTTTTCAGACAGGATCGCGATATAATGCGAATCTCATCTATGTGATCAATCAAAGTAAATCTATTGCTTTTGCCAAATAGATAAATTGTAGATGGTTGAAAAAAGTAAAGTATGGTTTCGTTCGGCTTTCATTCCATCGGTTTTGATTATGTATTGATTCAAGTACCCAAATTGTAAATTGAAATTTGCACTGAATTTCCAGCCAAGTGCAGCGTTAAATCGATTTTGATCAAACACATTTTTACCTATTCCTTTTCCGAATCCCACAAATATTTCATTATTTAAATTGAAAAACAAAGTGTTATTTTCCATTGTCTTTTTATTCAGGGGCATCAGGAACATAAGTCGATAACGGATACGCTGCCTAAAAATACTAGCTCCCTGGATGACTTCATTTGCATTGCTCAACGTGTATGTTTCTAAAAAACGTTGTTCAAACCGATAGCGATGCTGAATTTCAAAAATTTTAAACGCTGTTTCAACATTATTCTTTTGATTCGATTGTTGCCATATTCGATGTTCAGTAAATTCATTCAAGACAGGTTGATCTCCGTATGGAAATGTTTCAATCCAACCATATCCTGCAGAAATTGAAAAAATAGAATTTAGATTATAATCGAATCCAATCCGCAAAAGAGATTGCTGCCAATTTTGAAATCCATCCTCTCTACGCCATTGATATTCAGTATGAAGCCCTATTTTTTTTGAAAGCTTATGGTTACCTAAATAAGATAACCAAGCATTTTGGTGAGAAGCAATTTCTTTTTGACTGAATGCATACTGATCAAAATAAATTAATATCAATATCATTCTACCATATATAATAAATTTACTCAACGATTAAAATATTTTGCCTGGATTCAAAATTCCCTTTGGATCAAAAATGTTCTTTATTCCTCTCATTAAATTGAGAGTAACTTCTGGAAAAGCAATATCCATATAACTTTTTTGTACCAATCCAATCCCGTGTTCACCTGATAATGTTCCTCCTAATTCAACCACTTTTACAAATAACTCACGAATAGCCAACGGAAGTTCATTGTTCCATTTTTCATCCGATAAGTCACCTTTTAAAATATTGATATGTAAATTCCCATCGCCTGCGTGGCCATAACAAACGGATTCAAAACCATAGTTTTTTCCAATTCTCTTCACATGATGAAGCAGTTTTGGAAGATTGTACCGCGGTACTACAGTATCTTCTTCTTTATATATAGACTGGGCCTTTACAGCTTCGCCCGCTTTTCTTCGTAGACTCCACAAGGTATTTTTCTGAGCCTCTGAATCTGCAAATAGAATTTCGTCCGTTTCAAATCTTTCAAGAACGGCTATTATTTGCTCACATTCCTGCATAAGCTTATCAGGATCAAATCCATCGACTTCAATAAGCAAATGGGCTTGATGATTTTCTGCAATATCTAAACTAGAATCACCTGTAAATTTTTGTGTATAAAGCAATGCGTCACGTTCCATAAATTCCAATCCACTTGGTGTAATACCTGCTTGAAAAATAGCAGCGACTGCCTCACAAGCTTGTTGGGCGTCAAAGAATGGAACGAGCATCAATAAATCGTGTATCGGATGAGGTATTAGTTTCAATACAATTTTTGTAACAACCCCCAAAGTTCCCTCTGAGCCCACAATAAGTTGTGTTAAGTTATAACCTGTCGCATTTTTCAACACGTTTGCCCCTGTCCAAATAATAGAGCCGTCGGCTAAAACAACTTCAAGATTTAATACATAATCTTTTGTAACTCCATATTTCACTGCTTTTGGACCTCCGGAATTTTCAGAAATATTTCCACCAATAAAACAACTTCCTTTACTTGCCGGATCTGGTGGATAAAACAATCCTTTTTCTTTAACTGCGTCTTGAAGTACTTGCGTAATAACACCAGGTTCCGTAATTACCTGATGGTTTTTCTCATCAATTTCTAAAATTTTATTAAATGCTTCCATGCTTAACAGTACCCCACCATGAATGGGTAATGCTCCTCCACTTAAACCAGTACGAGCACCTGCCGGAGTTAAACAAAGAGTATTTTCGTTACAATAAGCTAAGATTTTCGAAATTTCTTCAACCGTTTTTGGTTTTATGACCACTTCCGGAGGAAATGAAAGATCTTCCGTTTCATCGCGCGAATATTCTTGAAGTTTCTCTTCATCACTGAAAACTCTTTCTTCACAGATACGCTTGAAGTATTCAATATGCTCAGAAGTGATTTTGGTATAAGAATGCATTATCAAATGTATAAATTACGGATGAATTACAAATATTGAATTAGGAAGAATCTGAAAGTGTAGTTTCTCAAATTTATTCAAAAATCCTTCTCCGTCCATTTGGAAATAGTCACTATCTGTCGATAATGTAATTTCTTCAACTTGCATTACATCAACATATTTTGAATGATTTAACGTTCCAGATAAAAATCGAAATGTCATCCAAGGCAAATCGTAAACAGGCGGTTTTTTTACCAAAACGAGTTCTAATTTTCCATCATTAGCTATTGATGTTGGTGAAATTTGAAATCCATTTCCAAATTCTTTCGTATTGGTAACTGTCGCCATAAAATAACGATTCGCCTTATTATTTACTTCAATTTGAATTCCTCTGTAGACAAAATAGGACTTAACAATCAAAAATAAATACTTGACCAATCCTCTAAACTTCTCACTAACCATATCGTATGCTATTTTAGCTTCATAACCCACACCAGCATTTTGAATGAATGGAATATCATTGACCAAGCCTGTATCAACTTTAGAGTAATTTCCTCTATTTATTATTTCGATACTTTTTTTTATTCGCTCTGAAATACTGAAATGACGTGCAAATCCATTTCCTGATCCGCACGGAATAATGGCGAGCTTAACGTCTGAATGAATCAATGAAACACCGATTTCGTGAACTGTTCCATCACCGCCAACAGCACATATGATATCTACATTTTGTAAAATACCCTGTTTGGTCAACTCACAAGCATGTCCAGCATATTCTGTATGGAAAATAGAACACGTATATTTTGAAAAATCCAAGTAGCTCCGTATTTTGTTTTCAATATGTTGTTTATTTGAAATTCCCGAAGTAGGATTTATTATAAACCAAATTTCTTGTTTCATTTCACTTCATTACATATCACCACCGCCATCTCCACCTGGAAGTTTCTTGGTGTTTAATTCCAATTTGCCAAATTTATAACTTACTGAAAGGTAATATCTCCTTGTTAGCCACTTAAATGTTGATGTTTGTTCAACTGTAGGTCGATTAACCTCAAAATAGAATCCTTGAACGTTAAAAATATCTGAAACGCGCGTTCCAATCGTCCATTTTCCATTGGATAATCTTTTTTCAAAGGCAATATCTGTTGGGCCCTGACGCTGAGCAATTCCCTGAACTGTTATCCGCTTTCCGTTGTATGTTACACTTACTTGTAACGAAGCTGTTTTTTTCCAAAACTCTACCGATGAGTTAAATTTAATATTATGGAAATAACCCTGTCTATTTGGTAATATTTCTTGATTTGTGAGAAACCAAATATAGTTTCCGTTCCACGAGAGCGACGCCTTAAGCCAAGGATTTGGCTTCACATTTATTACAATATCTGATCCTAAACTATGTGTTTCAGCTATATTCATGAATGTTACTGCACTGGTATTATCATCATAATATTCTTTTACGCGACTTATTACTCCTTTTGAGTTTCTGAAATAGATACTGCTCGTTATATTATATTTTTTTCGCTCATGAATAAAACCAAAATCATACGAATCTGTATACTCCGGTTTAAGGTATGGATTTCCTATTCTTAAATTAAATAAATCTGAATAATTTGTAAAAGGATTCATATCCGCAGATGAAGGACGAGTTATTCGCTTACTGTAGCTGATACTTAATTCGGACTTAGGAACAATTTCGTATCTCAAATGGACAGAAGGAAAAATATTAAAATAAGGGGAATTATTAATGGAAATACCTTCTGAAACTAAGTTTGGTAATTGGTATGCTTGTTCAAATCTAAGACCTCCCTGGTATTTGAATTTTCCCAACTGTTGACCAAAAACACCATATGCACTAAAAATTCGTTCCTTATATTTGTATAAAAAATTGGCCAGAGTGTCTTCGAGGTAATTGTTTGTTAAATAATCAAAAGTTTCTGAATATGTATCTACTTGCTGATCCCTAAGGATGGCTTTAATTCCCGTCTCAACCCGAGCAGTAATTTTTGGATAAAGTAAGGTCAAATCAGCCTGAACAGTGGTAATATTATTCTTTTCTTTGTTGTCTAATTGTTGTTTTAAGGAATTTTTACCGATTGTTGGAACTGAATCTGGTTCAAAGTAATTCTCCTGATAAAACCCTTGTATTCCTTCTTTCCCCAATGATTGCGATGCATCAAGTACGAAATTTCCACGATCTTTTTTGAAATCATACCGATAATTCACATTAAAATCCAAGTTTTGTTGTTGAGAAGGGTCGTAACTTGTTCGTTGCCAAAGAGCAATACGATTATTCAGTGTGTCGTAAATTGAATTCCAAAGATCTCCTGTTCTATCTCTTACTCCAATACTTCCCGTAGCCGAAATCCCAAGTGCTTGTCTATCTTTTAAATTAAAATCAACACCTGTACGAAAGGTATGACCAGCATTCAGATCACTTCCAATACGATCTTGATTTAAGATGAAACGGCTTCCATCAGCGTTTAATTGATTGATATTTGAATAGTTATTTCTATAGCCATCTAAATACCGATAACTATAAATTCCATAAACATTCACAGCTCCGTTTCGGTAACTCAGCGATAAGTTTGACTCAGCTACAGTTCCACTTCGAATATTTCCTGTTCCCAAGTTTGAGGAGACAGCTCCATTAAAACCGCGCAGTCTATTTTTTTTAAGAACAATATTGATTATACCTGAATTACCATCAGGATCATATTTGGCGGAAGGATTAGTAACTATTTCGACGCGTTCAATTGATGCCGCAGGCATTGCATCTAGTAAAGTTCTACCGCTTGCTCCAGAAATTGAACTGGGTCGACCGTCGATTAAAACAGTTACTGTTCCTTCTCCTCGAAGAGAAATTCTACCTTCTTGATCTAACTCAACCGATGGAAGCCGTGTAAGAATATCGTTTGCCGTTCCGCCTTTCACAGATAAATCTTCTCCGACATTGTAGATTTTTTTATCAATTCCGGCTTTCAAGACATCAAGGTTACCAACTACTTCAAATTCTTTTAAATCGGTTGTACTTGGAACCATTTTAATTGTTCCTAAATTGAAAATTTTTAGATTTTGGCTAATAGTAATATCTCGAATTGTATCATTTAAATAACCCGTAAACGAACAAATGGCATAAAAAGAACCTTCAGGAAGGTTTTCTAAATTAATTTTTCCAAATTTATCGGTAAAAATACCCGTTAAAATTTTACGATCAGTCTGATTGATGAGCTTGAAAGAAACGTACTCGAGGGGCTTGGATGTATTGTCATCTATAATCTTTCCTGTAATTATTCCATCACCCTGTTTGACCATCTTTTGAGAAAGAAAGCTGAACGAAATAATAAAAAAGAAAAGGGACAATAGTTTGACCATTTAGTTTCTTTAGTTTACAAAAGTACTTAAGACGATTGAATTAATAGAGCTATTCACTTCTGTATAAACAATATTAAGTAGATTTTCACATCTGAAATTCGTAGATCGTTCAATGTTAAAATTGGAAAAGCCTTGAAACGGTTTACATGATATTTTGATAAAAAACAAGGTCTTAATCTTTCATTGAATCTTCAACAAATACAGTTCTTCTGCTGATCCAAAGCATAAATACCGCAACAGAGGCTCCAAGAACTATGGCCATAATCCTCTCCCATCCATCCAATGAAAAAGAAACTCTTGTTAAAAAGGTAGCCAAAACATATCCTGAATTTCTTATTACCAAAATAGTATTTTGTAGATTTTTAGCACTGCTTAGAAGCAATAAAACGTCGACGAAAGTAAGGAGCGTAAAAAACTCTGTGTAAAAAATATGAGAAGGATTTTGTAAGGCAGCATGATTATCCGAATAAGTAATCAAATCTATTAACCATGATGAAAAGGAATAAATAGAAAGTACAATAAAAATAATTAATAAAATCTCTGAAAGACGCTTTTTCAACTTAACAAATGAAGCTGTCAGTTCAAATTTAATCTCAATACGTTTCGAATCGAGGTGATAAAAAAACCAAACAAGGATAAGTAAAATAACAAAACCAGACAAATCCTTTACTAGCTCACTCTCTAATAGCCCAACTTTGCCCTCGGTGACCTGGCCTATGTCTTTGAAACAATTTCTTAATAAAATTAAAGCCATAATTTCCAATTGTTTGGCAACACTTTTCGTATAACTTTGACGGAGGTAATAAATTAATAGATAAACCTCGTAAACGAGTAAGGAACTAAATGGTGAAAAAAGAGCTGCAAAGGGGCTTCCAAATAAATCATCAGGAAAATACTTGGCATCTAAAAGATTAATTCGAAGAGCAAAAATTATTGCGGAATGTATTAAAAAAGCTGTTATACCGAAATATAAAGTTAGCTTTTCAAAAAGTCTTTTAGAGGAATTTGTAAACATCATCTTCGTAATTCATTTAGTTGAAAGTCAGACAAGTAACATAAGGTTAACAAGTCTATCGAATTTTGGTTCAATAATTCGTAGCGAATTTAACTCGGACAATACGCAACTTCGAAAATTTGGCCGGTTATTTCAAATAACTGAGTAATTTCTCCACGCTGGATTTTGCGTCACCGTAGAGCATCTCAGAATTATTTTTGTAAAATAGAGGGTTTTCTTCTCCTGAATATCCGGCACTCATACCTCTTTTCAAAATTATTACTTTTTCAGCTTTCCAAACCTCTATGACGGGCATTCCATAAATAGAACTTGCAGGATCATCTTGGGCACTTGGGTTTACAACATCATTCGCACCAACAACCATAACAACATCGGTTTCCGACATATCATCATTTATTTCATCCATTTCCAAGACGATATCGTATGGGACATTAGCTTCGGCTAATAAAACATTCATGTGGCCCGGCAACCTTCCTGCAACCGGGTGTATGGCAAATCTTACATTTTTACCTTCTTTTTTTAATGTTTGTACTAATTCATAGATGAGATATTGTGCCTTTGCAGTTGCCATTCCGTAGCCTGGAACTATAACGATGGATTTGGATTCTTTCAAAAGTTGAGCTACCTCCTCGTGACCGAGCGATGTTACCTCTCCTTCAATCGCCTTTTTCTCTCCGCCTTGACTTGATCCGCCAGCACCGCTGGCAAAAATTACAGAAAAGAATGATCGATTCATGGCCTTGCACATGTGTATTGATAATATTGCACCTGAACTCCCTACAAGTGCACCCGTAACTATCAATAAGTCATTTCCAAGCATAAATCCAGCAGCAGATGCTGCCCAGCCAGAATACGAATTAAGCATCGATACGACCACTGGCATATCACCTCCGCCTATTGCCATTACAAGAACAACACCAATAAAACTCGCTATTGCCGTCATAATGAGCAAATAAATAATCCCCAATTCCAAAGTGGAAGCCTGATAAAAAAATACTCCTAATACAATACAAGTTGAAAATAAAATAAAATTCATGGATTGTAAGCCCTTAAAATTCCATGGTTTGCTTTGAACTTTACCATCAAGTTTACCCCAAGCAATTACTGAACCTGTAAGAGTTATAGTTCCAATGAATACTCCAACAAAAACCTCAACAAGATGAATACTATGCTCGATACCTTGTAGTTTTTGGGTTAATGGGTCAAGGTACGATCCGAAGCCAACTAAAACTGCGGCTAGTCCAACAAAACTGTGAAGTATAGCAACTAACTGAGGCATTGCTGTCATTTCAACTTTTCTTGCCACAATTACACCGATTACCGAGGCGATTGCCAACGCAATAACTATGTAAATATGCCCTTCAACTGACTGACCAAAAATGGTTGCAAGAACTGCCACAATCATCCCTAAAATCCCATACATTACACCCCTCTTTGCACTTTCCTGAGAAGATAACCCGCTTAAACTGAGAATGAATAAAATACAAGCAAATAAATAAGCCGCGGTTTGAATTTCTTTAATTATAAACATGACAATACTTTATTTTCTGAACATTTTTAACATCCTGTGAGTAACTACAAATCCCCCGACAATATTTATTGCTGCAACCAATATGGCAATAGAAGCAATTATTGTCATCGTATTACTAAAATCATTTTTGGTTTGAAGAAGGCCTCCAACCACAATGATACCACTAATAGCGTTGGTAACAGCCATAAGTGGTGTATGTAAAGCATGAGAAACATTACTTATAACTTGCCATCCTACAAATATCGCCAATACAAATACTGTAAAATGTTGGATAAAAGAAGGAGGTGCATATTTGCCAACGAAAAGTAATAGTAAACCAACTACAGCAATTCGAATCATCATGGAAATAGCGATGCTCTTCGCCTTCTGCTCCTCTCTTTGTTTTAATTCTTCGGGGCTTGGACCTGTATTTTTTTCAGTTTTTCCAGCACTCGGACTTACTTGTAAAGGAGCTGGTGGCCAATTTATTTTTCCATCATACGTAACCATAGCGCGAGATATCACGGCATCCTCCATATCTATCCTAAATTTTTCAGCCTTACCCATATCGTCTAGTAAATGGCAAAGGTTATTGCCGTAGAGCTGAGATGCTTGATTTGGTAGTTGATTTAATTTACCAATAATTGTTACGCCATTTGAAGTTGTATAAACTTCTCCGTTTTTAGTCAATTGACAGTTTCCTCCTGTTGAAGCTGCTAAATCTACTATAACTGAGCCTGATTTCATGGCTTCAACGTGGTAATCTAAAATCAATTTTGGAGCTTCACGACCCGGGATCTGTGCAGTTGTGACAATTATATCAACGTCTTGAGCCTGTTCCAAAAATAATTTCATTTCCGCTTCAATGAACTCCTTACTCATTTCTTTTGAATAACCTGAGGAAGTGGCCCCGTCTTCGTCTATTTCGACGGTTAAAAATGATGCTCCCATTGATTCAATTTGTTCGGCCACTTCCTTTCGTGTGTCAAAAGCTCTAACAATTGCACCAAGAGAGTTTGCCGCACCAATGGCAGCTAATCCTGCAACACCAGCACCAATTACCAATACTTTTGCCGGTTCAACTTTTCCAGCAGCCGTAATTTGTCCATTTAAAAATCTTCCAAAATAAAACGATGCCTCAATTACTGCTCTGTAGCCCGCAATATTTGCCATCGAAGAGAGGACATCCATTTTCTGTGCGCGAGATATTCTTGGTATTGCGTCCATTGCAACCGAATTTACTTTTTGTTTGGCCAATGCTTCCATCAAAACCATATTTTGTGCAGGCCATAAGTAACTCAAAAGAACTAATCCTTCCTTCATTAAAGTAATTTCTTCTAAACTAGGTTCTTTCACTTTTAAAACGATATCAGATTTCGCATATATTTCAGCGGCTGTATCAATGAGTTGAGCACCTGCTTCACGATAATCAGAATCGGAAATGTTCGCTCTTTGTCCAGCACCTTTCTGTATAGAAACCTCAAACCCCTGTTTTTGTAATCTTGTGATTGTTTTGGGAGTTGCTGCAACCCTCAATTCACCTTGATATATTTCGGAAGGTATTCCTACTTTCATAATATGATTTTAAAAAATTTAGTTTTATTCTGCTATTTGAAAATTGTTATTCCAATAGCTTTTCTTAAAAACCCACAAAAATACTTATTTACTTTTAAATATTTTTTTTTGAAGCAATCGAAATTAATTCAATTGATTTTGCAATACTTAGATTATTTATTTTTTTTGAGGCTCCTAAATTCGACTGCATAATCTCCTCTGCTTTTTTTGATAAAAATTTTAAATTCTCCATTATCTTTTCAATATGTAACTCAATATCTTCCGTTTTTTTGAACTCAAAGGCAATTCCTTTTTCTAAAAATAATTTTGCCTCAGGAAAGCGAGAATGCTCTGGCCCGATTAAAACGGGAAGGCCAAATGCCACAGGTTCAAGAATATTATGAAGGTTGCCTGAAAATCCACCACCAACTATTGCGAGTTTGCCAAAATAATAAGCTTTTGTTAAATGACCTATCGTGTCAAGTATAAGGCAATTTGCTAAGGAATATTCTTCAAATTCTGAAAATCGAATCGCTTTATTGGCTAATGATTTTTTGATTTTTAAAATATGTTTTTCCGAAATATCGTGCGGTGCAAGAATGAATTTGTAATCTGGATTAGATACTATAAATGGAATAATTAATTCTTCCTCTTTTGGCCATGAACTACCTATAATGATTGCCTTATCCCCTTGTAAAAAATTTCTGATTTTTTCCCAATCAGAATTTACAATCCCCGAATTTATTTGTTTCGTAAAGCAATTTTTATTAAAAATTACATTATCAAAGCGTGTATCCCCAATTTCCATTACATTCTCTATACCAATGGAGTTTAATAACCGAACTGAAGTTTGAGTCTGAACGAAAAAATACGTAATTCTTCGTAACACATTGCGAAAAAAAAATCCGTACCATTTGAAAAAATGTTGATCCTCACGAAAATTAGAACAAAGAGAATAAACGGGTATGCCTTTTACTTGTGCTCCCTCAATGAAGTTGGCCCAAAATTCATATTTCACTATGAAAATCTTAACTGGTGAAAAATGATTCAAGAAAAAATGTACATTGGAAGGTAAATCAATTGGCAAATAACAAACATAATCTACGTCGTGCTCTCTTTTGGTATAATGTAACATTCCTGAGGGTGAGAAAAAGGTGACAAGTATTTTTGTACTTGGATTCGTTGACTTTATCTCTCGCATTACGGGTAAACCTTGATCAAACTCCCCCAATGAGGCACAATGAAACCATATCAATTCATCCGATAATTGTACTTCAGGTAGATTTTGCTTCCAACCCCTTCTTCCAACAATCCACAATTTTGCTTTCGAGTTAAAAAATGATGCTAAAAAAATAGCAAACCAATGAACACGAATTAAGAAATTATAAATGATACCCATCAATTGAAATAAAATTCTTTCGGCTTTCGCTTGTAAAATGGAATCATCCAGCCAAATCTAATTCCCATTTGAATGTCTAATCTTATTTTCGAAGAAACAGGTACATCAGGTTCATCAAAATTGATCGTTCGCAAATTCTTTGTTAATCCTTGCTGAAAGTAAAACCCTCCGTAAAGACTGTAAAATCCATTATTTGCCATGAAAGCATAACCAAGAAATTGGTGAAAATTAATACCTGAGGTAAGTCGATCATACCCTTTTCGATAATCTAACTCTAATTGCGGAACAACCTGATCGTTCGACTCAATACGCATATGATGGACTAAATATCCTGCACCACCATTGATAAAAATACCCGAATTCTTATTCGGACTCAGTACAGGTATTAGTTTTCCAACCGAACCATTGATATGAAATCCCCTTGGTAGAACGAATATTCTTGCTATATCACCATTTACATCCGTAATATTCCCGTATGAATCAACCAGATGATCTAGCAAGCCTGTAAGTCGAACTTGATTTCCAAAAATAAAATTACTTTCCATTCCGAAATACCAATTTAACGCAGTTTTATATCCAGCCATTATCCCCAAATGATTGAGATAACCATAGCGATCTGCTAAATCTCCTCCTGTCAGATTACCTCCATAATGAATACCAACCCATGGCGTCGAAATTGCTGAATCCTTTACATTTAGTTGAGCAAAAAGACCAACTGAAAGGGTCAATAGGAAACTTAATAAGCAAAATTTCATAGTTCAAAAATAACGCTTTTAGTAAAAATTTAGTTAATCTCGTGAGGATAAGTTGATTTCAATTAGTCGAATAACCTTTGTGTGTACTGTTGCTATGGCTCTTCGATCAATGCAATGACCGATACACGAAAGTATTTTTGAAGCATCACACAAAACAAACTGGTTCTCACGTTCTGAATGAAGAACTTTGGCATCTGTCAAAACATCACTTATCAATTTAGATCCTCTCACACCGATCGGGTGAATACGATCCCCCCTTCTCCATTTTCGTATGGTTAAATCACCATCAATCTTACTATCGTCTAAAAACAATTCTTTTTTTGAAAAAACCATAGGTAATTCTTTGACGATAGAAATTTTAAGTGAGGGGGAAGATTCACAATAATTTTCATCAAACTCAAAATAAATAGAATCTTTTTCTCTAACTATTGAATGAATGACGATGCTTTTAGGAAAGCTTAATTTTGCCCCCTTTTTAGCATGTAAAATTTTTTTAAATTCCTTTAAAGTAGGCATTGGGATAGCTAATTGCCGGAATAATTCAATAAATCGTTCTTCACCCCAATCTGCAAATTCTGTGATTGGAATATTCCTTCTAATCTTCATGTCTTCGCAAAATGTTGCGATTTCATTCTCAAGTTGAATTTGATTCTCGCGTAGAACTTTCATGAGAGTTATTACAGCGTGCTTTAATTCTGGAATTTGGTTCTCTATTGTAGGGATAATTTCATTTCTAAATCGATTTCGTAGATAAGCATTTTCAGAATTTGTATGATCTTCTCGCCATGAAAGATTTTTTTCTCTTGCACATTTTACAAGATCGGTTTTTGAAAAATCCAAAAACGGTCTGTGGATATTACCATCTTTTTTTTTCATCCCTGCCAACCCTGCCATGCCTGAATTGCGAAAATAATTTATGAAAAATGTTTCCGTCTGATCGTCTGAATGATGACCGATAAATAAAACTGAATTTTTGTATTTAGCCAGTTGATCTCTAAAAAACGTATATCGAATTTCTCTTGCTCTACTTTGTAAGTTTATGGATTTATTTTGCATCTCTGTCTTTAAATCGTGAGTTTTGATGCGAATAGGGATGTTTCTCTTCGAGCAAAATTTTTCAAGAAACAACTGATCCAAATCACTTTCCTCTGCCCTGAGCTTATAGTTAACATGAAGAGCAAAAACGTTGAAATAATGAGATGCTAAATCAAGTAATAAAGTAGAATCAACGCCAGCACTTACAGCCACAAAAACAATTTCTGGTTTTATCTCGTGTGATAGATTTTTGATTGCCTTTACGAGTTGATTCATTGTACATTCAAAATTCGTGAGATCTTCGTTTGACATTCCTCATACTCCTTCTCGGGATCTGAATCTAAAGTGATTGCGCTTCCAACAGGGCAAGAAATGTATTTTTTTTTTGAATTATACACAATACTTCGAATAACAACATTGAAATCAAAATCGCCATTTGGAGCTAAATATCCAATAGACCCAGAATAAATACCTCGAGAAAAATCTTCCAAATAGTCAATCAATTCCATTGTTCTTAATTTTGGCGCTCCAGTCATGGAACCCATTGGAAAAGTTGCTTTAATTATGTCGGTAAATGAAATTGAATTCTTTACCCTGCAGCTTATGGTCGAAATCATTTGATGGACAGTTTCAAAAGAATATATCTCACATAATTCATCCACACTGACAGAATTTTTAGTGGCTACTTTCGATAAATCATTTCTCACTAAATCAACAATCATAATATTTTCTGCTCTTTCTTTCAGGTTTTCCTTTAGCTCTTTTTTTAGTTGGCCATCGCGATATTTATCCTTGTCTCGGCGGCGCGTTCCTTTGATGGGTTGTGAGAGTAATTTTCTTCCCTTCATTTTCAAAAACCGCTCGGGGCTACCGCATAATAAAAAATATTCGTCAAATTGAAAATAGACCGAAAACGGAGACTTAGTAACTTCATTGAGTTTGAAAAAAAATTCTAATGGATCTTGTATCTCAGAATTTTCTGCGTAAAATTCCTGACAATAATTCATCTCGTAAACCTCACCCTGTCTTATGAAATCTTTTATTCGATAGATATTTTTAATATACTTTTCTTTGTTTGTTCTCTTTCTCCAACCAATTTTTAGATTAGTCGGATTCGCTCTTTTCTTTTTCGTTAAAAAATTATGAATGAAATTAAGACTTTTATCATCTTTTTCACCTTGAAGAAACTCAATTTTTTCACTTGCTAACCTTACCACACAGCTTGGAACATAGAATAGTAATTGTGGAAATTCTGCATCATTGTGATTCAAAGTCTGTAAATTTTCGATTTCATTCTTTAGATTGTAATTCAATGCACCAAATATGTATTTCGTTGAATGAATTTTTATAAAATCATCCAAGCACTCTAATGCATTATTTTCTTTTACCAAAATGAACTCTTGAAGTCCAAAGGCAAGCATGGAAGATCCGTCGTTGCTGTCTAAATAAGTAATTGGAAAATCAAAAAAATCAGACATAATTTTACTGCAAAAAAAGTAAAAGAGAATCAAGATGGGTTTTGTACATAGATGTATATTTGGATATCAAAAAGACAATTTCTCTGTTGTTAGATGAATGAATACTTGGCAATAGATAAATCAATTATTGGTAAAATGATGAAGTAAATTTAAGGTATAATTTGGCAATCGGACTTTGTTTGAACTATTTTAATCAAAATTTTGTTTTGAGGTCATGTACCAATTAAAAACCACACAAATAATTCCCACGGATATGAAAGAATGTTGGGATTTCTTTTCATCTCCCAAAAATCTTAAAACCATCACCCCTGATTACATGGGGTTTGAGGTTTTGGTTGATATTCCAGAAAAAATGTATGCCGGTCTGATGATTGAATACGAAGTCAAACCTATTCTCGGATTTCCTATAAAATGGATTACTGAGATTACGCACGTTGATGAAATGAAATTTTTTGTAGACGAACAGAGAAAAGGCCCCTATAAAATTTGGCATCACGAGCATCATTTTAAACAAGTACAAAACGGTATTGAGATGACTGATATTGTTTCTTATGAAATCCCCCTTGGTATTTTAGGGAGATTGGCCCACCCATTACTTGTAAAAAATAAATTAAACCAAATATTTGATTATCGTTTTAAAAAAGTTGAAGAAATTTTCGGAACGCCCAAATCCTAAATAAATCCAAGACAAATTAGAAGCCCAAAAAGAAATAGAAATAAAACTACCACTTTTTGAATCAATTTGATTGTAATTTTCTCAAGTACTCGAGATCCAACATAACTTCCCAAAAAGGCTACGGCTATGGATATCATAAGAACAGGATTGAAATTTACCAACGAAGACGAAAAATGACGAAAGGTCACCAAATAAATACATAATCTTGAAACATCAATAAGAAAACCTGTGGCACTCGATGTTGCGATAAACTCCTCTTTAGATATTTCCGCTTTTGCTAAAAACATTGACCTAAAGGCACCTTGATGACCGGATAATCCGCCAAAAAAACCACTTAGCATTCCACCTAAAATCAAACGTAAAGGAGTTATTTCAAATGATTTTTTCTTGAATAAAAGTTCAATAATTGCAAAAGTAATCATGGTCATCCCTACAATCATTTTAATTGGTGTGATTGTATTCTTAAATACGAGAATGGTATAAGTCAATTCGAGATTATAATACTTTAAATAACCCAAAGTTGCTCCACCAAATAATGCAAATAATATGGCGCTTGGGGCAAAGCCCAATAAAATGGAAATATTTATTTTTTTAAAGACAAAAACTAGTTTAAATAAGGAATTAAAAAAATGAACAATTGCAGTGGCGAAAATCGCTATCTCAATTGGAAAAAAAATACTGAATACGGGAAGTAAAAGAGTGCCTAATCCAAATCCAGAAAAAAAGGTTAGTATAGAAGCTGTAAAAACAACAAGGGGAATTATAATAATTTCCAAACTCTAAATTTTTAATAAAAATAAGAGTTTAATCAGAAAATAATTAAGAACGCAACACGAAATTTAGTTGAAAAAATAAAATCTATTGTAGCTCAGTTTTACTCAAAAAAAATCTCATTAAAATCATTTGCAGTCACTATCCAATTTGGTTCTGTACCTAATCGAGTTAATTGAATTGTTTGAAAGCCTGCCTTTTCGGCAGCTTGCAACTCAGGGATACTATCTGAAAGGAAAAGAATATAATGTGGTTCAAAGTTAATTTTTCGAGAAATTTCTATGTATGTCCTTTTATCCTGCTTTGACCCGGTGTTCGTATCAAAATAGTATTCTAAATAACGATTTAAATCACCCAAAGATGTATAACCAAATAAAAGTTTCTGAGCGGCAACCGAACCAGATGAAAAAATTCCCATTCGCAATCCTTTATTTTTCCATTCCATAAATTTGGACGGAACTTCAGGATATACATGCCCGACAATTTCACCATTCTTATAACCTGATTGCCACAAAACACCCTGTACAGTTTTTAATGGTGTAACTTTTTTATCTTCTTTGCTCCAAACTAGCAATTTATTAATAATTTCTTGGTCAGAATTGAGTTCTAGATTCTCCTCATTTTTTACAATTTCCTTTACTTGATCAAACGCTTGTCTTACCTGTTTTATATTTTTCACTCTTTCCAAACGCTGAATATTATTCAGAAAATAGGGAAATAAAACTTCGTAAACAAATGAAATAGAAGTTGTTGTTCCTTCAATATCCATCAACACAAATCTCACATCTTTCATTAAACTGGTATTTTAAATTCTTGAAATTGCTCTTCTATTTTTGAATTCGTGTAATGAGGAACCCAACCACTCATATCAATAAAAATTCGTATTGCTTTGACAAATGGATTTGTTTCACCTGCATCAAACCAATGTTTGCTACCTGCAGGAACACTAATTAAATCGCCTCGTTGACATAATAAATTAAATACTGGCTCGGTATCAAGATTAAACCAAAATAACCCTTGTCCATCGACGAAAAAACGAATTTCATCCTCTGTATGAATGTGCTCAGCAAGAAACTTTGCCCGAATTGCTCCATAATTTTCGGTCAATGAATTTATTGAAATTACGTCCGCTGTTTCGTATCCACCATTCTCCATAAAAGG
>VGFL01000051.1 GCA_016868915.1 Bacteroidota bacterium | reverse complement strand
AAGCGTCTTTTAACACCACAAATGAAGCAATGTCATTTGGATTTATTAATGACAGCGGATTTGCAGCACCTGCAATTCCACCGTTGTCCAGAGGAACTCCGTCAACAACTATTAGAGGATCATTACTAGCATTTATCGATGTCCCTCCGCGGAGTCTCAGAGTACTTCCCGAACCTGGCGCACCGTCATTGGTGTTTATTTTCAATCCAGAAACTTTACCCATGATGAGTTGTTCGGGAGTCGACATTGATCCCTGTGTAAAATTCTTTTCGTTGATAACAGTAGCGGAGCCAGTTAAATCTTTTGTTCTTGTTGTTCCGTATCCGATTACAATCGCTTCCTCAAAGGACTTAACTCCATCCGTAAGTTCAATGTTTTTCTCTAAAACTTGATTTGGTTCTAATTCAACTGTAAAAGTGAAATCATCATATCCCATTGCTTTTATCGTAACTTCAACAGTGGTTTTTGACGGTCCGACGGGTATTCCAATTAGTTCGTATTTTCCATCAGGATCTGATTTTGTCTTGAGGGTACTTTGGGAGACAGAAATCAAGGCATTATAGACTGATTCTGATTTTTGATCGGTTATCTTCCCTTTAATACTTGCTTTTTGAGAGATAACACTTCCAGTCATCAAAATAAAAAGAAAGAAGAAAAATATACTCAGCTTAAATTTCATAATTTGAATTTAATTATTGATTACAAATATAAATAAATAGTTTATAAATGTCATAATGACACAAACTCTTTTAATATTCGTACCAAACTTTAATTTTTGCCTTCGTATTTTGTATTTTCACATTGGATAAGGAATAAGTAAAATTATCAGTATCAAAAGAAATTTTTTTCCCATTAACGGAAATTTTAGTGATTTTCGCCAATGGAGAATAGAGAATGAAATTGGTTTCAATTGATTTTTTTTTCATTGATTCAATCAAAATTTCAAAGTTTTTTGTGCTGTTTGTATAGGTATATCTTTGAATATTTTCAGTCACGATTTCATTTCCTTTGTGATAGTCATCTTGGTACAAAAACCCTGTACTCGCTAATGTTTCAGGGTCAAAGAAGAAGTGAATTTTAACCTTATCATTTTCAAGTTCAGAAGTATTTTGTAAATTCTGTATCAGTGGAATGAATGCTCCGCCCTTGACAAAAATCGGAATATGGTTTTTGGTCAGACTTATTTTTGCCGATGTGCCGCCTTTGTAATAATCAAGATTATTAAAATCGAACCAATTCGCTGAATTTGGAAAATGAATCTCTTTTATCCTTTGATTTTTAATAAAAATTGGAGCTACTAAAAATTCATTACCCCAAAAGTAAATGGAATCAACGTATAACATTTCTGGACGTTTATCTTCGAAAAATATAGGGCGCATCAAAGGTTGCCCAAATTCTGCGGCCTTGTACATGAGAGTGTAGTTGTATGGCAACAGCCGATATCTTAATTCAATTGCTTGTTTAGCAAGTTCTTTCGTCTCATTATCTTTAAATACTGGTTCAGCCGGAACTTCTTCTTGGGCATGTGGTCTAAAAACAGGTTGAAAAACTCCGTATTGTAGCCACCGTAAATATAACTCAGGGTCATCATTAGCACCTGCAAAGCCCCCGAGGTCTGAATGCATGTATGGAATACCTTGCATTCCCATTTGAATTGAAATTTCTGGTTGTGAGCGCATTCCACCCCACGTTCGATTTACATCACCTGACCAAGGGATCATTCCAAAACGCTGTGACCCAGAATATCCAGCCCTCATCAAAATGAATGGACGCTCATTCGGGTAATTCAATTTTAGACCTGAGAATAACATTTCAGCCCACCGATGCCCGTAAATATTGTGAACTTCTCGTGCTTTAAAAGATTTGTGCATCATGTGATTTGGATGTACTTCCGGCTCCCCTAAATCGCCCCAAAATCCCGCAACTGACATTTTTTTTAATTCATCGTATCTTTTCCAGAACCACTTTCTTCCCTTTTCTTCAAAAATATCGATTAACCCCGTATTACCGAAGTAGAAATCGTATGTCAAAATTTTTCCCGAAGTATCTTTTGCTATGATATCATTTTTTACTGCATCATTCCAACGATTTGAGGTCGTTAAAACGAAAGGTTCTGTTACTAAGATTGTTTGGATATTTTTTGATTTTAGGGACCTCATCATTTTTTCCGGTTCTGGGAATGAATCTCGGTCAAATTCTAAATTGCCCAATGTACCTTGAATTGTTTTTCCAAACCAATACAAATCAATGATTACAGCATCAAGAGGAATCTTATCGTTTTTAAAACGGTCAACGATATCTTCAACTTCGCGTTGAGAGTGATAGCCAAATCGACTTGCGAAATTTCCGAAAGTCCAAAGGGGTAATTTAGGTTGTCGTCCCGAAAGTTCAGTCCATTGTCTCATTAAACTATCCCAAGATTCACTTGCAACAATTTGATAGGTTTTTCTAGATCCCTCAATTTCAATTTGAATTTCATTAATATTTTTACTGTCTAAATCTATGAAACCGGCTCCAGGAGAATCAAAATGTATGGCGTATTTATTCGAAGATAAAACCATAGGAATACAATAATTCATGAGTGGAGCATTGGTTTCGTAACCATAGTGAGCTTGATTGTACAACTCTAATTTATTTCCCCTCCGATTCATTCCTAGGGCCCTTGCTCCACCACCATAAAAAACTTCTTCAGATGAAACTGCCAAACCGAGTTTGAACTTTTTTGACTCACTCGAATTTTCAACTTGGCTGAATAATTTTTCATTCCCAAAATAATAGGTAATATTAAAGGGAACAGAATCGATAGCTATTGAAATTGAGTTTACTTGTTTTTTAAATTTTATTGAAAACAAGACTGAATGATTTTGACCTCTTTTTTCATTTAATTCAAAAAATTGAGTTTTTGCAAGAATTGCATGAGAAGAGGATGTATCTGAACTCGAGGGAAGAGAGAAAGACGTTTCGACAGCTTTTTCGTTAAAATAGCGAATTGAATAGTTTCCCTTGTTTGTTTGGATGTTTATAACTCCATTTTCGATTGAACTTGATTTAAAATATTCAACTTGTGATGAAAAATGCGAAGAAAAAATCAGAAAAATAATTGCGAAGAAAAATCTCATTGAATTTAAATATTTATGCGAATGTATTATTTTATCTGTTTAACGGTAAAGAATTAAAAGATTTTTAATTAGATTTCCAAAAATTCAATTTTATTTCCTTTGATTTGTGTATTTTGCGAAGTAATTTTTAAGGCATGTGGTCTATAAACGGTAAATCTATTGATACGTCCAAAGGAGCGGCTATTGCGTGGGAAAATCACCAGTTTTTTACCCTTGAATACCAAGGAAAAATCTATCATGGAGAAATTCTTGAAAATAACATAGAAAGTAACATGATCAAATTGAAGTTGAATCACGCAATATACGAAGTTCGTAAAAAAGGAAATTTAGATGATTTAATTGCCTCGCTTGGAATGGATAAACCAAAGGTCAAGAGAATCAAGGAGCTCCAAGCCCCAATGCCCGGACGTATTCTTCAATTATTTGTAGTGGCTGGACAAGATGTTGGTGTAGGCGATTCAATTCTATCTTTAGAGGCAATGAAAATGGAAAATGTCTTAAAATCTGATGGCATTGGAATCGTGAAGAAAATTCAGTTTGAGATAGGAGATGTTGTGGATAAAGGAGCAGTTTTAATCGAATTTGAATAATGATCCGATGTTGAACCACGAAACCTATATGAGAAGATGTATCTATCTTGCCAGGTTGGGTGGAAGTTATGTCTTTCCCAACCCACTTGTGGGGTGTGTAATTGTAAAGAACAATAAAATTATTGGAGAGGGCTACCATAAATTAATTGGTGAGGCGCATGCTGAGGTGAATGCTGTGGAATCAGTTGAGGATAAGTCAGAAATTGCAAATGCAACCGTATACGTTTCTTTAGAGCCCTGTTCTCATTTTGGAAAAACGCCACCTTGTACCGACCTATTAATTTACCTAAAAGTGAAAGAGGTAGTGATTGGTTGTTTAGATATCAATCCAAAAGTAGCAGGTAAAGGAATAGAAAAACTTCAGCGCTCGGGAATTAATGTAGTTATCGGGATTTTAGAGGAAGAGTGCAAGCAGTTAAATAAACGATTTTTTACTTTTCATGAGAAGCAAAGACCCTATGTAATTTTGAAATGGGCTCAAACAATTGATGGTTTTCTTGATCGTGTGAGGCAAAATGAGGAACATGGGATTAATTGGATTTCAGCTCCAGAAACGAAAGCTTTGGTTCATAAATGGAGGGCTGAGGAACACGCAATACTAGTGGGTAGAAATACCATTCTTTATGACAATCCATCATTAACGGTTAGAGATTTTCACGGTAAAAATCCTATTCGTATTATTGTAGATAGCCAATTGCAATTGAAAAATGATATGAATGTTTTCTCGAAAGACGCACCCACAATTATTTTTAATAGGATAAAAAATCACAGAAATAATAATGTTGAGTGGGTAAAAATTTCAGAAACAAGCACATCAAATATTCTTTTTGAACTTCATCAACGCGGAATTCAATCTATTTTTGTGGAGGGGGGAAGCAGAACATTACAATATTTCATTGTTGATAATGTCTGGGATGAGGCTCGAATAATAGTTGGAAAGCAACAATTTCATAATGGTATTAAAGCTCCTGTGATTAATAAAATTCCGACCTTTTCTCAACAATTTGGTGATGACCTACTTCATTATTTCTATCGTAAATGATTGCTCTTTGTGGTTCTATCGTTTTTTCAAGTCTCATTTTTATCCTGTTTAAACTTTTTCCCAAGTTCGGTATTGATACCTTTCAAGCCATCGTATTCAATTATTTTACCGCTTTTATTTGTGGTTTTGCATTTTACGGTCATCTGTGGTCAGATATAGCTTTATCTGATTCAGGTTGGATGTATGCTGCCTTACTTTGTGGGATATTGTTTATCTCTCTTTTTATTTTGATGGGGAAAAGTTCACAGATTAATGGGGTGGCAATAACTTCTGTGGCAGTTAAAATGAGTATGGCGGTCAGTGCCATTTTTATTGGCTTTGGAGAATCCTTTGGGGTACTAAAAATTACAGGAATTGTGTTGGCAGTTGTTGGGGTAGTGTTGGTATCATTTGACCGCTCAACTAGTAAGAAAAAACCCATTGTATGGATGTTATTGGTTTTGTTTTTTGGCAGTGGATTGCTTGATTTTCTGCTCAACTTTGTTCAGAAAGAACTATTAATTAATCTAGATCCAGCACTCTTTTCAGCCATTAGCTTTGGTCTTGCAGGTCTTTTTGGTATTATAATACTGCTTGGAAGGCTTGTTAAAAAGAAAATTTGCCTTTTAGGTAAGAATATTTTTGCCGGAATTTGTTTGGGAGTCCCAAATTTCTTTTCAATTTATTTACTGATTACCGCTTATTCTTCAACGGGATGGAGCGACTCAACGGTACTAGCTGTGGTAAATGTTAGTATTGTTATAACATCTGCAATTCTTGGTTTCTTGGCTTTTAAAGAGAATTTATCCAAACAAAAACTTCTAGGTCTGGTTTGTTCCGTCATTGCTATCGGGCTACTGTATGCAGCAAATTTGCGATGAAATTTAAATAATTTCTCATTAACTATTTTCTGTGTATAACAAGCTATCTACTTTATACCACCTTAATGAATGTGCACTATTTTTGATATGTAAGAAAATAATCTTTTCATGTATCTTAGAGTAGTCATATCGCGATTAATTTTTTTGGCCCTACTTGTTGCATTTACACAAGATATTTTTGCGCAAAATCAAATTCTGTGGAAATCCCCTGAGTTTATTCAATTAAATAGTCTTTCTGTTAGTCAACAAAAGATGGAAGCAGAAAAACAAATTACGGTGCTTAAAAATTCTAAAGACCTTCTTCCTTTTAGTGTTTTAGATAAAAAATTTGTCATTCTCACGGTCGGTGAGGGCTATCAGGAATTCACAAAAACCATTGAATTATTTACTGATTTTACGGAAATTAATATCAATTTTTTTGAGGAAATCGAGGATGATAAATTAAAGCTTATACGACATGCCGACCATTTTATTTTGTCCATCCATATTTCTGATAGCCAAAGATACAATGAACAAGCGCTGAATTATTTACAGAAAATCCGTTGTCAAGGTATGCGAACGGTAGTTCTTTTTGTTCCTTCGAATGTAATGAGAAATTTTAAAATTCCACCTCACGATGCATTGATAATGTCCTATGAAAATCATCCTTTTATTTTGGATCGTACGGCTCAAGTATTGTTTGGTGCAATTCCCGCTCAAGGGAAATTAAAAAATGATTTAACAAAATTCCATACTGAGGGAGATGGCTTAGATTTGAGGTGGGGAGGGCGTTTGAAATTTACAGACCCTGAAGAGGTAGGGATAGATTCAAAAAAATTAGAGGAAATTGATAATATTGCCCAAAAAGGAATTTCGAGTGGAGCCTATCCTGGTTGCCAGATTGTAGCAGCAGTTGACGGTAAAATCTTCTACAGAAAAACGTTTGGAAACCAGCGTTACGAAAAATCAAGTCCCGTGAGGATTGATGATATCTATGATTTAGCTTCCATAACTAAAATTGGAGCCTCTACAACAGGATTGATGTTTCTTGAGTCTAACGGAAAGTTTGATGTGTCAAAAAGGTTAAATACCTATATTCCTGAATGGGTCAACGGAACAAAAATGGAAAATCTCGAGTTGAAGGATATGCTTACACATCAAGCCGGATTAAAATCTTGGATTCCGTTTTATTTGAATGTTTTGAAAAATAATTCACCTGATTCAGCTCTTTTTAGCTCAAAAGAGTCAGCAAGGTTTACGCGCAACGTTGCCGATAATTTGTGGATGCGAGAGGATTACGTTGATTCCATGTATACGCAGATTTCATCTCAACCGTTGGGCACAAAAGAATTTAAGTACTCTGATTTAGGCTATTATTATTTGATGAAAGTTATTGAAAAACAATCCAAACAAGAGCTCAATCATTTCCTAAGAACACAATTGTATGAGCCAATGGGTTTGCGAACCTTGGGATATAATCCACTGAATTGTTTTGATAAAAATAGAATTGCACCTACTGAAAATGATACGAAATTTAGAAAGCAAGTTGTGCAAGGGTATGTTCACGATCCGGGTGCGGCAATGCTCGGTGGAGTTTGTGGTCATGCCGGACTTTTTGGCAATGCTACTGATTTAGCATCGTTAATGCAGCTATTTTTGAATAGGGGATATTATGGGGGAATTCAATACCTGAAACCGGAAGTTGTTGATTTATATACAACAAATCCTTTTAAAACCAACCATCGAGGTATAGGATTCGATAAACCAAAATTCGAAGGTGGAGGAACTTGTAGCAAGTTGGCATCCTCGAAAAGTTTTGGACACAGCGGTTTTACAGGCACTTTGGCATGGGCGGATCCTGAAAATCAATTGAACTTTGTTTTTCTATCAAATCGTGTTTATCCCGACCAAGAGAATCGAAAAATTATAGATTTGGGTATTCGAACAGACATTCAGAGAGTGCTTTACGAAGCCCTTAAAGAACGAAAGAAATCAAGATAAATCATACAAAAGACGACGTAAAAAGCCACCAATTTCTACTTGATAAAAGCATTTTAAAATTAGATTACAATTTTTTTGCTGTACACTTTACGCCCAATCTCTAATGTTACAATATAAGTACCTGATTTCAAGGTTTTATTTAGTTGTATTTCTTTCGTATTTTTTCCAATTTCTGAAACCCCGAGTATTGTATCGAAAGTAATTTTACCAGAAATATCAATCAATTTCAATGAAGTGTTACTTTCAGATAATGACACGAAATTGGCAATGATTGAATTTGAATTTTCATTAAATGAAACACTTACTGACTCAGGAGAGTTTTCTTCAATTCCTGCAGAGCTTGCCTCTGAGAAAATGTGTTGTGATAAATAAATTTGATCGCCGGATGTCATTCCGTTGTTGTTTGTTTTATTTGATGCCACATAAAAAGTAACATTGCCCGTACCAGCCTCAGGTGCCGTCCAAGTCCAAGTCCATATCGGAGCTGTAGTTGAGGTATTGCTTGTGCTGGTGTGATTCGCATATTTTTTTATAGTACCATTTATGTTTGTATTACCGGACTGCCCAGTAAAGGTTCCTGCCATTGCAGTTGTGCCAGTTAAAGCGGTGGCTTGAAAACCTTTCTTTGCCGGATTAGACGTCATTTGCAAGGTTACAGTATATTGTTGTCCGGGTACATAATTCGTGATTGGCGTAGTGCCATCCATTACCATTAATTTATTCTCTAGGGCCCCGTCTTGCGTTGTTCCTGAATGACATTGTGTACAATTTTGTTCTCCTGGAGCTCCAGTTTTCCCGGGTGTACTTCCACCTGAATTTGTTGGCTTTTTATGGAAAGTTTCAAAAGACCCATTGTTTACATGTTGAATTGAAATCAATAGGCTTATTATGCCACAGGACCCGACTAAAAATAATATTTTTTTCATAGATATAAAGTTTAGATTAATTACTCAATTATTTAATTTTCCTTGGTTTACCCAACATTCGACCCGTTCAATTATGCTATCTGGAAGGGCAGGGCCTCCTTTAGGCATGAGTTGATATCCACTATTTCTCATCGCACCCACTATCGCTGTAGAATTTGAGGAAATATTGGAATGATTGGTTAGTGTGTAACCATTTTGGTTAGTATGACAACCCGTGCAATTGTTTAGAATCAACGGAAGAATTTCATTGTTGAACGAAACGGTATCAGAACAGTTTGCGTTTGGATAATTTTGAATTTTATCTTTTTTGCAACCCCAAATAAAAGGGATCAAAAATATGGAAAGGTAAATGAGTTTCATTGTTTGGAAATTAAAAAATAGGGAGATAGGAACAACCAAAAGAGGGGAACGAAAAAGTGTAGCGGAAAAACAAGCGCAGGAAACAGCTCCGGAACTTCTATTTCATCTGAAAATTTAGGCGGAAAAAGCAAAGGAGCACTTATACTTAAAATGGAAGAAATCGCTACGAAAAGTGAAGTAATTATATTTCCTCTTTTCTTAAATAACGTATTGTTAGTGAGGGATAATGCCACAATAAGAAAGGAAAAAAATGTAAATATTGCAGGAATTTTCCAAATTGGTAAATACGACGAAAAATCGAACAATTGATAATAAAAATAGACGTAAATTATCCCCACTAGTGAGGATAGAAGAGCAACGATAAAACCTAAAGTGATAGTTTGAATTGCCATTTTTTATTTTAATACCGCGGGAACTGTTACACTCATTGCCATTATATCAGGAACTACCTCGCTTTTTTTTCCAACACCAAAAGAAATTCGATTGATATTAAATGTACCCTTGAAAGTTATTTTGGTGTCATTTTTAACATAGGTTAAAGGAATAGTAACTTCTTTTTTTACGCCTCGAATGGTTAAATCACCTTTAACCTTGTATTTTTCTCCTTCTTTTGTTACAGCCTTTGAAGTGAACTTGATGTTTGGATAATTTGTTGCATCAAACCATTCGGATGTTTGAGCTTTTTTATCCCGTAACGCATTTCCAGTATCAATTGACTTAACAGGTATTGTTATTTTGAATTTACAACTATCCAAATTATTTTCATCAAAATCGATAGTTCCAGAAATCTTTGTGAATGTTCCCGTTGGATCAGTACTTTTAAACGCAATTTTATGACCATTTGTGATTTCGTAATGATCAAAAACTGAAAAGGTTATTGCTGTAGAAATAAGCAGCACAACAAAATAAGCAGATATAATTAAATTCTTATTCATTGATAATAAATTTTCGAGCTACACAAAATCCAAACCGAAATTGTCCTTTGGCAATATTTTCATAAGTATAGGGAATAAATTGTGTTTCACCAAGACCCCCTGAATTCGTAAAATTAATGGTAAAATTATGTCCAAAAGTTTGCCATTCTAAAGCAATAGCCATACTTTGTTTGTATGTTTCGGATTGTCTCACATTTTTCGAAGCAAAAGCATGATAATATTCGCATATTAATGCGAATTGGTTTGTTAATTTTACACGTACCGCACTTCCCAATGCTAATAATGAATTCATATCGTCAGAAGCAACATAATTTCTATGCACAAAGGTTGGCATTACCGCAAGTGAAAGCAAATCACCAAAGCGCCGCGTTATATTTGCTTGGGCAAAATATGCCAGCCTGTGTGACGCTTTCGGAAAATGATTTACTTGAGATTCAATAGGAGAGGCTTTCATGTAAGTAAATGAAGAACCACCAATTGCAGCCAGTGAAATAGGCATTTTTGAACTTTGTCGCAAGGCCCTGTATTTCAAAAACCCGTCTAGAAGTGAACGGTATGGTGCCCCAGTTCCCTTGCACCTACCAAATCCAACCATTAGATTTCTAGTTATTCCATATTCTAATGCAATTCTCATGTCGGACAAATTATCAAACCCAAACATATTTTGAACCCCACCGTTTGTTCCCGCAATATCTCCAAAACGATGTTCAATGCGCATTTCCATGTATCCTTTGGGTAAGGTTTCGATGCTATGGCCATTAATAATTCGGGTTGAAAAAAATGCTTTGGGCATCAAATCATCAGTTTCTTCAACAAATTCCTTTTGTAATAAACTGTCTTCTCCCTGCTGAGCAAATGAAATTTGTAATCGGTTAAGTAGCAGAAATAGTGTAAGCAAAAGAAGTAGTTGTTTCATTTAAATTTTTAATAAATAGTGACGAATTTTCTTGTATTTTAGTTGTACAATAACCAAAACAAATGAAATTAACATTGGTTTTATTTTCTTTAGTTTTAATTCGTCCAATTTTTAGTCAACAGTTTAGACCGTCAAGAAAGCTTGTTTCTGTGCACGAAAATAAGGTTGAGAAAATAACAGAAGATTCCCTGCATTCAACTTTTTTAATTACTATTCCCCATAAAGTGCTCTTGCATTATCATAAAATTCATACTGAAAATATTGTTGTTCTTAGTGGGAAAGCTCTCATGAAACTCGGATCAGATACCCTTAAAATTCAAAAAGGAGATCAAATCACTATTCCGAAAGGAACTATCCATGAAATAATTAGAGTAATTTCGAGAAAACCGCTTCGTGTTTACTCTATTCAGTCGCCAAAATTCGATGGAACGGACAGGTATTTTGTTGAGCCATAATGGCTATTCTGAAATCGAATTCATTTTTTGGAGATTCACTAAATGAGCATAGAAACCATTTTCCGCGAACAAAGATTCGTGTGTGCCTTGTTCAACGATTTCCCCTTCTTTCAATACTAAAATTTTATCCGCCAACTTAATTGTTGAAAGTCGATGCGCAATGACAATGGAAGTTCTTCCTTGCATCAAATTTGTGAGTGCCTCTTGTACAAGTCGTTCAGATTCAGAATCAAGAGATGAGGTGGCTTCATCTAATATGAGAACTTTTGGATTTTTAAGAATGGCTCGGGCTATGGCAATTCGCTGTTTTTGTCCGCCAGAAAGTTGAATGCCTCGATCTCCTACTTGCGTTTCAAATCCTTGTGGAAACGACTGAATGAAATCGAAAGCGTTGGCGCCTTTTGCTGCTTGCTGTATTTCCTCATCACTTGCGTCGGGTTTTGCAAACAGTAAATTTTCCCGAATTGAACCTGCGAATAGTAAAACTTCTTGAGGCACAATGGCTAGGTTTTCTCTCAAATATTCAATTTCAATGGACTGAAGAGGATAACTATCGTATAAAATTTCACCTGTGAAATTGTTGTAAAAGTGGAATAATAAATTAGAGATGGTCGTTTTTCCTGAACCCGATGAGCCAACCAACGCCAGCGTTTGATTTGGTAAAATTTCAAAAGATATTCCCTTCAATACTTCAATATCATTTCGTTGTGGATAGGAAAAATGTACTTTTTTGAATGAAATTTGCCCAGAAAGTTCGGGTTTTTCTTTCCCGAATGCTATACGTTGTTCTGTTTTTTCGCGAAGTATTTCAACCAAATTCTCGGTTGCTCCGGCTGCTTTTTGAATTGCTGCATATAGTTCGGGCAAGGAGCCGACAGAAGCACCCATCATGATCGTAAACAACACAAATTGGTAAAATCCTTCGGAGGATAATTCTGGGTTTACTCCTTGTGTCATTAAAAGACCTTGCCATATAATAAATACGATTGCTCCGAAAAGACAAAATATGATGAAAGATACGAATAGCCCTTTCCATAATCCACTTTTTACATTCAAATCCCGAATTTGCTGTGATGATTTCTTGTATTTTCCAAGAGTAATCCATTCTTGCGTAAAGGATTTGACATTTGCAATTCCCATTAGCGCCTCTTCTACAATTGAATTTGATGTTGCCGTGAAATCTTGCGCTTGTTTGCTTAATTTGCGAATAAATCTTCCAAAAAATACAGCAAAGATTGCCATAACAGGAACCGTAGCAAACATGATTAATGCCAATTTCCACGAGATGAAAAATAAAAAGATAGTACCCCCAAATACAATAACAATTTGCCTGAAAAATTCTGCAACTATTGTTCTCATGGTCTCTTGAATCTGAGAGATGTCATTTGACAGACGACTAGTTAGTTCTCCAACTTTATTCTTGTTGAAGTAATCCATTGGCATAAAAACCAATTGCTCAAAAGCACGGTTTCGAATGTCGCGAAGTGTATTTTCCGTTACGTTTGTAAAAGTAAGTACGCGCACGAAGGAAAAAAATGCTTGAAGGCCAAAAATGATAAACAAAGCAAGTGCGATGGAATTTATATCTTCTAATTTGAGCAATTTCAGTGATTCAGATGAACTTGAGGATGGTCCAGTTGATCCTAAAAGTTTTCCTAAAAGATAAGGAAATAATAGGCCAATAGCGCTCGACAGAATTAAAAAAAACCAACCTACGGAGTATTGAAACCAATACGGTTTTAAAAAAGAGAAAATTCCTAAAAAAGAAGAAATTTTTCCCTTTTTAGTTCCATCTTCCTCGTTATTTTTCTGACGCTTCGCCAATTGATGATTGTTTGTGCAAAATTACAATTTGTTGATGAATAACTGATAGGAAACTCAAATAGTTCGTTGAAGTAGAAGAATTTTTTATCAAAACACTTTCGGCTATTTTTTCGTTTACTGATAGGTTTACCCAAAAGTAGTCTGTATATTTGAATTCTTAAACTAATATAAATGGTATTTTCCCGACTGTATTTTCTTATTTTTTCTTTGGTGTTATTTTTATTTTTTTCGTGCAACCAAAAAATTAATTATGTCGGTGAATTTAAAGAAACAGCGGTAGTTTATGGTCTTTTGGATCACGCAGATTCTCTTCATTACATAAAAATAAATCGGGCATTTATTGGTCCGGGAAATGCTTTGGATATTGCCCAAATTCCGGACTCAAATTATTTCTCTGAAGTGGACGCAACAGTATCTGAATACCTTAACGGTAATCTTATAAGATCATGGACCCTGCAAGATACTTTGTTGATGAATAAAGATACGAATGGATTGTTTTTTGCGCCTGAACAAAAAGTATACTATTTTAAAACACTTCCAACCAAAAGTACGCCTGTTTTTGGAACACCTCAAATTTCTTCTGATCCACAATTGTCCTCATTGAATCCGGCCGCAACATACAAACTAAATGTCGTAATAAACGGAGGGAAATACACCGTAAAAGCTGAAACGCAATTGGTTAATGGAATTACATCTCTCGCCTCTGGTCAGAATTTCACCTTTAAATTTGTTGATGATCCTGCCGAATATCTCGGTGCGCCGTTGCCTGTCTCCAACACAGGTAACTCTTTTGTAATGAACGCACAAATGGATGTGGAATTTAATGAGATAAAACCTTCAGGGACATCAGTTAAATCATTCAATTGGAAAATAGGTGAATCTGAGGTAAACCCAAATGATTCACGCTCATATCAAGTACTTGGAAAGACATTTTATGAATTGATTGATCAAAACTGTACCAATGATCCTTCCATCACAAGAAGGACTTTCAAAGGAATGTGGATTACTTTTACCGGTGGTGCGGAGGAATTATACAATTACATGTTGGTTAATAAACCGTCTTCTTCCTTGGCGCAGTCAAAACCTTCATACACCAATCTAGAGATTAACAACGGGGGAAAGGTAATCGGAATCTTTTCATCAAGACAAACCGTTCGATTTTACAAATCATTTTCAGTTGGTGCAGCCCAAGCCTACATTCGCGCTATAGATAAAAAAAGTACAAGAGAACTTTGCACTGGACCGATAAACCTTGGAAATTTGTTCTGCTCTGATCACCCTGGTGACAATGTAAATAACCAAGAGGAATCTTTCGCTTGTCAATAATTATCAATGTGCGAGAGAAAGACTTTTTTTGCTGACGTTTTACTTCCTGTTCCCATTCATCAGGTTTTTACCTACCGCATTCCACTAGAACTAAACGAGTCATTGTCTTTCGGATTTCGGGTGATTGTCCCTTTTGGCAAATCTAAGTTCTTGACCGGAATTGTGACAGAAGTTCACGAGCGAATTCCTGAGGCCTATCAGGCGAAATATATCGAATATGTCTTGGATGAAAATCCGATTATTACCAAAAAACAATTTCAATTTTGGACGTGGATCTCACAATACTACATGGCTCCATTGGGAGATGTAATGAATGCTGCCTTACCTGCTAATTTTAAGTTATCAAGCGAAACTAAAATCGTTTTACACCCAGATTTCGAAAATAATCAGGTTTTAGATGAAAAAGAACAAATGATCGTAGACTCTCTGTATACGAATGAACAAATGGACCTTAAAGAATTGGCAAATCTTCTTACAATAAAAACCATTCAGCCACTGATTAAAAAATTAATTGATAAGCAAATTGTATTGTCATTTGAATCCTTGAACGAACGTTTTTCTCCAAAAACAGTAATGTGCTACACACTCACAGATTCTTTTCTTGATGAATCTTTGCTCATGAGTCTTATAGCGGATTTGGAACAAAAAGCCAATGCTAATAAACAAGTTGAGGCTTTGTTATTGCTCTTGAAAGAGGGGAATTTCCGCCGCAATATGATTCAACCTGTTTTGAAAAAAACCTTAGTAGATCAAGGAGCAAGTTTATCTGCTCTTCAGACATTAGAAAAAAATGGCATCATTCAGCATATCCGATTAGAGGTTAGTAGATTAAAAAGTTTTGGGCAAGATATTAAGGTAAAAAAAGAATTAACTCAAGCGCAAAAAGATGCGTTGCAAAAAGTAAAAGATAGTCAGGAAAAGAACATTGTGACGCTTTTGCATGGTGTAACAGGTTCAGGCAAAACTGAGTTGTATGTAGAGTTAATAGAAGAACAGCTTGCGGTTGGAAAGCAGGTTCTCTTTTTAATACCAGAAATCGCATTAACTACGCAACTTATCGACCGTTTATCAGCTTATTTTGGCGATCAGATAGGCGTTTATCATTCCAAGTTTAATCAAAATGAGCGCGTTGAAATTTGGAATACAGTATTAACTAATAACCCAACGAAATTTCGCTTGATTATAGGCGCGAGATCGTCCATTTTTCTTCCATTTAGTAACTTAGGATTAATCATAGTTGATGAGGAGCACGAAAATACCTTTAAGCAAATCGACCCCTCCCCAAGATACAATGCTCGAGATGCTGCCATTATTTTAGCTCACCTGCATAATGCCAAGGTATTATTGGGGACAGCGACACCATCTATTGAAAGTTTTTATAATGCACAAAATGGAAAATATGGGTTTGTTAGTTTAACGGAACGCTACTTAGGATTACAAATGCCCGAAGTAATATTTGCCAACCTCCGATCAGAAAAAAAGAATCAAAGCATGCAATCACATTTTAGTGGCTTGCTGATGGAGAATATCCGAGAAACGTTGGAAAGAGGTGAGCAAGTGATTTTATTTCAAAATAGGCGCGGATATACGCCCATGTGGTCGTGTGAAGTTTGTGCATGGACTCCACGATGTACAAATTGCGATGTCTCCTTGACCTATCACAAACACTCAAATACTCTAAAATGTCATTATTGCGGTCATATTTCTCCACCAGTTGGAAGTTGCGGAGCATGTGGGAGTAATCGAATAAAAATGGTAGGTTTTGGAACAGAAAAGATTGAGGACGAATTGAGTTTACTACTGCCAAATGTGTTGATACAACGATTAGATTTGGATTCGACTCGATCAAAAAATGCGTACGAGACAATTTTGAATGATTTTGAAAATCGCCACATTAATATTTTGGTAGGTACTCAAATGATTACGAAAGGATTAGATTTTGATAACGTCGGTTTGGTCGGTATTTTGGATGCAGATATGCTTTTGAATAGACCAGATTATAGGGCCTTTGAACGAGCATTTCAATTAATGGTCCAAGTAGCGGGTAGAGCAGGGCGTAAAAATAAGAAAGGCAAGGTCATCGTACAGACAGCTAATCCCGAACATTGGGTGTTAGAACGCGTTAAAGAGCATGATTACAATGGGTTTTACGAAACGGAGATACAAGAGCGTAAATTATTTTTCTATCCGCCATTTTATAAAATCATAGACCTGACTTTACGTCATTCGAACGAGGAAAAATTAAATAGAGCAGCGCAAAATTTGGTGGATAAGTTACGTCCTGTTTTCAAGGAGCGAGTTATTGGACCTGAGTTTCCAATCATTAAGCGCATTCAAAATTTTTACATTAAAGAAATTAAGATTAAAATAGAGAAGGATGCCCCTGAAAAAAAAGTTAAGAAAACCCTACAGGAAATTATTGATTTATTTTTTTCAGAACCATCGAATAAATCAACGCGCCTTTCAATTGATGTTGATTCATATTGACTAGTTAAAGCAGCAATCGAATGTGTCCCTGTATTTTCGATTTAATTTTAAAGTTTCCAAAAAATTGAATTTACTATTGTTTATTGTAAAAAAATCTTTAGTTTTGTTCTCACTTTTTACGAAAAGTTCACACGATTTTGAATCCAGATGTTTCTGGAGATTTTCGAAAGAAAGTTAAAAAATTGGTTTGGTAGTTCAGTTGGTTAGAATACATGCCTGTCACGCATGGGGTCGCGGGTTCGAGTCCCGTCCAGACCGCACAGTTAAAAGTGTTAAACCCTTGTAAATCAATGACTTACAAGGGTTTTTTTATGTCCAAAAAACCCATCTGTAAAACAATCTGTAAAACATTTTAACATTGGGATCTCCAAAATTTATCGAAAAAATGACCCAATTCTTCCCTTTCCAAGTAAAAATATTTGGTTGTTCTTCTTACTTCGATACAAAATGCCATTTCATAAAATGACCTTTTTATTTCCTCCACAGGATCAGAATGATCAATATTAATTTCATTGTAGTAATCTAAATACTCCTGAAAATTTGAATTCTCTCCTCTGTCTAATTCAATTTTAATCTTTTCAAAGGAATTGAATA
>VGFL01000050.1 GCA_016868915.1 Bacteroidota bacterium | reverse complement strand
AATTCTCCTGCCATTTTTTACTTAATTTGTCGAATGTATTACGGATTCTTAGTTTGAATGTAACATCACGCAAAGATTTTATGATTCCTATTTATAATATTCTTTATGTTAAAATTTGCTTGTTCAGGTTAATCTTTGTTCTTACAGTTGGACTTTCACTGATTTCACTTCAAACTTTTTCTCAGTTCACCCCACCACTTTCAACGCAAGGTTCACGCATCATCGATCAAACTGCCTCGGACTTTATCATTAAGGGCGTTAATTGGTGGGGTATAAATGGCTCGCACATTCCATATTCACAAGACCACAGCAAAGGAACCAATACGCACGCCATGCCTTTTGGAGTTCACATTCAGGATATTGACACCATCATTTTAGCCGTCAAAAACGCAGGATTTAATACCATTCGGTTGCCTTTTTCCAATCAAATGCTACACGATGCTACAAAAACGGAAAAAGAGTGGGTGGGACCAAACACAGAACTAATAGGACTTACGCCACTGCAAGTAATGGATTTTATCGTAGAGAAACTTACTGATAATGGCTTATTTGTTTTACTCAACAATCATTCAACGACCACGCATTGGTGCTGTAATTACGATTTTAATGGGTTGTGGTATGGAAAAAATGAGTTTTACTCGCAAACTACCGAACAGTGGATTGCAGACTGGAAAATGCTTGCCGCTCGCTACAAAGAAAATAAACTGGTCATTGGTGCCGATCTTAGAAACGAGGTTCGACCCTTGCGAAAAAAGGGTTTGCCACTTCCGAAAAACCCAAATTGGGGAAGGAAAAACAAACGTGATTGGCACAAAGCGGCCACCCAAGCAGGCAATGCGATCCATGAAGTACAGCCCAATTGGTTGATAGTTGTCGAAGGAATTAATGCACGCGTTCATTTCTTAACCCAGCTTACCTTTCCGCACTTAAAGCCTGTTGTAAAAAAACCAGTAATTTTAAAAGTTCCAAATAAAGTAGTTTATGAAGTTCACAATTATTCATTCAGTTGGATTAAAGCAAATTTGCTTCGCGAGAAGAAGCAGAAAAAATACGGTTCGGTGAGTTCTGAACTTCGCAAAGTGGAATACGAACGTAATTGGGGTTTTGTGATGAATAAAAATTTTGAAAATGTTGCTCCAGTCCTTTTGGGCGAATTTGGTTGTAGCTCTATAGGTACAGACGTTGAACCTTGGCTCAAAGACCTTACGGATTTTGTACAAAATAAAAAAATGGGCTTCTGCTGGTGGACTTTAGAAGAAGAATTGACCCATGAGGGCAGCTACGGAATCATGAATGCCGATTTATCGAAAATCAATGTGTTTGAGGATTGGCGTGGCAAGTATTTGAAAGAGTTGTTGGAGATGAGGAGGTGAAGGGGGTTATGAAAGAGGAATTGCCCAAAAGAATAGTTCTGTAACTTATTGCTTTTATCTAGGTTCTATTTCTCGTTCAAAAACCCCAAATGAATTTTAAGACATACATAGTATTTGCTTTAACTTGTTTTGCCCTGTCCTTTCTTTCACGAGCTCAGGTTTACACAATTTCTGTTTCTAGCTACCAATTACTTGTAAAAAAAGGGGATGTTGATTTTCAAGAGGCACTAGCTTCAGCAGAAGAAATTTCTTCTTTAAAAGAAGCACATACCAAACATATTTTGGACTTTGAAAAGAATATATGTTCCTATTATTTCTTTGATAATTATGTAAATACAGTGGCTATTGTAAACAGAGAGAAAAAAGACAATTTAGAAATCATTACCCTTCAAGATTACGATTCGGAAGGCTCACCTGTTTTAGCATATTTTGTTATCGATTCAGAAAGAAATCAGCTCTTCTACTATTGGTATAATGCCATTCAAAATATTACAAAAGTTGAGTCCAAAATGGAATTTATTCTAGAAAAATCATAGTTAACCTATTGGTTAAAAAATAAATTTTAACATTATGAAAAGAGTGCTTTTAGTTTTTATTTCATTTTTAAGTTTAATCTCATATTCACAGGTGATTACTGTTACTTGGAATCGTACGAAAGCGTATAACTTTCATGGTGATAATGCAAGAATTCCGGAATTTGCCTCGGCGGGAACTATTGTTTTTGATGTAGAAGGAAATGGTAAAAAGGAACTTGATTTAAATTTGATGGAATCTCGTTTTTATGAGGATAATGTTCTAATAAACACCTTGAAAATAGCTTCGTATCAGAAAACAAGTAAGGATAGAATGGAAATTGTATTGCAAGATTTTGATTTGCGAACCGGTAAGCCGTTCCCGACCTATCAAATTATAGATTTTAAAACTAATAAAAGCTATTATTCTTGGTATTATGACGGTAAAGATGACATAACATGGGTGTATATAGAAGATGGTGGTAAAATTCAGGTAAAATAAGGAGTGGTTATTTCTATTTTACGCACATTTGATTATTTATGAATCACTAAAAATGTATTAATTGAAGAAAATAGTTTTCATAGTAGCACTTGTAGTTAGTTTCCTTGCTAATTCACAAAATTTCATTGAAGTTCAACTTTCAAAAGTAAGTCGTTTTTCTACCTACGGAAAAGATTCTATACATACTATGATAGCTAAAACAGATTTGTCTCCTCCGAATGAATTGTATGAACCAAATGATCTCCGTTTTGTGATCGATAAAAAAGGAAGGAAAGTATTTCGTTTCAAACATAATCAGCCCTTTGATACTTTGCCAATTAAAAAAATTGCCTTTACCGACAGTATTTATACGATTACATTGGTAGAAAAAAGAGATGAAATGTATGCCCATTATGAAGGTCAAATGATTGACTGTTATTTTGTAGTAGACATCAGGAAAAATCCAAGCATCAAGAAGCATCCTACCTTTTGTTATTGGTGGTGTTGGGATATTTTTATAAATGATGAACCTATGGATCTTTGTCGAGGAAAACTAAGTGATTACGTTATAATTGACTGCCGAAACACCTTTGAACCAAAGAAAAAACCGATTAATCAATCCTCTTCTATCAACATCTACAAATCGGATTAACCCAAAGTTTTTCATTCTTACCCAAAAATAAATCTGAATTGCTTAATTTTGCCTCAATTATAGATTTATGTTAATTCAGGTTGTTAAATCCAAGATTCATCGCGTACGTGTTACCCAAGCCGAACTCAATTACATCGGTAGTATTACCATCGACGAACGACTGATGCAAGCTTCGAACATTGTTGAAGGAGAGCGGGTGCAAATTGTGAATATCAATAATGGTGAGCGACTTGAAACTTACGTCATTAAAGGAGATTACAATTCCGGTACGATTTGCTTAAACGGACCTGCAGCAAGAAGGGCGGCAGTTGGCGATAAAATAATTATTATTGGGTATGGTTTTCTTGATATGGAAGAGGCCAAATCCTTTAAACCCTCATTGGTTTTTCCCGATGAGGAGACCAACTTAATCGATTAACTTTGCGTAAGGCGCTGCTATTAAGATGGAAAGATTGGATTACGTACTACGCAAAATTGCAACTCAAGAAGAAATCATTCAGTATCGCGCATTGTTTGCCATGAAAAACCAGCGTGTGGTATTCACCAATGGCTGCTTCGATATTTTGCATCCTGGACATGTTACCTATTTAGCAAAAGCGGCATCATTAGGAAATAAATTAATTATTGGACTCAATTCTGACGATTCTGTTCGAAGTCTCAATAAAGCGCCAAATAGACCGGTAAACTCTCAAGATTCTCGGGCGTTAGTTCTTGCAGCATTAGGTTTTGTAGATCTCATCTGTATTTTTTCAGAATCTACTCCTGAAAAACTCATAGAATTTATTCAGCCAGATGTTTTGGTTAAAGGTGGGGATTATGACTCAGAGGAAAAGAATCATTCTTCTGTGAAATATATTGTGGGTTCAGAATTCGTTAAAAGTTATGGTGGGGAAATAAAAACCATCGATTTAGTACCGGGATTTTCCACAACTGATACCATTGATAAATTAAAATAATTTTTGCTCCACCTCCTCTTGATTTTTCTCTTCTCAAAAAGATAATTTTGTCATTTTAACGTGTTTTATTCAAGAGAGCTTTCGACATGCTTGATTTGAGTGTAAAATGATTTTCTTAGTTGTAAAATCCAACTCAATCTGTCTATATTAAAGAAGATTCATTGGTACGGCGATCACAATAATTCAAGGAAAAGTTAAAGAATACAACCTTCAAGGCGTCCTTTTTCGGTATTTTTGCACTATGGATTCAAAAAAGGCAATTGATTTAACTATTTTTTTTCGCCTTCTATCATTCTCTAAATCTTATAAATCATTTCTGTTTATTTCTGTAACTTGCACGCTTCTTTTATCAATCGTCAGCCCTCTACGCCCTGCATTAATAGGCTTTACCGTTGATTCTTTCATGATCAAGTCTCAAGATCCGGAAGCATTATTGAATTGGACAATTTTAATAATTGGCATTTTGTTTTTTGAGGGTATAATCCAGCTTACAGGAAGTTATTTTTCCAATCTTTTAGCACAATCCGTGATTTATGATATTCGCAAGCGCTTATTTAAACATATTATGACTTTTCGTATGCGTTATTTTGATCAAACACCTGTTGGATCTTTAATAACACGTGTTGTATCTGATTTAGAGGCTGTCACGGAAGTCTTTGCATCGGGATTGATGGAAATTGCGGGAGATCTTATTTCATTGATATTCGTTTTGATATTAATGTTTTCCACCAATTGGCAACTATCTCTTATGACATTAATTCCTATCCCCTTGTTACTTTTTGCTACTCGAATTTTTGCCAGAGCAATGCGTAGTTCTTTTCAATTAGAGCGTGAACAAGTGAATAAGCTCAATACCTTCGTTCAAGAGCGTTTAACTGGAATGGCCTTGGTTCAACTTTTTAATCGCCAAGATAAAGAATATGAAAATTTTAAAGAGATAAATAAGGGCCACCGTCAAGCGCATATTAATGCTGTTTGGGCAAACTCGATTTTTTTTCCGGTTGTTGAAATGCTGAGCTCCCTCTCAATAGCATTCTTATTGGTGTGGGGTGCCCTTCAGATTTCAGGTAAAACATCTGCAGAAATTAAAACAATGTATGCTCAAATTATCGCCTTTACTTTGTGGATCAATCAATTGTATCGTCCGATTCGTCAGTTGGCTGATAAATTTAATATTCTTCAACGTGGAACAGTCCGCGCAGAGCGAATTTTTGAAATCCTGGATATAGATGAACATATTCAACAAACAGGCTCGCGAACGGATATTGATTTTAATTCTACCATTTCTTTTAGTGATGTATCCTTTGCCTACAACAAAGAAGAGTATGTACTAAAAAATGTAAATTTGTCAATAAATCCAGGAGAAATTATTGCCTTTGTTGGTGCAACGGGAGCCGGTAAAACCACCATTGTTAATCTTTTAGGCCGTTTTTATGAATACCAAAAAGGAGAAATAAAAATTGGTGAAATTGAATTAAGTCAAATTAATTTAATGTACTTGAGAAAACACATTGCCATTGTGCTTCAAGATGTTTTTCTTTTTTCTGATTCCGTTCATAACAATATTACTTTAGGAGATAAAAAATTTTCTCGAGATGAGGTAATACAGGCGGCTAAGGCGGTCGGAGCACATGATTTTATTATGAAACTTCCGAGTAATTATGACTATAAAATTGGTGAACGGGGCGGTGTATTATCCACAGGGCAGAAACAATTATTGGCATTCATTCGCGCTTATATTTACAACCCTCATATTTTGATTTTAGACGAGGCAACGTCAAGTGTAGATAGCGAATCTGAAGAAATGATTCAAAAAGCAACTGAAAAACTAACAGACGGTAGAACCTCTATAATTATTGCACATCGATTGTCTACCATTCAAAAAGCAAATAAAATTGTTGTTTTAGAGAAAGGGGAGATTGTAGAAATGGGTTCTCATATCCAATTGCTCAAAAAGGACGGTTATTACAAGAAATTATATGAAATGCAATTCGTTGAAATTAAATAATTTATGAAGGGATTAAAAATAGGAGGGGTGCCTGAACACTTCAATTTACCATGGCGACTTTCCATTGAAGAGAGATTGTTTGATGCAATTGGCTTGGAATTACATTGGAGTGATATGACAGGTGGAACAGGACAAATGATTAAAGGCCTGCAAACCGGATCAATCGATATCGCGGTTTTACTAACTGAAGGAATTACAAAATCAATTTTGGAAGGCTTGGATGCGAAAATTGCGAACATTTACGTACAAACCCCTCTGCGTTGGGGAGTTCATGTTCCATTCAATTCTAAATTTTCTTCCCTTTCAAGTCTTGAAAACGGTACATTCGCCATTTCTCGATTCGGTTCAGGATCTCATTTGATGTCATTAGTTCATGCAAATCAAGCTGGTTGGGATACTTCTAAACTTAAGTTTAATGTTGTTGGAGATGTTTATGGTGGACTTTGGGCACTAGAAAATAATGAGGCAGATGGATTTTTATGGGAAAAATATACGACCAAACCTTTTGTCGATCAAGAGAAATGTAGATGTATCGGTGAGGTAATTACTCCGTGGCCGTGTTTTGTTATTGCCGTTCGTACGGAAATCTTAGAGAAATATTCTGAATTAATTAACCATATGTCTAAAATCGTTGGTAATCAAGCCAAAAAATTGAAGGAAAATGAACAATCTACACAAACATTTGCATGGCGCTATCACCTCGATCCGGAAGATGTCAAATTGTGGCTTTCTGAAACTAATTGGAATTACAACATGGATTTTAACAAGGATTCTTTCTATAACATAATTTCAATCATGAATAAATTGAATTTAATAGACTCTCGAGGATTGAAAAATTGGAAAAATGAGTTATTCGTTTAGGATTTCTTAATCTGCTTTTTGCTCCAAACCTTAAACCGCAACGTCGCATAAAATTCATTCACTCCAACAACTTGTTCCTCTGGAATTAGTATTTGATAGCCAACATGCAAATGAAATCTACCGACCTTCCAACCAAGCATGGGTGAAAGACCGAATTTATGATAATTCAAATCCGTTCGGTAAATCCCTGAAAATCCGTAGGTTATTCCTAAAAACCCCAATTTTCTCCAGGCACCTAGATCACAACCAATTACCCCAGCACTGTAATTGTAATTCAATCCACCGTATAACGCGGTTGTCTTTGATTTAAAAAGCTTCAACTCTTTCCATTGCCGTTCGAATCCTAATTCAAAAACGCCATAATTACCCCATTGATATCCAACGTAAGGACCCGTTCTAACTACATCATACGACGGAAGTTTCCAGAATTTACGTTGAGAAAAGCCCAACGAACTTAAACAGAGAACCACTATTAAAATACCAATTCTCATTTTACGGTGTTTTTTCCAAAGATTTTGCTACTGCGCAACCTTCACAAGAGTTTTTCTTCGAAAAAAAATGACGGTAAAATTTACGACCTAAAAAAAACAAGGCAGCAATTACGGTTACAGCAACTAGAATTTCTTGAATCATGATAACAGCATAAAAGTAAGAAAACTCATTGAATAGGCCAATACTCCCATAAATGCCAACTGAAATAATGGCCATTTCCAAGAATTCGTTTCTCGTTTCACCACCGCTAAAGTAGACATACATTGCATCGCAAAGACATAAAAAACCAATAATGAACATCCGGTAGCAAGAGTGTAGATTGGTGTACCATCAACCCTTTTCTCCATTTTTAGACGATTAATCAACAGAGTATTATCATCACTTGTGTCGTGTACGGAATAAATTGTTGCTAAAGAACCAACAAACACTTCACGAGCGGCAAAAGAAGTTAGCAGAGAAACGCCAATTTTCCAATCATAGCCCAAAGGTTCAATAAGTGGTTCGAGCGTTTTTCCCATAATTCCCATATACGATTTCTCAAGTTTGGCCGAAGCAATAAACTGATTTTTTTCGTCTTCACTCCACGATTTATTGGCAACTTGGGCATTCGAATCTTTTTCTACTTTTTCGATAGCGTCACCCGGTCCAAAAGATGCAAGCATCCACAATATAATAGAAATCGCTAAAATAATTTTACCAGCATCCCAGACAAAGATTCGAACTTTTTCAAAAACGGTTATCCATACATTTTGCCAACGTGGACTTTTAAATTCAGGCATTTCGAGTACCAAAAATCCTTTTTCTTTCGAACGAATAATTTTTTTCAATATAAATGCAATCACAAGAGCAGAAACCAATCCTAAAACATAGAGACTGAAAAGTACAATTCCTCTCAAATTAAAAAAGCCAACTACAGTTTCATCAGGAATGACCAATGCAATTAATAGTGTGTAAACCGGAATTCGCGCGCTGCAACTCATTAAGGGAGCTACTAAAATCGTGATAAGTCGTTCACGCCAATCAGAAATCGTTCTCGTAGACATCACGCCGGGAATAGCACAAGCAACGCTCGACATTAGTGGAACAACACTTTTTCCATTCAATCCAAGCGGACGCATAATCCGGTCCATGATAAATACAACTCGCGATAAATAACCCGTTTCTTCTAAAATTGAAATGAAGAAAAACAAAAGGGCTATTTGTGGGATGAAAATCACTACGCCACCAATACCGGGCACAATTCCCTGACTTAAAAGGTTACTGAAAACACCTTCCGGTAGTGTTTCTTGCAGATAATTAGAGAGATTCAAGAAAGTTAGGTCTATGGCATCCATAGGATAGGAGGCAAAGGCATAAATGAATTGAAAAATCACTAGTAAAATGCCGATGAAAATAAGATAGCTCCAAAACCAATGTACTAAAATTCGATCAAGCGTAGATTGACTAGTTGGCTTTGTTTCTTCATTTTTTTGAATCGAAGGAATAACTTTATCTATCCAACTATTTCTTTCTTTTGTCTCTGAAACTTGTTTGGTTAATTCATCAATGTTAGCCGGTTCAAAATTGCTTATTTTCGAATTGTGATTTGCTTTGTTTTGCTCAAAATCAAAGGTTGAAATTGCTTCTAAAAGTCGATCTTTTCCAATCCCAATCCGCGCATTTGTCGAAACAACTGAACACCCAGGAAAAAGCTCCTCCAATTTTTCTATGTCAATGGAAATTCCTTTTCGCTGCGCAATATCACTCATATTCACAACAATAACGAGTGGAATTTTAAGGTCGTAAAGTTGAGAACACAGCAATAAGTTCCGCTTTAATTGAGAAGCGTTTAGTACAACTAAGGCTAACTCAGGAAACTCGTTAGAAGTCGAATCAGTGAGAACGCGATAAACAACTTCCTCGTCTTTTGTTCGCGGATAAATGCTATATGTTCCAGGAAAATCAGTGAGTGTATACTCCTTTTCGGCAATTTTAAACGATCCGGATTTCTTCTCGACAGTAACGCCAGGGAAATTGCCAACTTGCTGACGTAGACCAGTCAACATGTTAAAAACAGAACTTTTTCCTGTATTCGGATTTCCAAATAATGCAATCTTCACCGTGCTGTAAATCAAATTAGTACTTGTCATCTCAAATTTACTATATTTCGACAAGGGCATAGATAAAAAATAAAAATTAAACCCCTCTTTTTTTCTCAACAATCGAATCTCAGAATTTTAAAAAACACTACCTTTAGAAATTCAATTTCCGATTCCATGTACCTTATTTTTGATACCGAAACAACTGGGCTTCCTCGCAATTATAATGCGCCAATAACCGATATAGCACATTGGCCACGCATTGTTCAGATTGCATGGCAGTTGCACGATGAATTCGGTAATCTTATCGATCACAAAGACTTTTTGGTGCGTCCGAATGGCTACAACGTTCCCTACGATGCCGAAAAAGTGCATGGAATTTCAACCGAACTGGCCACGCTTTGTGGCGATTCAATCGAAGATGTGCTTTTTCTATTTTCAAAAGCACTCGAAAAAACAAAAATTTTAGTTGGACAGAATCTCAATTTCGACATTAATATCGTTGGTTGTGAGTTCGTTCGCCTTGGACAAGAATCTCCATTTTCAAAATTTCCAGTTCTAGATACGTGTACCGAACGTACCGCCGAAATGTGTAAATTACCTGGTGGTAAAGGGGGAAAATTTAAGAAGCCTACGCTTACGGAGTTACACGGTCATTTATTCGGAGTTCCATTCAACGAGGCACACAACGCCACTGCAGATGTTGAGGCAACTACGCGCTGTTTCTTGGAATTGGTTCGTCTTGGACAATACACCACACAAGAATTGTTGCAAGAACCTGATTTTCTGGAGAGATTCAGAGATACAAACGCGAATGGAATTCCTAGTTTTGGTATTGAACATGTCAACCTAAAAGCCGAGTCCGATAAACTCCGCGAAAAAAGTAAAGGATCGAAACCAGCTGAACCAGTTCAATCGTTTTCTGAAGACATTGCTGATTCTCCTTTCGCTCATTTGCACGTGCATTCTCAATATTCGATTCTTCAGTCAACCGTTGAGATTCAAAAATTAGTAGATAAAGCAGTTGAATTGAATATGCCTGCCGTTGCTCTGACAGATACAGGGAATATGATGGCTGCGTTCCATTTTGAAAAGGCCGTTTCAGGATACAATAAAAAATTAAAGGAAAAAAGAAGAGAAGCAGAGGAAAAGGGTGAGCCCTTTGATAAAAAAGACCTTATACCAATTATAGGATGTGAATTCAATGTTTGTCAAAATCTTAAAGATAAAACCCAAAAAGATAACGGCTATCAGATGGTCTTTTTAGCGAAAAATAAAAATGGCTATCAAAATTTAATTAAGCTAGCATCCATTGCCTATACGGAAGGAATGTACTACGTTCCACGGATTGATAGAGAGGTGATTCAACAATACAAAGAGGACATCATTGTTCTGTCGGGAAATATGTACGGCGAGATTTCCAGTTTGATTTCAAACGTTGGTGAAACGCAAGCAGAACAAGCTCTTTTATGGTGGAAATCTATTTTCGGTGCTGATTTTTACCTTGAAATCATGCGTCACGATCTCGATGTTGAAAATCGTGTGAACCAAAGCTTAATTAATTTTTCTACCAAAAATAACGTAAAATTGGTAGCCACTAATAACATTTATTACCTCAACAAAGAAGACGCAGACTCCCATGATGTTTTATTATGTGTCAAAGATGGAGAATTACTATCAACTCCAAAGGGTAAGGGGCGTGGTTTACGTTTTGGTTTAGAAAATAACGAATATTACTTCAAATCCTCGGAGGAAATGAAACAGCTTTTTGCTGATTTACCACAAGCCATAACTTCGATTTCTGAGATCATTGATAAATGCGAACCGTATACACTGGCACGCGAAGTTTTACTTCCTGCATTTGATATCCCTGAAAAGTTTAAAGATCCACAAGACTTGGTGGATGGAGAGAAGCGTGGAGAAAATAATTACTTGCGATTTTTGACCTACGAAGGCGCCAAAAAAAGATATGGCGAAATTTCTGAAGAATTGAATGAGCGTATAGAATTTGAATTAAAAACAATTGAAAATACAGGATATCCGGGTTATTTTTTAATAGTCCAAGATTTTTGTCGTGCGGCTCGTGAAATGGCTGTTTCCGTTGGCCCTGGCCGGGGTTCTGCCGCAGGATCAGTTGTTGCATATTGCACGGGAATTACCAATGTTGATCCCATTCAGTACGATCTCCTTTTTGAGCGTTTCCTTAATCCAGACAGAGTTTCCATGCCCGATATTGATATTGATTTCGACGATGAGGGTAGGGGAAAAGTGATTGACTATGTAATCAACAAATACGGGGCAAATCAAGTGGCTCAAATCGTTACCTATGGAACAATGGCAGCTAAATCAGCTATCCGTGATACTGCCCGTGTTATGGATTTACCTCTACAAGAAGCCGATCGCTTGGCCAAACTTGTTCCAGATATTTCATTGAACAAGTTATTTTCATTGAGTGATTTGGAATTGGCCGAAAGGTTTAGGTTAAATCAGGAAGATTTCAACTCAGCCAAAGAGTTGCGCAAAATCGCGAAAGGAACCGACCTTTACGCTGCGGTATTGAAAAGAGCAGAAAATATTGAAGGATCAATAAGAAATACTGGAATTCATGCATGTGGTGTAATTATCACACCCGATGACCTAACGAATTTCGTTCCCGTTGCAACAGCAAAAGACTCAGTCATGGTTTGCACCCAATACGATAATTCGGTTGCCGAATCTGCTGGTTTACTGAAAATGGACTTTTTAGGACTCAAAACCCTAACCTTGATAAAATATGCGGTTCGTTTCGTTAAGGAACTTCGAGGAATTGATCTCGATCCCGATAAATTTCCTGTGGATGATGCCAAAACATATGAATTATTTCAACGAGGAGAAACAGTCGGTATTTTTCAATATGAATCGTCCGGAATGCAGAAATATATGCGGGAACTCAAACCGACCGAGTTTGCTGACCTTATTGCTATGAACGCATTGTATCGTCCAGGCCCCTTGGAATATATACCTTCTTTTATTCGACGTAAACATGGTGTTGAACCAATCACGTATGATTTAGATGATTGTGAAGAATATTTGAAAGAAACTTATGGAATCACCGTTTACCAAGAACAGGTTATGTTACTTTCTCAAAAATTAGGTGGCTTTTCAAAGGGTGAGGCAGATACGTTGAGAAAAGCAATGGGTAAAAAGGATCGCCCAACGCTTGATAAGATGAAACCATTATTTTTAGAGAGAGGTCAGATTAAAGGACACGACAACGAAAAATTAGAAAAAATTTGGCGCGATTGGGAGGCATTTGCTTCGTATGCATTTAATAAATCTCACTCGACCTGTTATGCTTGGGTTGCATACCAAACGGCCTATTTGAAAGCGAATTATCCTGCAGAATACATGGCTTCAGTACTGAGCAACAATATGAATGACATTAAGCAAGTTTCTTTCTTTATGGAGGAATGTCGCAGAATGGGATTGAAAGTGATCGGGCCTGATGTTAATGAATCTAATTATGCTTTTACAGTTAATAAAGATGGAGCAATACGATTTGGTTTAGGAGCAATCAAAGGCTTGGGATCTGCACCAATAGATGCCCTAGTTGAGGAAAGAAATAAAAATGGAACATTTCGATCTGTTTTTGATATCACCAAACGCTGCAACCTTAGGTTGATTAATAAACGAGCTCTCGAAAGTCTGGTTTATGGCGGTGCTCTTGATTCTTTTGAAAATGTCCATCGAGCACAGTATTTCGTTGAAGATCAATCGGGTAAAACCTTTCTTGAAAGTATTTTAAAATTTGGTTCAAGTTTTCAAGGTGAAAAATACAACGATCAGAAAACCATTTTTGATGGTGATGAAGCCATTCAGCTTCCTGAACCAATGATCCCAAAAGCTGAAGAATGGAGCTCACTTGTAAAATTGAGTAAAGAAAAAGAAGTTGTCGGCATTTTTATCTCCGGACACCCACTTGACGATCATAAATTAGTAATTGATTCCTTTTGCACCGGAAATGTTTCCATGCTTAATCAACCAGATCGTTTTATTGGAAGAGATATAACGCTCGCGGCAATAGTAACGGACTGTGAGGAAAGATTAACAAGACGAGGTGAAAGGTATGGAACACTTTCTATTGAAGATTATCACGATTCTCATAGACTTTTCCTTTTTGGTGAGTCGTACCTGAAAAATAGTATCTTTTTCAAACCTGGAATTTTTATAGCGCTAAAAGGACGAATTGAAAATAATCGTTTTAGAAATAATCTTGAATTTAATGTTCATTCAATCGAGCTGTTAAACCAATTTGGTGAAAAACGAGCAAAAAACCTTCAAATTAATGTGCCAGTATCAATCATAAATAGCTCTTTTATTAGTGAGATAAATGAATTGTTTTCTTCAAATGTCGGTAAATGTTCAGTTCAATTTATGGTATATGATCCGGTAGAAAAATTAGATATTCAGCTAAATTCTAAAGACTACAGGGTGGAACCAAATAGAACATTGGAAAAAGAATTAGCACGTCTACAAGTTTCCTTTAAATTATCTTAGTTCAATCCAAATTAATTCGCGAATAATCATTGTTTTGAAGAATTGAAATACCTTTTTGAAGTATCTCATTTCTTTCATTATAGATTTCGTAGAACTCAGGATATCCCCACAAATTTTGCGCTATTTCAGCTTTTAACCTTAACTTAATTAGGTTTTCGCTGGTTTTATACTCAGCTTCGTTAAATTCTAATTCTGGTTTCTCTTTTGAAATAAATGCAAAGAAGTCGTCCATAAATTCGTTGTCAGTATAAAACTCTTTTTTAAACATTTGAAAATTAGGATATTTAGATTTTAACCTATCTCTTTTCCCATTCAGGTAATACAACCCAAAATTGTTAAACATACCACCTCGATTTAATTTTCCGAAGTAATCTGAAATATCTGTTGTATCAAGAGGAACAAAGAAATCAGGAACAATTCCCCCACCCGAATAAACATCTCTTTTGGTTATCATTGTTTTGAATTTCAGTGAATCTGGAAGTTTAATTGAGTCCACATGCATCAATTCTCCACTCAAATAACGTTGAGCAATATCTTTTTTATAACGTTCTGGATCTTCATACGGTTTTTGGATAAACCTTCCTGTTGGTGTATAATATCGTGCAATTGTCAAACGCATTTCTGATCCATCAATTAAATCTATTGGACGTTGAACTAACCCTTTTCCAAACGTTCTTCTTCCTACAATAGCACCTCTGTCCCAATCTTGAATGGCACCAGAAACGATCTCACTTGCAGAAGCTGAAAATTCATCTACAAGAACCACTAAATCGCCCTTTTCAAACATTCCATTTTTTCCAGCTCTCAATTCAGATTTTGGTTGCATTCTACCCTCGGAATAAACAATCAATTTATTTCCTGAAAGAAATTCGTCTGCTAATTTTTGCGCGACATCTAAAAGTCCTCCACCATTGTCCTGTAAATCTAAAATTAGTTTTGTCATCCCTTTTTGCTTCAAACTTGACATTGCCTTAGTCATTTCTTCCATTGATGTTCTGGAAAAACTATTCAACTTGATATACCCAATTTTATCATCAATCATGTAGTAAGAATCCACAGAGAAGATCGGAATTTTATCTCGAGTTATTGTGAAGTCCAAAAGTTCAGCAATGCCTTGTCTTTTTAACGAAACTTTCACTTTTGTGTCTTTAACTCCCATTAGTTTTTTGCGAACGGCGTTATTTTTAATACCTGTCCCTGCGACCAATTCCCCATCTACTTTTATTAATTGATCTCCTGCTTGAATTCCAATTTTTTCGGATGGTCCACCTGGTATGGTATTGATAAAAGTAACTGTATCTTTCATGATTTGGAAACGAACCCCAATTCCAACAAAACTTCCATCAATTTGCGATTGTGCTTCGTCAGCATCTTCCTTCGGAATGTAGGTTGAATGAGGATCAAGTTTTTCCAACATACTGATAATTGCATCTTCGGTAAGCTTATCAGCATCCACCTGGTCAACATACATATTTTTAATGCTGCTAATTACCTGCTGAAATTTTTGTGAAGCTCCAGATTGCTCTGAATAATATTGAGAGTAAGAATTTAAACCAAAGAGAGAGACGAAAAAAAGAAAAAAAATGGATTTACTTAAAGTCATTTGAATTTTATTATAATATTTAAAGTAACAATATTTATACCTAAAAGTAACAAAAACTTAAATTTTTTAAGTTCAATAAATTTGAGTTTCTTCTATTATTTTTTTTTGAAATTGATTTTAAAAAAAGAATTGAATTTTATAAAAATTAGTTAATGGTGTTTAAAAATCAATGAACGTTAAAGAATTTACATCTGAACAGGAATCATTGGTTACCACTTTTTTAATACACATTTCCTCAGTTTTTTGCGGTATTTCTTGATGACTGTATTTTGATCTGAGATACTCTGGCAACGAATTATCTCACGATAAATAATTTGATCATTTTTGAAAAAACTGAATTCAAAACTGATTGATTCGGCCTCGTCTCGGTATAAGTTGAAAAGTGTACCCCGGTCCAAAGATTCATTAAAACTTATTTTTCGATCAGTCAACCTAAACCGCTTATCAAAGCCTAATACTTTTACAATCAAATACGTATCAAAACCTTTAGATCTAACTACTGCTTTTAGTGAATCAGTAGCAAGTAATCGTGAATCTTCTCCTGTTTTTAACAAATTCAATGATGGTATTGCCTTGATTCCTTGTGTGGCTAAAATTTCTGTGGTATTAATTTCTATCGAAAATCGGTCTTCAGGCTTGTCAAATTGACCAATTACAACAGCATTTGTTAGTTTAAAATTAATTTGCGAATAGAAATTAAACTGACTAATTACAATAAAAAGCATGAAAACGTGTTTCATAAATTATTGAAGAATGAGATTATTAAAATACTTCTTTTGCAATGGTTTTAACAGAGGTTGAATTAGACATCGTGTAGTAATGAATACAAGGTACATTTTTTTCCTTGAGTTCTTTTGATTGTTGTATTCCCCACTCAATCCCAACTTGCTCAACAGCTTTGTTATCTTTACACTTTAATAATTCTTTCGATAGCTCATAAGGAAAGTCAATTTTGAAGAATTTTGGTAAAAAAGTAATATGATTTAAATTTTTAATTGGTTTTAACCCTGGAATTATAGGAACTGTTATTCCAATTTCACGACATGCATTTACAAATTCAAAAAATTTACTGTTATCAAAAAACATTTGTGTCACAATGTATTCAGCACCACTATCCACCTTCATTTTTAAATAATGCAAATCGGTAGTCATATTCATTGATTCAAAGTGCTTTTCAGGATAACCGGCAGTGCCGATGCAGAAATTTGTTGGTTCTAGCTGAACATCATCAACGATATAATTTCCACGATTCATGTCTGAAATTTGATTGATGAGGTCCACTGCATAGGCATGACCATCTTTATGAGGTCGAAACGCAGCTTCTGTTTTTATTGAGTCACCTCGCAATGCCAAAACATTGTCGATCCCCAAAAATTGGAGGTCAATTAGCGCATTTTCAGTTTCTTCTTTACTGAATCCACCACATATGAGATGAGGAACGGCATCTACATCGTATTTATTCATAATTGCCGCACAAATCCCAACAGTTCCTGGTCGTTTACGAATGGCAATTTTTTCTAACAAACCATTTTCCCTTTCTTTATAAATAAATTCTTCACGATGATATGTAACGTTAATGAACTTTGGTTCAAACTCCATCAATGGGTCAATACCATCAAATATGGATTGAATACTCTTTCCTTTTAACGGTGGAAGAATTTCAAAAGAAAATAATGTATCTTTCGCATTAGTTAAATGATCTATAACTTTCATCTACCCTTGACAATCTAAAATTACGCGGAATTATTATTTATTTTTTTCCAATTTTTGACAGGCTTTTACTGCACTTACTAGGTTTATTACCCCTGGTGTAATGCTGTAGCTTCCCAATTCTTTTTTGTACATCATTGAATTGGACACTAAAACTGTTCTTATTTGAGTCATTGACAAAGTTGGGAAGTATGACTTTAAGAATGCTGCCGCACCTGAAACCATCGGGGCCGCCATAGAAGTACCTTGAAGATTCTTATATTGATTATCAGGTACGGTACTGTATATCTCTTGCCCAGGAGCAAAAATATCAACAGATGAA